>CAMFJT010000220.1 GCA_945957125.1 uncultured Rhodospirillales bacterium | reverse complement strand
CCGTGCTCGACCAGCTCGGCATGGCGCAGAAGGGCGGCGCGGTGATCAGCCACGTGCGGATCGGTGCCACGCCCGAGGCGCTGCATGCCGTGCGGCTGGGTGCCGGCGGCGCGGACCTGCTGCTCGGCTGCGACCTCGTGGTCAGCGCCAGCCCCGATGCGCTGGCCAAGCTCGAGCCCGGCCAGTCGCGCGCCGTCGTCAACACGCAGGAGACGATCACCGGGGAGTTCACGCGCCGCCCGGACCTCGCCTTCCCCGCGCACACGCTACGCCTGTCGATCGAGGCGGCGGCGGGTGCCGGGGCCTGCGACTTCGTCGAGGCCACCCGGCTCGCCACCGGCCTGATGGGCGATTCGATCGCCACCAACCTCTTCATGCTGGGCCATGCCTATCAGCAGGGGCTGATCCCGATCGGGTACGAGGCGCTCGAACGCGCCATCGAGCTGAACGGCACGGCTGTGCCGATGAACCTCGCTGCGTTCCGCTGGGGCCGCCGCGCCGCAGCCGACCGAGCGGCGGTGGAAGCGCTCGTGTCGCCGAAAGCGGCGGATACCGTCGTGCCGTTTGCTCGTCTGCCCAGGACGGTGGACGAGATCGTGGCGAGTCGCGTCAGGCATCTGACCGGCTACCAGAACGCCGCGCTCGCAGATCGCTATCGTGCGCTCGTCGAGCGCGTGCGCACGATCGAGCAGCGCGACACGCCGGGCCGGAATACGCTCGCCGAGACGGTTGCGCGCAACTACGCAAAGCTCCTGGCGTACAAGGACGAATACGAAGTCGCTCGCCTCTTCACGGAGGCGACCTTCGCCAAGCAGCTCGCCGAGCAGTTCGAGGGCGATTTCAGGCTCAAATTCCATCTGGCACCGCCGCTCTTCGCCGCTCGCGATCTCCGGACGGGACACCTGACGAAGCAGGAATTCGGCTCGTGGATGATGCCGGCTTTCCGTCTGCTGGCGACGCTGAAGATTCTCCGCGGGACGGTCTTCGATCCGTTCGGCCATAGTGCCGAGCGCAAGCAGGAACGCGAGCTGATCCGAAAATACGAGGGATTGATAGACGAGCTGCTCGGCACGCTATCCCTGGAGAATCATGCACTTGCCGTGCAATTGGCCGCAATCCCCGACGAAATAAAGGGCTATGGCCACATCAAAGAATCACATCTAGTCAAGGCCCTGCACAAATGGGATGATCTGCTCGTCCAATGGCGCAACCCGGCGGTGCTAAATCAGGCGGCCGAGTAGCAAAATTATGGACTAAGCCGGAACCATGGCAATAATGTGCCGTTGTGTTCGGCAGGGCAACCTATCCCGACGGGGGAATGACTTCATGATCAAGAAACTTCTTATCGCCTTTGCAACCGCGTCGTTGCTGGCCGCGTGCAGCGAGCCGGCTCCGCCGCCGCCGCCGCCGCCGCCGCCGCCTGTTCAGGCGACGTCGTTCATGGTCTTCTTCGACTGGGACAAGTACAACCTTTCTCCCCAAGCGCTGAGCACCATCCAGCAGGCGTCGAATGCCTTCAAGACGACCGGCTCGGCCCGCATCACCGCGACGGGTCACACCGACACGTCCGGCCCGGAGAGCTACAACATGGCTCTGTCGCTGCGCCGCGCCAATGCAGTGAAGGACGCGCTCGTGCGTAACGCCGTGCCGGCCGCCTCCATCACCGTGATCGGCAAGGGCGAGAGCCAGCCGCTGGTCCAGACCGGTGACGGCGTCCGCGAGCCGCAGAACCGTCGTGTCGAGATCGTGATCGCCGGCCAGACGGCGACCCCCGCGGTCTTCAACGATCCGAAGTCCTACTGCAAGGCGCTGAGCGACAAGTGGCGCGAGTACCGCGTCGGCCAGATCGACAGCATCACGGCCGCTGCCATGGCGAAGTGCGATGCCGGCGACTACAACGCGGGTATCCCGGTTCTCGAGGACGCGCTCCTCACCGCGAAGATCCCGCTGCCCGCGCCCGGCTATCGCTGGCCCGGCCGTCCCTACACCCCGGCCTGATCGGGATTGACATGAAAAGAAGAAGGCGGCCCTCGCGGGCCGCCTTTTTTATTGTCAGCGTCCTGCCGGTTGGCTGGGAGGAGGCGCGGCCTCGGGAGCGGGCGCCGCAGCCGGTCCCTGATCGGCAGGGGGCGGGGGCGACGCCGGCGGCGCCGCCGGGGCTCGCTCTTCCGTCTTCTCGCGGTTTCGTTCGGCTTCCCGCTGCGCCCTCTCCTTCTCGCGCTCGGCCTCGCGCTGGGCGCGCTCCTTCTCGACCGCTTCGATCTGCGCCTTCTGCCCGCCTTTGGCTGCCACGATGGCGCCGAGCGGCTGGCTGCGATTGTCGTCCTGTGGCGCCACGCCCGCGTCATATCCGCCGCGATTGGGGGCGGGCGGCAGGCCGTTCGCCGTCGTCTGGCGGTCGACGCCGGGACGCGGCGAACCTCTGAGCGGCGACGAGCCGCCGCCGAACCAGCCATCGAACCAGCCGCAGCCATTCAGCGTGGTGGCCGCGAGAACCACGCAGAGACCGCGGGCCACAGGCGACGAGACGAAGTTCCGCTGCCAAAACTTGCGAGACAAATGAACACTCCCAGGATCGCGGCGGGAGCCGATGGCCCGCCCGCTCGCACCGTATAGGCCTTCGTTTGCGGCGGGAAGGACCCGCTGGTGCATTGACACGACGCCGGCCGGCGCGCCCAATTCCGACCGAGCCCCTTCCCGGCGAGCCATCGCGGAGCGTTGCGCATGAGCACTGTCGCTACCCTGTCCGTCACCGCCAAGGCCGATCCGGTCGGACGCGCGCGGGCGCTGGGTCCCGCCCTCGCCGCGGCAGCGGACGAGATCGAGCGCGTGCAGGAGATCCCCGAACCGCTCCTGAGCCAGCTCCACGAGGCGCGGCTCTTCCGCATGCTGTTGCCGCGCTCGGTCGGTGGAGATCAGGTCGAGCCGTGGATCTATCTGCGTGCGATCGAGGAACTCGCCCGCTTCGACGGCTCGGTCGGCTGGAACGTCTTCGTCGGCAACAGCGCGGCGCTGATCGCGCCTTATATCCCGATCGAGGGTGCGCGCGCGATCTTCGGCCATCCACGCGGGCTGATCGCCTGGGGCCCCCCCAACCAGCATCGCGCCGTCGCCGCGCCGGGCGGCTACCGTGTGACCGGCGAATGGCACTTCGCCTCCGGCTCGCGCCAGGCCAACTGGATCGGCGCGCATTGCCATGTCGTCGAGCCGGACGGGTCGCTGCGCCTCAACCGCTTCGGCCGGCCGACCGTGCGCACCCTGCTGATGCCGAAAGAGAAGAGCACGCCGATCCGCGACTGGAACACGCTCGGCATGCGCGGCACGGCCTCCGAGGGCTATTCGATCGAGGACGTCTTCGTGCCGGAGGAATTCTCCGGCACGCGCGAGGATCCGACCCTGCGACGCGACCGCGGGCCGCTCTACGCCTTCACGACGCAGAACCTCTATGCCGTCGGCGTCGCGGGTGTGGCACTGGGCATCGCGCGCGCCATGCACGAGGCGTTCATGGCGCTGACGCTCGACAAGACCCCGCGCTACATGGCGCGGCTGGCGGACAATCCGGCCGTCCAGGCCGCCGTGGCGCGCCACGAGGCGGCGCTCGGCTCGGCGCGCGCCTGGCTGGTCGACATCCTGAAGGAATGCTGGGAGATGGCCGACGATATCGAGCCGCTCGGCTCGACCGAACGTGCGCGCGTACGGCTGGGCTGCAGCCAGGCGATCCACTGCTCGCTCGAGGTCGCGGACGCCGTCTACAAGGCGGCGGGCACGTCGGCGATCTTCCTCGGTACGCCGTTCGAGCGGCGCTTCCGCGACATCCACACGCTGTCGCAGCAGATTCAGTCGCGCGAGTCGCATTTCGAGACCGTCGGCAAGGTCATGCTCAACGGCGATCCGGAGGGCACCTTCCTCGGATAGGGCGCAAATCGCACAAATATGTTCCGCCCCTGCCGCCACCGGGCGCCTTCGGGGCCGTTAGCTCGGACATGGAAGCGCCGCCGCTGGAACGAAAGCTCGTCGCCATCCTGGCGGCCGATGTCGAAGGCTACAGCCGGATGATGGAGATCGACGAGGAGGGCACGCTCAATACCCTCTCCTCCCACCGCGTCATCACCGACGAGCTGATCGGGCAGCACGGCGGGCGAATCTTCGGAACGGCGGGTGACAGCGTGCTGGCCGAGTTCGCCAGCGTTTTCTCCGCCGTCCAGTGCGCGATCGACATCCAGCAGGAACTCGCCGTCGCCAACAAGCCGCTCGACGAGGCGCGCCGGCTGCGCTTCCGCATCGGCATCAATGTCGGCGACGTGATGGTGAAGGACGGCGACATCTTCGGCGACGGCGTCAACATCGCCGCCCGCCTCGAGGGCCTGGCGGAGCCCGGAGGGATCTGCATCTCGCGCGGCGTGCGCGACCATATCCGGCACAAGCTGCCGCACAAGTTCGAGGATCTCGGCGAGCAGGCGGTCAAGAACATTGCCCAGCCGGTGCGTTGCTATCGCCTCTTCCCCGGTGCCGGCAAGCCCGAGCCCCCGCCTGCGCACGAGCCGATCTCGCTGCAGTCGGAGCTGCCCAAGGGAACGAAGGTCGACCCGCAGTCGGTCGAGCTCGTCTTCTGGGAATCGATCAAGGACAGCCAGACGGCCGGCGACTATGACGCCTATCTGCAGGAATATCCGGAAGGCAGCTTCGCCACGCTGGCCCATGCCCGGCTCGCGGAGCTTACCGACGCGGACGGCACGGCGCGCCCCCCGGCCAATCCGGACATCGAGCGCACCTTCTGGGAATCGGTGCGCGACAGCGAGAATCCGGCGTCGCTTCAGGCCTATCTCGACAAGTATCCCGACGGAGAATTCTGCGCGCTTGCCGAGATCCGCCTCAAGGAACTCGGCCAGGCGCCGGCACCGGGCAAATGACCGTCATTGGGTCGTGACGCGCCGGCTACCGCGCACCGCGGCCTGACCCTGCTCCGGCGGGACTTCCGCGACCTCGCAGCCCGGCAGCAGCAGCCCGACTTTCATCGAGACCTCGACATAGCGGGTACGGCCCTCGCCGATCTCGACCTGCCCGCCGCCCGTCTTGTCGCCAACCTTGCAATCGACCTCGACCGGGCCGGGCGGCCCTTCCAGCCGAAGGTATGTGTTGGTCGCGAGTTGCGCGGACGCACCGCCGACGATCGCCACGTCGATCGGCTTGGCCACCCCCATGATGCCGCTGCGATAAACATAGAGGGCACCCTTGCCGGGCTCCGGCGGCGGAAACGCGCGGCCCATCTGATCGGCTTGAGGATCGGCCATCGGGACCTGGGCGCAGCCGGCGGCCAGCAGCGCGACGGAGAGCAGAGCTTTGCGGATCACGGGCACCTCCTGAAGGTATCGGCCATTGCATCCCCCCGCTGCGTCCGGCTGCCGGCAGCTTTCAGGCAACTATCGGGCGGGCGTGGCGTTTCCCAAGCAACATGACTCGCAGCAAATGGTTCCTCCATGCCGGCCGCTCCCTCGAGGTTCGCGACCACCGTGTCATGACCATGCTCCAAGTCTGGATCTACGAGGACGATCGTCCGCTGGCGATGCACGCCACGGTCAGCCTGCGCGATGCTGCCGCCGGGCTCGCGCGCGGCAGCGACGTCCTCGGTCAGGCCATGGAGCGCGCAATCCAGGATGTCGAGACAGGCAGCTTTACCCTCGCATCTGCGCTCAGGGCCGCCGAGTAGTCTCCCGCCGGGCGCGAGACGCTGCGGCGCGAGCCCAGCGCAGGGGCGTCAGCTACCGATTCTCTGCCACCAGGACTTGGGTTGGGCCTGTGGCCAGCCGCGGCTTTCCATGCAGTTTGCGATCAGCCGGTCGGCACTGCGGTTGTCGCCGTAGGCCGCCATCGTTTCGGGCAGCGCGCCCTGGCCGAAGCGGTCGCGTTCGCCCTGGAACACCTGGCTGCGCGAATCGTCGATGTTGCGCCGCCGCCGAAGGTAGTCGTCGACAACGCTACGGCAGGCTTCGCGGTCGCGATCGTAGCGCGCGCCATTCGGGCCCTGCCGGGGATCGTTCTGCGCTGCCTGCTGCTGTTGCTGTTGCGCGCACGCCGACAGCAACAGCAACGCGCCGAGCCCGGCCACCACGATACGCATCACCGGTTCCCTCCGACTGCCGCCTCGATCGCCTTCAAGGCTTCGGGCGCCCGCGCCCCGTCCGGACCGCCGCCCTGGGCCAGGTCGGGACGGCCGCCGCCGCCCTTGCCGCCCAATGCCGCGACGCCGGCCTTCACCAGCTCCACCGCGCTCAGCGTCTTGGCGAGATCGTCCGTCACGCCGACCACGGCGGAAGCCTTGCCCTCCTCCACGCCGATCAGCGCGACCACGCCCGAGCCGAGCTTCTTCTTGAATTCGTCGGCCATGCCCTTGAGGTCCTTGCCCGGCACGCCGTTCAGGACGCGCGCGATCATCTTCACGCCCGCAACCTCGCGCGCCTCGTCGGCCGCATTCGCCCCGCCGCCGCTGCCGGCCAACGCCAGCGCCTTGCGCGCCTCGCCAAGCTCGCGCTCGATCCGGCGTTGACCGTCGATCAGCGCCTGCAGGCGGACCGGGAGATCCTCGGCCCGCACCTTCATGACCGACGCCGCCTCGTTCAAGAGGTCGATCTGGCGGCGGACATGCGCCTCGGCCGCGTTGCCTGCGACCGCCTCGATGCGGCGTACGCCGGACGAAACCGCGCCTTCGCTGAGGATGCGGAACAGGCCGATATCGCCGGTGCGCAGCGCATGGGTGCCGCCGCACAGCTCGACCGAGTATTTCTCCCCTTCCGCGCCGCCCATCGAGAGCACGCGTACCTCTTCGCCATACTTCTCGCCGAACAGGGCCATGGCACCGGCCGCGATCGCCTCTTCCGGCGTCATCAGCCGCGTGTCGACCGCACTGTTGAGCCGGATGCGCGCGTTGACCTCTTCCTCCACCCGGCGCAGCTCTTCCGTCGAGATTGCCTTGGTGTGGCTGATGTCGAAGCGCAGCCGGTCGGGCGCGACCAGCGAGCCCTTCTGCGTGACGTGCGTGCCGAGATGACGGCGCAGCGCCTCATGCAGAAGATGGGTCGCGGAGTGATGCGCGCGAAGCTGGGCGCGGCGGATCGCGTCGACGGTCATCGCCACGTCGTCGCCGACCCTGATCGTACCCTTGTCGACCGTGGCGTGATGGGCGTGCAGGTCGCCGACCATCTTGTGCACGTCAGCGATCGCGGCCTCGCCGTTGGCGCCGACGAGGCGGCCGGTATCGCCCTGCTGGCCGCCCGACTCGGCATAGAACGGCGTCTGGTTCACGACCAGCCAGCCGGTCTGGCCCGCAGCGAGCGCCGTCGCCTCCTTGCCGTCGACGACGATGGCGGTGACCTTGCCCTCCGCGCGCTCGGTGTCGTAGCCGAGGAATTCGGTCGCGCCGACCTTCTGGCGCACGTCGAACCAGATCGCGTCCGATGCCGCTTCGCCCGAGCCGGCCCAGGCCGCGCGCGCCTTGGCGCGCTGCTCGTCCATCGACTTGTCGAAGCCCGCCGTGTCGACCGTGATGTCGCGCGCGCGCAGCACGTCCTGCGTGAGGTCGAGCGGGAAGCCGAACGTGTCGTAGAGCTTGAAGGCGACGTCGCCCTTCAGCGTGCCGCCGGCACCCAGGCCCTTCGTCTCGTCGTCGAGCAGCTTGAGGCCAGTACCGAGCGTCTTCTTGAAGCGCGTCTCCTCGAGCTTCAGCGTCTCGGTGATCAGCGGCTGGGCGCGCACCAGCTCGGGATAGGCATCGCCCATCTCCTTGACCAGGGTCGGGACCAGCTTGAACACCATCGGATCCTGCGCGCCCAGGATGTGGGCGTGACGCATGGCACGACGCATGATGCGACGCAGGACGTAGCCACGGCCCTCGTTCGAGGGCAGCACGCCGTCCGCGATCAGGAACGAGGTCGCGCGCAGGTGGTCGGCGATCACCTTGTGCGACGCCGATTGCGCGCCGTCGGGATCGACGCCGGTCTCGTGCGCCACCGCCTCGATCAGGGCGCGGAACAGGTCGATGTCGTAGTTGTTGTGCTTGTGCTGCAGGACCGCGGCGAGCCGCTCCAGCCCCATGCCGGTATCGATCGACGGCTTGGGCAGAGGCACGCGCTCGTCCTTGGTCACCTGCTCGAACTGCATGAAGACCAGGTTCCAGATCTCGATGAACCGGTCGCCGTCCTGGTCGGGGCTGCCCGGCGGCCCGCCGGGGATGCCTTCGCCATGGTCGTAGAAGATTTCAGAGCACGGGCCGCAGGGACCGGTGTCGCCCATCGCCCAGAAATTGTCCGACGTCGGAATGCGGATGATCTTGTCGTCCGAGAGGCCCGCGATCTTCTTCCAGTGGCCGGCCGCCTCGTCGTCGGTGTGGAACACCGTGACCAGCAGCTTCTCCTTGGGCAGGCCGTAGTCCTTTGTCAGGAGGTTCCAGGCCAGCTCGATCGCGCGCTCCTTGAAATAGTCGCCGAACGAGAAGTTGCCCAGCATCTCGAAGAAAGTGTGATGGCGGGCCGTGTAGCCCACGTTCTCGAGATCGTTATGCTTGCCGCCGGCGCGGACGCACTTCTGCGAGGTCGCTGCCCGCGAATAGGAGCGCGTTTCCAGCCCGGTGAAGACGTTCTTGAACTGCACCATGCCGGCGTTCGTGAACATCAGCGTCGGGTCGTTGCGCGGTACCAACGGGCTCGACTCCACGACTTCGTGGCCGTTCTTGTGGAAGTATTCCAGGAAGGTACGACGGATTTCGCTGACGCTTTGCATGCCGGCCTTGTAGCGTGCGCCCGCCCGTCAAGTCCAGAACAGGGAGCCCAGGGGAAATGGCCGCCGAGGCCCATTCTACCGCCACTCTTCGCCTCTCCGTGGGCGACCTCCGGATCGTCCATCCAATCACCGTCCCGACCGGCCCGGTGCCGGCGGCAGACGTCGTCCCGGCCCTTCAGGAGCTGGTTAACGCCGTGGTCGCCGCAGCCGAGGCCGGCAAGGCGATCTCCTGCCGCAAGGGCTGCGGCGCCTGCTGCCGCCAGCTCGTGCCGATCTCGCGCACGGAAGGTGAAGCTTTGGTCGCGCTGGTCGAGGCGATGCCCAAGGAGCAGCGCAAGGCGCTGCGGGCACGCTTCGCGGCGGCGGAGGCACGGATCGCGGGAGCCGGCCTGGCGGATCGTGCCGGCCGCAGCGATCGCGAGCTCTCCATCGCCTACTTCGCGCTCGGTGTGGCCTGTCCGTTTCTCGAGGACGAAAGCTGCTCGATCCATCGCGACCGGCCGCTGGTCTGCCGGGAGTATCTCGTGACCTCACCCGCCGAGCTCTGTGCCGCCGGCCCCGCGCAGGAAGGCGTGACCCCGGTGCCCGTTCCCAAGCTCTCGCTTGCCGCACGCCGCCTGCAGGACGAGACGGACGACTGGTTCCCGCTGGCGATGCTGATGGCCGGGAGCCGCACCCGCCCGACCGGCGGCAAGCGCCGGCCGGGGACGGAATGGGTTCAGCGCTTCTTGAAAGGCCTCAAGAACTGAGGCGTGGGCCAGGAGCGCGCTCCTATTCGATCGGCTGGAAGCCCATCGCCTTGATACGTGGCGTCCAGGTTTCCGAGTCCGACTTGATCATCGCGGAGAGCTGCGCGGGCGTCGACGCCTTGGGCACCATGCCGGTCTGGGCGTAGACCTCGCCCAGCGCCTTGTCGGTCAGACCTTTGGCGATCGCATCGGCGGCGCGGTTGACGATCGCCGGGGGCGTTGCCGGCGGCGCGAAGATGCCGAACCATTCGGTCACGACGATGTCCTTGATGCCCTGGTCGGCGAAGGTCGCGACATCGGGGTAGAACGGCGAGGGCTTCTCGCCGCTGGTCGCCAGCACGCGGGCGCGGCCATCCTTGGTGAAGGCAAGGAAGGCGCCGTCCGGCAGCATCAGCGAGGCGAGCTGTCCGGCCGCCATGTCGGCCAGCGGTTGTACGCCGCCGCGATAGGGAATCGGCTGCATCGGCGCATCGAGACCGCGCGCGAGCAGCATCGACAGGAAGTGCGGGAACGAGCCCTCACCCGGATTGCCGCACGATGACTTGGCCGGGTTCGCCTTGGCCCACGCCGCATACTGAGCCAGCGTCTTGACCTCGGCCGGCACCATCGGCCCGACGGCGAAGCCGTGCACGAAGGTGCAGACCAGCGAAACCGGCAGCAGGTCGGTGAACGGGTTGTAAGAGAGCTTCTTGTAAACCGCCGAATAGATCGTGACGGTCGATGCCGGCGTCAGCAGCAGCGTGCGGCCGTCGGGCGGCGCCGACTTGAGCGCCTCGATCCCGATTCGTCCGGCCGCGCCCGGCCGGTTGTCGACCAGAGCGTTACGGGCGTAGGCCGGCACCAGCTTGTCGGCCAGGTGGCGCGCCGCCACGTCGGACGTGCCGCCCGGCGCAAAGCCCACGATGATCTTGGTCTGATCGAGCGCCTCCTGCGCGCGCAGGACCGCCGGCGCGGCGAGGACCGCTGCCCCGGCCAGGGACGCCCGCAGGGCCGCCCGCCGATGGATGATCATTGTCGTCTCCTCTCCCGATGGTCGGGCAACTACGCGCCCGTTGGGAGAAGCATAGCGCAGTTCGCCCCCTGTTGAACGAGCATGCCGCAATGAAGCTTGGGAGGGACTTGAGAACGTGCCTTCAGCAGAGAGCCAAGGGACAGGTGAGCGATTGGCCGCTCGGTCCGGCAGTGCCCAATCCGGGTCGGGTGGGCCACTGCGAGCGACGACACCGCCTGTGCCAGGCTATGGATCATGCCCAATCGGCAACATCGCTCCAGCGGCTATGCGCGACGCCACACGATCTGCTGCGTCCGGGCTGTCTCTTATACACATCTCCGAGCCCACGAGACTAAGGCGAATCT
>CAMFJT010000219.1 GCA_945957125.1 uncultured Rhodospirillales bacterium | reverse complement strand
CCGTGCGCAAGCGCGCGCGCGAGGCCGGCGTCGATCTGCGCCAGGTGCGCGGCAGCGGACCGGCGGGCCGCATCGGCCACGAGGACCTCGACGCCTTCCTGCGCGGCAGCGCGGGCGCGGCGAGCGGCGGCGGCAAGGTCGCCAACAGCGCGGTCGAGACGATCAGGATGGTCGGCCTGCGCCGGCGCATCGCGCAGAAGATGGCGGAGTCCAAGCGCCGCATCGCGCACTTCTCCTATGTCGAGGAGGTCGACGTCACCGCCGTCGAGGAGCTGCGCGCCACGCTGAACGCGCAGCACAAGGGCGACGACCGGCCGCGCCTCACGCTGATGCCGTTCCTGATGCAGGCGCTCGTGAAGGCGATCGCCGACTTCCCGCAGATGAACGCGCTGTACGACGACGAGGCGGAGACCATCGAGCGCCACGGCGGCATCCATATCGGCATTGCCACGCAGACGCCGGCCGGGCTGATGGTGCCCGTAGTGCGCCATTGCGAGGCGCGCGGGCTGTGGGACTTCGCGGCCGAGGTGCGGCGGCTCGCGGAGGCCGCACGCCAGGGCACCGCGACACGCGCGGAGCTCAGCGGCTCGACCATCACCATCACCAGCCTCGGCGCGCTGGGCGGCATCGTCACCACGCCGGTGATCAACCGGCCGGAGGTGGCGATCGTCGGCGTCAACCGGCAGGTCGTGCGGCCCGTATGGCAAGGCGCGCAGTTCGTGCCGCGCACCATGATGAACCTGTCCTCCTCCTTCGATCACCGCGTCATCGACGGCTACGACGCTGCGCAGTTCGTGCAGCGCCTCAAGAGCCTGCTCGAGGCGCCGGCGACGCTTTTCATCGAGGCGTGAGATGGCCGAGATTTCCGCAAAGGTGATGATCGTCGGCGGCGGGCCGGGCGGCTATGTCGCGGCCATCCGCGCGGGCCAGCTCGGGCTCGATGTCGTGCTGGTCGAGCAGGGCGGCCGCGAGGGCGGGCTGGGCGGCACCTGCCTCAATGTCGGCTGCATCCCGTCGAAGGCGATCATCCACGCCGCCGATGCCGTGCACCAGGCGCGGCTGCAGGCCGAGGCGAAGTCGCCGTTCGGCCTCGCGGTCGGCGCGCCCGCGCTCGACTTCGCGCGCACGATCGAATGGAAGGACGGCATCGTCGGCCGCCTCACCAGCGGCGTCGCCGCGCTGCTCAAGCGCTACAAGGTCAAGATCGTGACCGGCCATGCCACGATGGTCGACGGCAAGACGTGCAAGGTCGAGACCGACACCGGCCCCGAGACGGTACGCGCCGAGCATGTCGTGCTCGCCACGGGATCGGAGGCGGCGAGCCTGCCGTCGCTGCCGTTCGGCGGCCGGGTCGTGTCCTCGACCGGGGCGCTGTCGCTGCCGGCGGTGCCCGGGCGGCTCGTCGTGGTCGGCGCGGGCTATATCGGGCTGGAGCTCGGCACGGCGTTCGCCAAGCTCGGCGCGAAGGTCACGGTCGTCGAAGCGGCCGAGCGGATCCTGCCGGCCTACGACAGCGAGCTGACGCGGCCCGTGGTGCGCCGCCTGCGCGCGCTCGGCGTCGAGGTGCTGACCGGCGCGCGCGCGTCGGGACTTTCCGAAGCGGGCGATGCGCTGCGCGTCACGCCGCAAGGCGGCGCGATGCGCGAGATCGCGGCCGATACGATCCTCGTCGCCACCGGCCGGCGCGCGCGCACCGCGGGGTTGGGCCTCGACCGGCTCGACCTCACGATGAGCGGCGCGTTCGTGGCGATCGACGAGCGCTGCGCCACGTCGATGTACAACGTCTGGGCGGTGGGAGACCTGACCGGCGAGCCGATGCTGGCGCACCGCGCCATGGCACAGGGCGCGATGGTCGCCGAGATCATCGCCGGCCACCGCCGCACCTTCGACGCCGTGGCGATCCCCGCCGTGTGCTTCACCGATCCCGAGATCGTCACCGCCGGCCTCTCGCCCGACGCCGCGCGCGCAGCCGGCCACGACGTGCATGTCGGCACCTTCCCGTTCGCCGCCAACGGCCGCGCCCTCACGCTCGACGCCGAGGACGGCTTCGTGCGCGTCACCGCGCGCGCCGACAACCACCTCGTGCTCGGCATCGCCGCCGTCGGCGCCGGCGTGTCCGAGCTGTCGGCCGCCTTCGGCCTCGCGCTGGAGATGGGCGCCCGCCTGGAGGATATCGCCGGCACCATCCACGCCCATCCGACCCTCGGCGAGGCCTTCCACGAGGCCAGCCTGCGGGCGCTCGGCGAGGCGTTGCATGTGTGAAGGCAAGGTCGATCGCGCCCAGGCGCCGCGCTCCGGCGCGAGCGCGTCCCGCCGCGATCAGCGTGGCGTTGTGTGCTAAGACCCTCACGAAAGGGGTCATGATGAGAAGCCTTGCGCTCGAGAACATCGGTCCGATCCGCAGCGCCGACCTGCAGTTCGGCGACCTGACTGTCCTCGTGGGCCCCCAAGCCAGCGGCAAGAGCATCGCACTTCAGTGGGTGAAGCTGCTCCAGGACCTGGGGGCAATCCAGGACCTGCTCCATGTTCATGGCATCGACTACGACAAGGACCCGTACAAGTTCTTTGAAGTCTATTTCGGCGAAGGAATGGCGTCGATCTGGCGATCGAAAAGCTCCGTGAGAGTCGACGACCGAGGCGTGGACATCGAACGCCTCATCAAGCGGAAGCAAAAGGTACGGCCAGAGAGGGTCTTCCTGATTCCTGCTCAGCGGGTAATGGCCTTGGCGAACGGTTGGCCTCGTCCGTTCACCGACTACGCCCCCCGCGATCCCTATTCCGTCCGGGCTTACAGCGACGCGCTGCGTCGCCTCATGGACAGGGAATTCGACGACGGAGGGCCTCTGTTTCCGCGACTCAATCGGCTGAAGTCGGACTATCGAGACCTCCTGAAGGCCTCCGTCTTCTCGGAGTTCGAATTGAAGGTCGATCAGGAATTCATTCAAAAGCGCCTGGTGCTGTCGAAACGAGGCGCGACGCTGCCCTACATGGTCTGGTCAGCGGGCCAGCGAGAGCTCGTCCCTCTGCTGCTTGGCCTGTACTGGCTCATGCCGTCGGCGAAAATATCGATGCGAAGGTCATTGGAATGGGCCGTGATCGAAGAGCTGGAAATGGGACTGCATCCGCATGCGATCTCGACGATTCTCCTGCTGGTGCTCGAGCTGCTGACTCGCGGCTATAAGGTCTGCCTCTCTACCCATTCACCGCAGGTATTGGAACTGGTCTGGGCGCTCGAGGCGCTGCGCAAGGCGAAGGCAAAGGGAGGAGACCTTCTCGATGTTCTGGGTGCGCCGCATACCCAGTCTCTTCGGACCATGGCGGACCGTGCGCTCCGCAAGAAGTCGAAGGTCTACTTCTTCGAGGGCGGCAAGCGAGTGACGGATATCACTGACCTGGCCCTCGGCTCCGACTCGCCCATGCATCCGATATGGGGCGGCCTGCTGGACTTCAGCGAGCGGGCAAACACCGCCGTGGCAAGGGCAACCACCAGCTTCGAGAATTCCTGAAGGAACGCCGATCGTGCCACAGCCGCCTCGAAAGCGCTTTCGCGCCGAGCTCAAGGCCGCTCTCGGAACCGATGCCCCCAAGGCGGGGCTGCAGGCGTTGAAGAGCGCCGACAGGTCCCGAATATCCGTCGAGTCGCCGCCCAGCCTGGCAGGGAGCGCGGACATCGACAGCTCATTGAAGATCACCGAGCCAAATGCTCCTCGGTGGGACTATGTCGTCGGACGGTGCCGCGGTTCGGAGGTCGATCTTTTCTGGATCGAAGTCCATGGCGCCCGCACACCGCAGAACGTGAATGAAGTTTCGAAGAAGCTCGACTGGCTGAAGTCATGGCTGCTCGGCAAGCCTCTCGCCCGCTATCCGCGGCGCTTCATATGGATTTCATCGGGTGAGACAGCCCTCAATCCACGCTCCCCACAGTTGCGCCGACTGATCGAAAAAGGATGCGAGCCCGTTGGCCGTCGTCTGACGATCTGACTTGTCATTGTCATCAGCTTGAACAGGCCGGGACCTGTCGACCCGAGATGCCGTTGCGCCCCCCGGCGCGCGCGTCAGGCGCGGCGACATGCCGGGCAAGGTCGGCAATACCGGCAACAGCCCGGCGCCCCATCTCCATTTCCACGTAGTGGATGGCCCCTCGCCGCTGCTGCAGCGCCTGCTGCCGCCCGCGACGCGGCCGAACCGGCGGCCGTCGCGGAACGCTTCCCAATCCATCTGCGAAACCTCGCGCAGCGCCGTGGCCGGCCTTTGACTTTGGTCAACCTCGCCGCGCGCGCGGAACGATATAGATGGCGGCATCGTGTCATGCGTGCTGGGAGCGCGGCTCTCCAGAGCCGCTCTTCCTTCCGTTTGCGACATCCCATGAGCGGCTCTGGAGAGCCGCGCTCCCAGCCATATGAGCCCTTTTCCTTCGGACACCCCCTCCCCGGCGCGCTGGCTGCCCGGCCTCGCCATCCTGAAGGACTATCGCCTGGCGTGGCTGCCGCGCGACGCCATGGCCGGCATCGTCCTCGTCACCATGCTCGTGCCGGTCGGGATCGCCTGCGCGGTGGCGTCCGGCCTGCCCGTCGTCTACGGGCTCTACGCCACGATCGTGCCGCTGCTCGCCCATGCGGTGTTCGGGCGGAGCCGCATCCTGGTGCTGGGGCGGGACTCCTCGCTCGCGCCGGTCATCCTGGCGGTGGTCGTGGCGCACGCCGCGGCCGATCCCGGCCGGGTGGTGGCGATCGCCGGCGCGATGGCGGTGGTCTCCGGGTCGGTCTGCATCCTGGCCGGCGCGCTGAAGCTGGGCTTCGTCACCCCGATGGACCTCGCCTTTCCCGGCGGGCTGGTGCTGATCACCGGCCAGGTGGCCGGCGACGGCCGCTCCGACTGGCTGAAGGGCGCCCAGCTCCTCGCCGTCTATGTGGTGCTCGGCCTCACGGTGTTCTTCCTCGGCTTATGATCGCCATCGTGGGCAAGCTCTGTCTTCCCTCCCCCGTCTTCGGCGCGACGGAGGGGGTCATGGGCAGCACCGATTCTACGACCCATGACCCCTCCGTCCGCGTAAGACGCGGCCACCTCCCCCGAAGACGGGGGAGGGAAAGAGGGGCATGAGCATGTTCGTGCAGCTCGCGGTCGGCGGTGGCGCCAGCTTCGCCAACATCGTCATCCATTCCCTGCTCATGGCGTCGCTGATCCGCGTCGCGCGCGGCCAGGCGGCCGGCATGCACGCGTCGAGCTGGCGGCTCGCCCGGCTGATGGCCGCGGTCGTCTGCCTGCTCATGGCGGCCCATCTGGCGGAGGTCGCGCTGTGGGCGCTGACCTATGCGCTGTTCGATGCCGCGCCGGAAGGCAGCGACCGGCTCTACTTCGCCTTCGTGAACTACACGACGCTGGGCTACGGCGACGTGCTGCCGACCGAGCGCTGGCGGCTGCTCGGTCCGTTCACGGCGATGAACGGCGTGCTGCTGTTCGGCTGGTCGACGGCCGTGATCTTCGAGGTGCTGCGCCGGGCGCTGGCCCGGATGGAGGCCAACGGCGATCCGACGGGCGTCAATGCGCCATCAGCACCGGCACCGGACAGGACGAGATGACCTTGGCGGTCGCCCCGCCCAGCCCGAGGAAATTGGCCAGCTTGCCGTCGCCGTAGGAACCCATGACCAGCAGGTCCGCCGCCCTGTCGCGCACATAGCCCAGCAGGGCGCGGCCGCGCGCGCGGCCGGAGACCGCGCCGGGATCGATGGCGTCGATCCGCGGGCGGAGGCCGTGGCGTCCGAGATTGCGCGCGAGCAGGGAGGCCGCGACATCGTCGGGCTTCTTGCCCACCACCAGGATCGTGATCTCGCGCGCCTTGAGCAGGAACGGCATGGCGTATTCGACGGCCCGGGTCGCCTCGAAGCTGCCGTTCCACGCCAGCACCACCGAAGCGAACGGCCCCTCGCCGACCAGCGGCGGGGCGATCATGACCGCGCGGGCGCATTCGAACAGCGCGGTGTTGATCGCCGCGGGCGAGGCGTTCGCCGGATCGCTCCCCGGCCGGCCGAGCACGATGACGTCGGACAGGCGCCCCATCGTGACCAGCGCCTCCAGCGGCGCGATCGCGGTGTCGGCCGTGTAGGTCGCTCCCGGCAGGGCGGCCACGATCTCCTCGTAGGTCCGCGCGCTGCGCGCCGCGCGCGCGGCGAGCGCCTCGTCCGAGCCAAGATGGAACCGGCCCGATCCGGCCGCCAGATGCAGCGCATCGACGGTGCCGTCGAACGCCGCGGCGACGCGCCCGGCGAGCACGAACGACATCGAGGCGTCAGGGCCTCCCTCCGACACTGCCAGAACCGATTTGAACACCGCCTGCTCCCTCGCGCGAAACGCCCATCGTATTCCCACGACGCGGGGCGTGAGAAACCATTCGTGCCCGGCCGGCAGGGATGCTAACCCTTGCACGGGCGAGACCGCGTCGCGTAGGGAACCTGCGAATGGTCTACTTGGTAAGCGCCGTGTTCGACGAGGGCGGAACGGTTTCCAGCATCCGGTACACGGCAAAGGAAGCCCTGAAGCTGGCGCTGGAGTACCGGCGGGACGGTTGCACCAACGTCCGCGTGACGGTGAACGACGAAGTCTACACCCTCGAGCAATTCCGCATGCTGGTCGGCTGAGGGGCTTCCCGATAGCGGGACGACAGTGGGAACACATCCGGGACGCTCGATCGTCTTGCCGGAGCGCGGCGCCCGAAGTCTGGTGCCCACACCGTCGCTGTCGGCAACCCGTTCAACATTCCGTGTATCGACTCGCGCCGACGCAGCCGCGACGATCTGTCAGGGCCAGCCTTTTGCCCCACGCCATGGGCTGTCCCGAGGCCCGCTCCCCGAATAGCCCTCGCGGAGCGGGCCGCTCATCCCACCCGAAGCCCTCGCCTCCCGCCACTCTCCCGCCCAAGGCAAGGAAACCTTTCCGCGCGCACGCCGTTTAAGGACGACTAGGGGTGTCAGGAAAGTGTCATAATGCAAGGACGGAGTGCCCGGTGTGGGATCGGGCAATTCCAGGAACGCGGCCGGACTGGGACCGGACGCCTCTCGGAGAACATTTTTTCGCAAATCCTGGTGGCGGTCGTCCTTGGCGTCTGCCTGACGCTGGGACTGGCGCAGCCGCTGCAGGCGCAGACGGTCACCGAAAGCCGCGAGGCTGCGGTCCGGCAGGCGCGCGCCGGCGACCTCTCGGGAGCCATCGTCGCGCTGCAGCGGCTGCTCGCGAGCAAGGCCGATGACGGGCGCGTCGCCTACGATCTCGTCACCCTCCTGCAGCAGGCGGACCGTTCCGCCGAAGCGGCCGATCTGTTCGCACGGACCGCGAAGGCGGATGCGCCCGACTACGCGCTGATGGCCGCCGCGCGCGCCAACCGCTCGCTGAAGCGCTACGGCGAGGCCGAGCGCCTCGCGCGCCAGGGCATGGCACGCTTCCCCGGCGATCCGTTCTGGCGCACCTTCCTGGCGCTGGTGCTGACCGACGCCGACCGCCCGCAGGACGCGATCGCGCTCCTCGGTCCGGCCGGCAGCCTGTCGGTCGACCGCCTGCTGGCGCAAGGCTATGCCTATCGCCGCGCCGGCGACCTCTTTGCCGCGCTCAAGGCCTACGGCAGCGCCGCGCGCATCGCGCCGGGCAATCGCGAGGCCCAGCGCGAGATGGCGGGAATCCTGAACGAGCTCGGCGCGCCGCATGCTGCCGAACGGTTCGGCGGCACCAACCCCTCGATCGAGGCCAGCAAGGCCGGCGCCCTGGTGCGCTGGGGCGAGGATGTGCGGCCGCGCGATCCGGCGCGGCGGTTCGAGGGCACCGACCGGGCGATCGCCCGGCTCGACACGCTGCTGCGGACCACGACCGATCCCGACATCCGCCGCCGGCTGCAGGACGACCGCATCGTGGCACTGCGCGACCGCTTCCGCATGGACGAGGTCGTGCAGGAGGTCGAGGCCATGAAGGGCGAGCGGCCGACCTACATCGAGGAAGCCTATGCCGACGCGCTGCTCTACCTGCACCGGCCGCAGGAGGCCCTCGCCGCCTACAATCGCGTGCTGACGCGCGAGCCGCGCAACGTGCAGGCGCGCTACGGCGAGTTCTATTCCGCCGTCGAATCGGAGGACTTCGCCGTCGCCTACGCGGTGGTCGACATCCTGCTGCGCGACGAGCCGATCTGGCGCAGCTATCCCGCCGATCCGACGCGCTATCCCAATCCCGACCGTACCGTGGCCGAGCTCACCGATGCAAAGGCGCGCTTCTATGCCGGCGATTTCGCGCGCGCCTGGGATCGCGTCTCCGGGATGGCCGACGCCGCGCCCGCCAATGCCGACATCCGCATCACCGCCGCGCACGTCGCCGCCTCGCGCGGCTGGAAGCGCCGGGCGCAGGAGGAGGCGGAGATCGCCGCCAGCCTCGCGCCCGACGACCGCGCCGCCAAGCTGGCGGTGATCGACTCGCTGGTCGCCGCCTATCGCTTCGCCGAGGCCGACCGGCTGATGGCCGAGCTGGTCGCGCTCTATCCCGAGGATCTGAGCGTGCAGCATACCGCGCGCGCCCTCGCCGCCGAGCACAAATGGCAGCTCGACACGCGGACGCGCTTCGGCAACAGCGTCGGCGGCGGCGTCAACCAGGCCGGCCAGGAGCTCCAGTCGCTGAACCGGCTGTACTCGCCGCCGATCGGCGACAATTGGCGCGTGTTCGCCATGGGCAACTACGCCTTCGCCCATCCGATCGAGGGCTTCGTCTCGCGCCTGCAGGCCGGCGCCGGCGCGGAGCTGCGCATGCGCGACCTGCGTGCGGAGCTGTTCGCCAACCAGTCGGCGGGCACGCTCGGCGGCTTCGGCGCCGGCGGCAGGATCGACTGGTCGATCACCGACCAGATTTCGGTCGGGGCGTCGGCCGAGCTCTTCACCTTCGATACGCCGCTGCGCGGGCTGTACTACGGCATCACGTCCAACCAGGTCGCCGTGCGCGCGGCCTATCGCTGGCACGAGGAGCGCAACCTCGGGCTGGTCGCCGCCTGGCAGCCCTTCTCCGACGGCAACCAGCGCTTCTCCGCCGGGCTCGCCTTCGAGCAGCGGCTGGTGACGGTGCCGCATTTCTGGCTGACCGGCCTGGCCGCGCTCGGCGTGTCGTCCAACACGCGCAACGACGTGCCCTACTACAGCCCCCTCGCCGATCTCACCGCGACCGTCGGCGTGCTCGCCGAGCATACGCTGTGGCGCAGCTACGACCGGAGCCTCGTGCAGGCGCTGACGGTGCGCGGCGGGCTCTATTCCGAGCGCGGCTACGGCGAGAGCTGGGTCGGCGTCGCCGCCTACGAGCATCGCTGGCAGTTCAACCCGAACACCGAGTTCCGCTACGGCGTGCAGTTCAGCCATCGCACCTACGACGGTCTGCCGGTGCACGAGCTCTCCTTCGTGATCGCCCTGTTGCAACGGATATGATGAGACGGCATCTCCTCTTCCTGCTCGCCTCGCTGCTGCTGCTCGCCGGTGCGCCGGCGCAGGCCCAGCCCGTCAACACGCGGTTCGTGTCGATCGCCTTCCACGACGTGGTCGATCGCCGCGAGGAGCTGACGGCCGATGCGGTCACGACCGACCAGCTCGTGCGCTTCCTCGACTGGCTGAAGGGCAGCGGCTGGACCGTGCTCAGCCTCGACGACGTGGCCGCCGCGGGCCGCGGCCGCGCCCTGCCCGAGCGCGCTATCCTGCTGACCTTCGACGACGGCTACCGCAGCCTCTACACGCGCGTCTTCCCGCTGCTGCAAGCCTACCGCTTCCCGGCGGTGGCGGCCCTGGTCGGCCGCTGGATGGAAGGCGGCAGCGCCGACGGGCTGGTCGACTACGGCACGCAGCGCGTGCCGCGCACCAACTTCGTGAGCTGGGCCGAGGCGCGCGAGATGCAGGCCTCGGGGCTGGTCGAGTTCGCCTCGCATTCCTTCAACCTGCACAAGGGCGAGCTGGCCAACCCGCAGGGCAACTCGATCCCCGCCGCGCGCAGCCTGCGCTACGACGCCGACAAGGGCGCCTACGAAAGCGACGCGCAATACCGCGCCCGCATCCGCCGCGACCTCACGCAGGCGCGCAGCCAGATGGCGCGCGAGCTGGGCCGCGCGCCGCGCGCGCTGGTCTGGCCGTTCGGCCGCTTCACCGGTCCGGCGCGGGAGGAAGCGACGGCCGCGGGCTTCCACTTCGCCCTGACCCTCGAACCGACCGCCGCCGACGCGATGAAGCCGATGGACATCGCGCGCTATTTCCCGACGCTCAATCCGTCCTACGGCGAGATCGCCACCAACCTGCGCTTCGACGTCGAGCGGCCCGAGACGGTGCGCATCGCCTGCCTGGGACTCGACGGGCTGGCGGCCGCCGGCCCCGACCAGGACCGCCAGCTCGGCCGCATGATCGAGGACCTGCGCACGCTCGGCGCCAACAAGGTGGTGATCGCGGGCAACGCCGCGCTGGCCGCCCCCGGCGCGCCGATCGACGGCGTCTACTTCCCCTCGCGCCTGCTGCCGATGCGCGCCGACCTGCTGTCACGGGCGGCCTGGCAGATCCGCAGCCGCGCCGGGGCCGAGGTCTATCTCTACCTGCCCGGCCAGCCGGCGCCGGCACTGGTCGCCGAGATGGTGCAGCACGTGCCGGCCGACGGTCTGGTGCTCGAGGCGCCGCCCAGCCCCGGCTCGCGCGCCGCCATCGAGCGCGGCGCGCCACGGCTGCGCCGCCAGTCGCTCGACGCCGCCACGCTCGATGCGGGCAACCGGCAGGCGCTGGAGACCTGGCGCGCAGCCGCCCGCATCGATCCGCAGCTGCGCCTCATCCTGGCGCTGCGCCAGACCGGCGGCCTGCCCGACTGGGCCGACTACGTGCTGCTGCCGGCCGCTGCCGACGCGGCGGGCACGGTGCGCCAGGCGCAGTCGCTGCGCGCCGAGGGCTGGTACCGGCCCGATCTCGCCGGCCGCATGGTGCTGACTCTCCCGGC
>CAMFJT010000218.1 GCA_945957125.1 uncultured Rhodospirillales bacterium | reverse complement strand
CCGCCGTTCAGCGTGTCGTCGAATGCCGAGCCGTTGATCGAGTCCCCATTGGCCGATCCGGTCAGCGTGATGCCTTCGACGAGCCCGTCGTCTAGGACAACGACGGAATGAGCGCCCGATATCCGGGTCGACAGGTCCAACGTGCCACCGGGGCCGGACAGGTACATGTAGAACCGGCTGTCGGCCGCGCCGGTGCTGTTGACGATGCTGGAGAACGAAGACAACTGGGCCAGCGAATCGCTCCAGCTGTGGATGGACCCATTCACGTCGAGCACCTCGACGTTGGTGAACACCATGGCATCGAGATAGCTCCCCCGCACCGTGTCCGTGCCCTCACCGCCGTCAACCGTGCCGCTGCCACCGCTATAACCGGTGATCGTGACGACGTCGTCCCCGGCCCCGCCCGTCACGGTGTCGATGCCATCCCCGTCCAGATAGATGCTCAGCGTATCGTTGCCGTCTCCACCGTCCAGGCTGTCATTGCCCAGGCCGCCGTACAGCGTGTCGTCACCAGCCCCACCCACGACCGTATCGTCGCCGTTGTCGCCGTAGAGGGTGTCGTTGCCGCTGCCGCCATCGACCGTGTCGTTGCCGTCCCCTGCGTAGAGCGTATCGTCTCCCGCCCCACCGTCCAGCGTGTCGTCGAATGCCGAGCCGTTGATCGAGTCCCCATTGGCCGATCCGGTCAGCGTGATGCCTTCGACGAGCCCGTCGTCTAGGACAACGACGGAATGAGCGCCCGATATCCGGGTCGACAGGTCCAACGTGCCACCGGGGCCGGACAGGTACATGTAGAACCGGCTGTCGGCCGCGCCGGTGCTGTTGACGATGCTGGAGAACGAAGACAACTGGGCCAGCGAATCGCTCCAGCTGTGGATGGAGCCATTCACGTCCAGCACCTCGACGTTCGTGAACACCATGGCATCGAGATAGCTCGCCCGCACCGTGTCCGTTCCGTCACCGCCGTCAACCGTGCCGCCGCCACCGCTATAGCCGGTGATCAAGACGACGTCGTCCCCGGCCCCGCCCGTCACGGTGTCGACGCCAACCCCGTCCAGATAGACGCTCAGCGTATCGTTGCCGTCCCCACCGTCCAGGCTGTCATTGCCCAGGCCGCCATATAGCGTGTCGTCGCCGGCCCCACCCACCAGCATATCGTCACCGATGTCGCCGTAGAGGGTGTCATTGCCACTGCCGCCGTCCAGCGTGTCGTTGCCCTCGCCTGCAGTGAGCGTGTCGTCTCCGTCGCCGCCGTTCAGCGTGTCGTCATAGGCCGTGCCGTTGACGATGTCGCCCGAGGCGCCGCCGGTGATCGTGACGCCGCTCTCCAGGCCGGAGTCGAGGATGTACGCCCAGTTGCTTCCGGACAGCCGTGTCGACAGGTCGAGCGTGCCGCCGGCGCCGTACAGTCCCAGGGCGACCTGGCCGCCCGCACCGGCGGTGATGGCATTGAAGGACGAGAACTGCGCAACCGAGCCGTAGGCCGTCTGACCCCGGGTATCGAGGGTCTCGACACCGGTGAAGGCGAGCCCGCCCAGGTTCGTGGGCGCATCGAGCCTGAACGTGTCATCGCCGGCACCGCCGTCTACCGTGCCGTCGCCGCTCCATCCCGGGTAAGTAACGACGATCAGGTCGTCGCCATCGCCGCCGTTCAGGATGTTCGTGCTGACATCGTCGAAGGTGACGAGAATGGTGTCGTTGCCCGTGCCGCCGTCGATCGTGTTGGAGCCGGTGCCGCCATGGAGATAGTCATCGCCGGCGCCGCCGTAGATCGTGTCATCGCCGATGCCACCATAGACGGTATCGTTGCCGCCGCCGCCGTCCAGCGTGTCGTTGCCCTCGCCTGCAGTGAGCGTGTCGTCTCCGTCGCCGCCGTTCAGCGTGTCGTCATAGGCCGTGCCGTTGACGATGTCGCCCGAGGCGCCGCCGGTGATCGTGACGCCGCTCTCCAGGCCGGAGTCGAGGATGTACGCCCAGTTGCTTCCGGACAGCCGTGTCGACAGGTCGAGCGTGCCGCCGGCGCCGTACAGTCCCAGGGCGACCTGGCCGCCCGCACCGGCGGTGATGGCATTGAAGGACGAGAACTGCGCAACCGAGCCGTAGGCCGTCTGACCCCGGGTATCGAGGGTCTCGACACCGGTGAAGGCGAGCCCGCCCAGGTTCGTGGGCGCATCGAGCCTGAACGTGTCATCGCCGGCACCGCCATCGACCGTGCCGTCACCGCTCCATCCCGGGTAGGTGACTTCGATCAGGTCGTCGCCATCGCCGCCGTTCAGGACGTTCGTGCTGACGTCGTCGAAGGTGACGACAATGATGTCGTTGCCTGTGCCGCCGTCGATCGTGTTGGAGCCAGTGCCGCCGACGAGATAGTCGTCGCCCGCGCCGCCGTACAACTTGTCGCTGCCGACATCGCCGTAGAAGACATCGTCTCCCGAGCCGCCGTAGAAGTTCCATTGCTCGATGTTCGAATATGTGAGCGACCGCGAGCCGTAGTCGGTGATCAGCCCTCCCCCTGCATCGATGATGGCCGTCGTGGCATTCGAATAGTCGATGATCGCCGTATCAATTCCCGCGCCGCCGTCGATGACGTCCGTTCCGCCGGTTACCTTCAGAGTGTCGTCGCCGCCGCCGCCGTTGAGGGTGTCGTTGCCGCCGCCGCCGTCGGTCAGGACGTTCGCCGCGCCATTGCCGTTCAAGGTGTTGTTGCCGCTGTTGCCGTTGACCTGGATGGCGGAGTTGGCCTGGAGATTGACCTTCAGGATGCCCGCGGCGAGGTTGAGGACGATCCCGGGCACCGTCGACGGCGCATTGAACGACAGGTTGTTCACCGTCACGCTGACGGTCTCGTTCCCTGCGTAGCCCGACGCGACCACGATCGTGTCGTTGGCCGCCGATGCCGCCACGGCGGCGGAAATCGTCGCATAAGTGCCCGGAACGTTGCGCGTGGCCATGGTTGCACCCCGATATCGAATTCACCTCCGAGGAGCATAGGCAGGCGTGAGTACTGCTCGCGTCACCCAGTTGGGGGACAAGAAGCGAAAAACGAAGCGATCCGAACGGGGTCTGGCCCTGCCTTGCGCCACAGATCGTCACCGAAATGAGGGTCCGCTCAAAACGCCAGCTGCTCGACCGTGACGCCCCGCATGTCCATCATGTCGACATCGACCGTGCTGCCGTACCGCGCGGTCAAGGACAACGTCGCGCCATCGACCGCCGCCACCGGCCGCCTGCCGGCCTCGCTCCACGGCGTTTGCCCGAGCGCGGCGTCGTAAGTCAGGCCGACCGCCCCGATCTCGCTTCAAGAGAGCATGGAAGCTGTTTTGCGCTTGAGTGTTGCGCAATGACGGTCATCGCCGGTACCGCGCCCCGGAGGCTATGCGCTCTGGCGCATCCGACGTCTCGAGCATCCTTCCTGGCCCTCCAGTGCCGACGTTCGCCGTCGGCACTGGAGGGCCTCCCGGGCACGATTGACTCGTGCCGCGGCAGTCCCTACGCACGAGGGATGGCGTGGTTCGAGCGGGTTCGCCCGGCGGGTGGGCAGTCCATTGCGGCGTTCGCGGGCTTCCTGCGCGAGGCCCTCAACGTCCGCGACTGGCCGATCCGGGAGGCCGAGCGCCACTACCGCGCCGGCCGGGTGGACGCCGCCGAGAGCGCCTATCGCGCGCTGCTGCAGGACAGGCCGGATCTGACGACCGCCCTGGCCGGCCTGGGACGCCTGCTGCTGCGCGAGCGGCGTTTCGAGGAGGCGACCGGGATCTGGACCCGCCTCGTCGAGCTGCAACCCCATCGCCCCGAGCCGTCGTTCCAGCTCGCCCGCGCCCTGCACCGCAACGGGAAGTTCGAGGCAGCGGCTGCGCAGTATCTGCGCGTCGTCTCGCTCGATCCGCTGCACGAGAAGGCGTTCATCGGGCTCGAGCAGCTGACCGATCGCCTGCTGCACATGGGCGCGCGGGGAACCACGGCCATCGAAGCGGCCTCGCAGCTCGCCCAGCAACTGCTCTCGCTCGACCGCACTCCCGCACGGGTGCGGGTCAACGCGTTGGGCGTGCTGGCGGCCAAGCGCGCGCAAGGCGAGCCGAATGCCGCGCTCGAGCACTGGGAGCGGATGGCTGCGCAGGATCCGCGCGCGATCGAACCGCGGCTCCGTCTCGCCCAGGCCTATCGGCACCAGCATCGGCACGATCGGGCGCGTGGCCTCTTCGAGGAGGTCCTGGCGCTCGATCCGAACAATGCCGAGGCGCTGGTCGGCGTCGGAATGGCCCTCGAGACCGTCGACACCGTGGCAGCGATCCGCCACTTCAGCGACTGGTCGCGGCGCCGGCCGAGGGACGTGACGCCGCGCCTCGAGCTGGCACGTCTCTACCAGAAATCGAGCGCCGGCGATCACGCCGAAGCAGCCTATCGCAACATCCTCGGGCCGATGTCCGACGATCCCGCCGCGCTCACCCGCCTGGCCCAGGTGCTGTCGCGCAACCTGCAGCGCGTCGAGCCGGCGCTCGACCTGTGGCACCGCCTCGCCGACCGCGATCCGCGGGCGCCCCAACCGCTGGTGCAGCGCGCCCATCTGCTCGAGCGCGTGCGCCGCCCGGCCGAGGCGGAGGCGGAATATCGCGCCGCCCTCTCGCGCGCGCCGAAGGACGAGGCCGCGCTGCTCGGCCTGGCGCGCCTTTTGTTCGGGCAATCGCGCCATGGCGAGGCGATCGGCGTCTACGAGGCGCTGCATCGGCTGAAGCCACGCCGGGCCGACGTGCTGCTCGGGCTCGGCCGTTGCCACGAGCGCTTGGACCGTCCCGAGGAGGCGCTCGAGACCTACGAGAAGGTCGCCGCGCTCGATCCGGCGAACATGAGCGCCCAGCAGTATCGTGGCCGCCTCCTGCGCCTGCTGGGCCGGACCGAGGAAGCCATCCGGCTGTGGCGGGAGAGCTGCCAGCGCAATCCGCTCAACGCCGACGCCTGGTACGAGCTGGTCTTCATGCTCGCGACCGTCGAGCGCGACGAGGAAGCGCTGGCCGCGCTCGATCGCGCCGAAGCGGTCCTTCCGGCGAGCGCTGCCAGCTGGATCCGTCTCGGGCAGGCCGCCCAGGCGGGACAGTTCGACGCGCGCGCGGTCGGCTTCTTCGAGCGGGCGGTTGCCGCGGAGCCGCGCGATGCGGGCCATCGCGCCAAGCTCGGCCAACACTACCTGCGGCGCGGCGTGCTCGACGGCGCCTTCCATCAGCTCCACGCAAGCCGAGAGCTCAAGCCGCAGGATGTCGGCGTTGCGCGCCATCTGGTCGAAGCAGTGCACGCACTGAACGCGATCGGGGTCGATCCGCTCGCCCTCGAACGGGCGCCGTCGGACTGCGGCGCGATCCTCGTGCCCGAGGCGCTGTTCAGCCGGGTGCGCGAGATCGCCGACCACGCCATCGTGCCGTACGTTCCCGTTCCCCGGCGCGTCGTCGCCGTCAGCTCGTCGCTGGCCGGCGGCGGCGCGGAGCGCCAGCTCGTCAACATGCTGCGCGGCCTGTCCGATCCCGCCTGGAAACTCGAGCTCTCGCTGTTCTGCGTCTCCCTCGCCCGCCGCACGCGCCGCGACTTCTTCCTTCCGCTGCTGCAGGACGTTCCCGTCGAGATCGTCACCGTCGACGAAGCCGCGCTCGGCACCTGGCTGGCAGCGCCGGAAGTCGCCCCCTATGCGCGGCTGATCAAGGCGTTCCCGCCCGACATGGTGGCACCGATCGCCTTCTGGCTGGCCGAGTTCAGCCGCCGCCGGCCGCAGGTCGTCCATGCCTGGCAGGACGCGACGAACCTCACGGCCGTGGTGGCAGCGCTGCTGGCCGGCGTGCCGCGAATCGTGCTGAGCACCCGCAGCGTGCGCCCCGACAATCCGAGGCGGCGGCTGAAGCGCCACATGCAGCACGCCTACCGCGCCGTCCTGGGCCATCCCTCCGTCGTGCTGAGCAACAACAGCCGTGCCGGGGCCGACGACTATGCAGACTGGCTCGGCATCGCGCCGGAGCGCATCGACGTGATCCACAACGGGATCGACTTCGATCTGCTGGCCGCGCGCGTCGACCTCGCGCGGGTGCGCGAGATCCGCTCCCGCCTGCGTATCCCGACCGACGCGCCGATCGTCGGCAGCGCCTTCCGCATGAGCGAGGAGAAGCGGCCCCTGCTGTGGGTCGAGGTCGCCGCCGAGGTCGCGCGCCGCCACCGGCGGGCCCATTTCGTCGTCTACGGCGACGGCCCGATGCGGGCGGACATGCAGCGCCTCGCCGAGCGTCTCGGCATCGCCGACCGGCTCCACCTGCCGGGCGCGGAGAGCGAGCTGGCATCGTCCTACCGGGCCATGAACGTCGTCCTGCTGACCTCGCGCCACGAGGGGCTGCCCAATGTCCTGCTCGAGGCGCAGTCGCTCGGCGTGCCGGTGGTGGCGCCGGACGTCGGCGGCGTGAGCGAAGCGATCCGGCCGGGCGTCACGGGCTGGGCCGTCGCCGATGCCGATGCGGGCCGCCTCGCCGAACGCGTCCTGCTCTGCCTGACCGATGCCGCCTGGGCCGCCCAGGCCGCCGTGGACGCGCCGCGCTTCGTCAGGGAGCGCTTCGGCATCGACACGATGTTGAAGCGCACGCTCGACGTCTACGGCCTGGAGGCGCCGTAACCGTCATGTGCGGTCTTGCAGCAGCTCTCCTGACCCGGCCCGATGCCGTTCCCGAATCGCATCTGCTGACGCGCGGCCGAACCATGGCCGACCTGCTCCGCCACCGCGGCCCCGACGGTGAGGGCTGCTGGAGCGAGCCCGGCGTTGTGCTGGCGCACCGTCGGTTGGCGGTGATCGACACCTCGTCGGCCGCCGACCAGCCGATGCATGACGAGACCGGCACGGTCCATCTCGTCTTCAACGGCGCGATCTACAATTTCCGCGAGTTGCGCGGGGAGCTGATCGCCGCCGGCTATCGCTTCCGCAGCACCGGCGACACCGAGGTCATCGTCCAAGGCTATCGCGCCTGGGGCACCGGCCTGTTCGCGCGGCTCACGGGCATGTTCGCGATCGTGCTGTGGGATTCGCGCCATCGCAGGCTGGT
Source organism: uncultured Rhodospirillales bacterium (assembly GCA_945957125.1). Taxonomy (GTDB): domain Bacteria; phylum Pseudomonadota; class Alphaproteobacteria; order Reyranellales; family Reyranellaceae; genus Reyranella. Next base: position 3,953 of record CAMFJT010000218.1, on the reverse strand, counting down.
CGCCGCGCGCGACCGCTTCGGCGAGAAGCCGCTGTATTATGCCGAACGGCCCGATGCGCTGGTGCTCGCCTCGGAGATCAAGGCGATCCTGAGCTGGCCGGGCGTGCCGCGGCAGCCCGATCCCGAGGCGCTGCACGACTATCTGAGCTTCAGCTACGTGATCGGCGAGGCAACGGCGTTCGCCGGCATCCGCCGGCTGCCGCCGGCGCACGTCATGGTTTGCGAGCCCGGCAAACCGGCGCGGATGGAAGCGTACTGGCACCTGCCGCCGCCCGGCGCGGCGCCGCTCACAGCGAGCGTGGCCGATCTGAAGGCCGAGCTGATCGAGCGGCTCGGGGCGGCGGTACGGATGTGCCTCGTGGCCGACGTGCCGGTCGGTGCATTCCTCTCGGGCGGCGTGGATTCCAGCGCCGTCGTGTCGATGATCGCACCGGCCCACGAAGCCGGCCTGGAGACCTTCTCGTCCGGATTCGGCTTCGAAGGCTATGACGAGACCGGTTTCGCGAAGACGGTGGCCGAGCGTTACGGCACCGACCATCACGCCTTCACGTTCGGCGACGGCATCATCGGCTCCGCCGCCGGGCTGGCGTGGCACTACGGCGAGCCGTTCGCCGATTCGTCGGCGCTGGTCACCCATGCCCTTTCGCGCGAGACGCGCCGGCGGGTGACCGTGGCCCTGACCGGCGACGGAGCCGACGAGACTCTGCTGGGGTACGGCCGCTACCTCCGCTACGGCGCCATGCGCCGGCGCAAGCCGCCGCAGGGCGGGCGGAAACTGCCCGATCTTTACGATCACGGCGATCCGGCCTTGCGGCCGCATCGCTCCGCGGGCGATGCCTATGGCTATCTGATGGAGACCTTCCGCGAGAGCCACAAGCTCGTCGGCTACGACCTCGCCCTGATCGCCCAACTCGACCGCTGCTCCTACGACCGCCTCGCCGCGCATGTCGTCGATGGCGTCACCCCGGAGGACCAGGCCGGCAGAATCGACATCGGCACCTACCTGCCCGGCGATATCCTGGCGAAGGTCGACGTCGCGGCCATGGCGCACGGCCTCGAGACGCGCGCCCCGTTTCTCAACCACGAGCTCGTCGAATGGGTGTCGCGCATCCCCGGCGACAGCAAGATCTTCGACAAGGAGAGCAAGGCACTGCTGAAGGCGGCGCTCGAGCCGTTCGTGCCGCGTGAATGCCTGTACCGGCCCAAGGTCGGCTTTCGCGTGCCGGTCGCCCGGCTGATGCGCGAGCAGGCCTACGAGGCCACGCGCGCGACGCTGCTCGGCGAGCGCTTTCTCGACCGCCGGCTTTTCCGACGCGGCTTCCTCGACGAGATGCTCGAGGAACATCGCGGCCAGCAGCAGGAGCACGGCACGCGCCTGTGGACGCTGATGATGCTCGAGCTCTGGTTTCGCACCTGGATCGACAGCGACAGCAACAAGCCGCTCGGCGACGACGCGGACCCCTTCGCCGCCTTCGCCGACGAAGGACGGCTCATCGCGCAGTCGGCAACGGTACCGTGACGGCGCCTTACGCCACCGCCGCCCGATCCGGTGTCGCGCTCTCGAGCGTGCCGTAGAGGCGCTTCAGCCGCGCGGCATTTTCCTGCCAGGTCCGATTTTGCTCGATCCACAGCCGTGCGGCTTCGCCCAGCCGCGTCCGCAGCGCGGGATCGCGGGCCAGCTTCTCCAGGGTTGCGGCGAGATCGATGGGATCGGCGGGCTTGCAGATGAGGCCGGTCTCGCCATCGGCCACGATCTCCCTGAGAGCGGGCAGATCTGAGAGAATGACCGGCTTGGCCATCGCCATCGCCTCGAACGGCTTGAGCGGGCTGACGACCATGCAGACCTTGAACGGCTTGCGCGGGATCGGCACCACGTCGGCCAGCGACAGATAGGCTTCGATCTCGTCGGGCTTGACGCGGCCGATGAACGTGACTGCCCTTTGCAGGCCCTGTTCCGCGGCGAGCGCCTCGAGCTGGGAACGAACGGCGCCGTCGCCGACGATGATCAATCTGGCCGGCACGTCCCTCTGCCGCAGGATGCCGATGGCCATGACCAGGTCGTCGAGGCCTTCGTAGTTCACCAGCGATCCGGCATACACGGCGGTGAAGTCGTCGTCCGTCAGTCCGAGCCTCGCCATCAACGGACGATTCTTCGGGATCGGCTTGAAGGCCAGCGGATCAACGGCATTGGGCAGCAGCGCCAGCCGATCGGGCGATACGCCGTCCCGGATCAGCTCCTCCGCGACGCCCTGCGTGATCGTGAGGACGTAGTCGGCACTGGTCGACGCCAGCACTTCGAGGTTCCGGTCCAGCTCGAACCGTTCGGTGGTCTCCCAGCCGGCGAAGCGGGAGGCGGCCGTCAGTTCCCAGAGGCCTCGAACCTCGTAGATGAACTTGGCACCCACCCGGCGCGCGGCGATCAGCGCCGGCAGCGCGTTCCTGCTGTTGGAGGCGGCATGGACGATTCCCACCCGGTACGCCCGGAAATGCCTCTCGAGGGCGTCGCTCGCCTGCTCGATGATCGTTCCCGGCGACGTCGAGGCGTTCGGCAACTCGGTGTGGATGTAATTGACGTCGCCGATCCTCTGGACACGTGACGGCGGCAGGTCGATCGCCTGGCCTTTCGAGCGGTCCCACGGAAAGCCCGGCCGGGTGAAGCACAGGCAGTCGACCCCGGCCCTGACCAGGCCCGCGACGATCTCGTGCGTTCTCGTCGTGTAGCCGGAGACCTGGAACGGCAGGGAACCCGAGGCGATATAGGCGACACGCGGCCCGGGCGGAGGCGACGGTGACGGCGCAGGGATGTCGAGACCGCTGCGATAGCGCGTCACGCTCGAATGCATCTCGATGACGAACGGCGTGGTGGAGGTTTCGGGCGCTCCCTTGAGCAAGGCGCCGGTGCTGGAGAGATTTCCGGCCTGAAACATCTTGCTGGCGAGCCGCTCGGCGTTCTCGGGCGAGGGCCTCGCGCCGTAGGACAGCCAGAGAAACTCGAGCGTGGCCTCCTGGTCCTTCTCGCGCAAGGCGTCGGCAAGAAGCGAGAAGATGATCGGCCGGTCATCGAGCAAGGACTGTCGTACCACCCAGGCAACGGTCGCCTTGGTGCCGTGCTCCTGATGCACTTCAAGGGCGAGCGCCACCAGCGCTTCGCGCCACCGGGCGCGTGACAACGGGTTCCTCGGGACGGGGGCGCTCGAACGCCGGCGCCCCGAGAACTTGTCGACCACCTCCATCAGCCGGTCGGTGCGCCGGGCGACCGCGCGGACGCTTTTCCTCGTCGCCTGGAGCGCTTCGACCAGCTCTTCGACCCGGGCGATGTTCTGCTCGGCATAAAGGCGGCGATGGCCCTCGAGCTCGCCGCTGGCCTCGCCATACGTGATCACGAACTCCCTGAGCGCGGCCGCCTGGCGTGCCGCCTGGTCGATCAGCAGGTCGATCGAGCCAGTGCTCGCCTCGAGGATCTCTTCCGCCATCGGCCAGCGCAGGACGTGCGGCGCGAGCGACAGCCAGTTGCCGCCGTCGGGCGCGCCACGAAGGAACGTCTCCTCCTGCTGCAGCGCATCGATCTTCTGAAGGTATTGCTGCGCCTCGTCGTGCTTGGCGTCCAAGCCAAGCACCTTGTTGAAGGCCAGGGCGGCGTCCTTGTACTCCCTGTACCGGAAATGGATGCGCCCGATCTGCAGGTGGGGCTCGATCTTGGTGGCGTCGTTCTGGCGCAACCAGTCCCAATGCGCCATCGCATTGGCCCATTCCTGCTCCTGGTTGTAGATCCTCGCGAGATGCTGATGGCAGACGACCTCTTCCGTCTTCGTCGCCAGCGCGCGCGTGAAGTGCTCGACACTCCTGGCATAGTCGCCCTCGCGGAACGCCTTGATGCCGGCGTTGAAATCGCCGATGCCGACCGAGCGCTCGATCTCCGTCAATCGCGTACGCGCTTCCGCATGCTCCTGATC
>CAMFJT010000217.1 GCA_945957125.1 uncultured Rhodospirillales bacterium | reverse complement strand
CGTGTTTATTTCTGTGCCGCCCTTCTCCCGCCCGCCCGGCGGCCGGTCCCGCCCCCCCCCTTTCTCCCGCTGGGGGTTGTGAGCAGGTCCCTCGACGACGCTCGGGACGACGGGGTTTGGTCAGCTGACCTTCGTCACCGTGAGCCGGTGGTGCTTGCCGTCGCGCGCGGTCCAGGAGATCGACTGACCGACGGCCAAGCCGATCAGCGCGGCGCCGACCGGAGTCATCACCGAGATGCGATGCTCGTCGAGGCTCTCGTCGACCGGCCAGACGAGCTTCAGCGTGCGGGTGTGGCCGTCGTCGGAGGTGAAGGTCGCGGTCGACCCCATGCGCACCACGTCGTGCGGCAGCTTGGCCCCGTCGACGATCTTGGCGCGCTCCATCTCGTCGAGCAGTTCCTGCGCGACCTCGGGCAGTCGCTCGAGCGACGCACTGGCCAGATCGGTGAGCCGTTCGTAGTCAGCCTTGCTGACCACGATGCCGGGAACGGAGCGGGTGCGAGTAGCCATCCCCTGAATGTGGGCATCGCGAGCGATCGTTTCAACCGCCTCGGGCGCGTTGCGCCAGGTAGACCTGCAGGTGCGCATACGCCATGCGCAGGTTGGGCGTGGCAATTCCGGCCTTCTTCGCCCGGGCGATCATGTCGCCCACGACATGGTCGGCCTCGACCATCGCGCCCTTCTCGAGGTCGTGCAGCATCGAGGCGGTGAAGCGCGAGCCTTTCACCGTCAGGAAGGAGCGGATCGTCTTCATGCCCTTCTCGCCGGGATCGTGGCCCGCCGCGGCGGCGACCTTGTGGCCTTCCTCGACCGTCTCGAGCACGATCGCCTGGCCTTCGTCGGCCTCGAGGATGTCGCCGGACGAGCCGCGCATCAGGCAGCAGGTCGCCGCCAGAGAGCACAGCATGATCCACTTGTCCCACAGGTCCTGGACGATGCTGGGATTGAGCCCGCCGTCGATGCCCGACTTCTTGACGGCCGCGTCGAGCGCGACCAGCGCCGCGCGCGGCGGCCTGCCGTCGCGCTCGCCGAAGGAGATCGCCGCGAACGGGCTGGTGTGCAGGATCGTGCCCTCGGCCGACATGGCGACGCCGACCCGCGCGAGGCCGCCCACCACCTTGTCCTTGCCGAACCGCGCGTCGAGCACGTCGAGATGGCGCATGCCGTTGAGCAGCGGCACGACCGTCGTGTCCGGCCCGACCGCGGGCGCGATCGCCTCGATCGCCGAGTCGAGATCGTAGGCCTTGCAGGTCAGCAGCACGACATCGTAGGGCCCACCCTCGCCGCCGCTCAGGACGGTCTTCACCTTCTGCGTGACGTCGCCCTTGGTGCTCTTGATGACGAGCCCGTCGCGCTGCAGCGCCTCGCGCCGTGCCGGGCGCACGAGGAACGTCACGTCGGCGCCACTCTGCTGCAGCCGGCCGCCGACATAGCCGCCGATCGCGCCGGCACCGAGGATCAAGATTTTCATTTCAAAGCTCCGCGCGCGCGGCGCGCCTCGTAGGTTTGCAGGTGGGCGTAGGCGAAGCGCAGGTTGGGCGCGGCGATGCCCGCCTTGCGCGCACGCGCCAGCATGTCGCCGACGATCTGCCGGCCCTCGACGGCGCCGCCCTTCTCCATGTCGCCGAGGATCGAGGCGACCGCCTTGCCGCCCTTCTGCGTCAGGCTCGCCCGGACGGCGGCCAGCGCCTTCTCGCCCGGCGCATGGCCGGCGGCGGCCGCGACCTGGCGGCATTCGTCGAGGATCTCGTTCATGATCGCCTCGCCGTCGTCGGACGCCATGATGTCGCCGATGCTGCCGCGCATGGCCGAGCACATCGAGGCGATCGAGCCCAGCATGATCCACTTGTCCCACAGATCCTGGTCGATGTCGGGATTGAGCCCGCCCTCGATGCCCGCCTTCCTCGTCGCCGCATCGAGCGCGACCAGCGCCGGACGCGCCGGCTTTCCGCCGCGCTCGCCGAACGACACGCCGTTGGCGCCGCTGTGCAGGATCTCGCCGTTCGGGCCGAGCATGCCGGAGATGCGCGCCAGCCCGCCCGCCACCTTGTCAGCGCCGAACCGCGCATCGAGCGTGGCGAAATGCATGTGCCCGTTCAGGATCGGCACGATGGTCGTGCCGGCGCCGACCGCCGGCGCGATCGCGTCCATCGCCGAGTCGAGATCGTAGCCCTTGCAGGCCAGGATGATGACGTCGTACGGGCCGCCCTCGCTCGCCTTGGTGACGACCTTGACCGGCAGGGTCGCATCGCCGCGCGGGCTCTTCACCACCAGCCCGTCGCGCTTGACCGCCTCCGCGCGCTTCTCGCGCAGCAGGAAGGTCACGTCGGCACCCGACTGGTGCAGGCGCGCGCCCCAATAGCCGCCGACCGCGCCGGCGCCCAGGATCAGGATCTTCACTTCTTCACGCTCCCCGTATTGCTTCTCTGGGCGACCCAGTCGGCGAGCCAGGCCGCGAGATCGTCGGTCTGGTGATGGATATGGTCGAGATTGGTGTCGGCCGCGCGCTTCACGCTCTCGTCGGTGCGGATCCACACGGTGCGCATGCCCATGTCGTGCGCCGGCTTGAGGTTGACCACGATGTCGTCGGCGAAGGCGGCCCGCGTCGGATCGACATCGTGCTTGCGCACGAGCTGGTCGTAGATCGCCTGGTGCGGCTTGGGCCAGTAGTCGCCCGCGACGATGTCGAAGATCGCCTCGAAATGGTGCGCCACGCCCAGTCGCTCCATGACCTTCTCCGCATGCGGTACGTCGCCGGCAGTGAAGATCAGCTTGCGGCCGGGCAGCGCGGCCAGCGATCGCTCGAGCGAGGGATTGGGCTCGACCGGCGCGTAGTCGATGTCGTGCACGTAATCGAGGTAGTGCTTGGGGTCGACGCCGTGCAGGCTCATCATGCCGCGCATCGAGGTGCCGTGGTCGCGCCAGTACTGCTTCTGCACGCGGCGCGCTTCCTCCGCATCGACCTTGAGCCAGTCGGAGATATAGCGGCCGATGCGCACGTCGATCTGGGCGAACAGGTTGCACTTCGCCGGATAGAGCGTGTTGTCGAGGTCGAACAGCCAGACGTCTGGATCGTGCTTGGGTATGGGCATTTGGAACCGTTGATTAGCCGCCGGGCGACGGCCTGTCGAATGTTTCGGGCGATGGCAGGCAACGGCGTCCGGCAGACGACCCCGCCCTGACGCCCCGCGGGGACGGGTCTATAAGCAACGGAATGGACATCGTGGTTTATGCCCTGCTCGCCGTCGTCCTCCTCCTCGGCGCCGGGCTCGTGGCGGTGATGCTGCGCCGCAACGACGCGCGCGGCGAGATCGTGCTGGCCGACACCGTGCAGCGGATCCAGGGATCGCTGCGCGAGCAGGAACGGGCGCTGGCCTCGCTGGTCAGCGAACGGCTCGACCGCAGCGAGAAGGCGACCGGGCAGGTCGTCACCGACCTGCGCGAGCGGCTGGCCCGCATCGACGAGGCGCAGAGGAAGATCGGCGACCTCTCGAGCCAGGTCGTGAGCCTGCAGCAGATCCTCACCAACAAGCAGGCGCGTGGCGCGTTCGGCGAGGTGCAGCTCAACGATCTCGTCTCCGCCGCGCTGCCGCCCTCGGCCTATGCGCTGCAATGCACGCTGTCGACCGGGGCGCGGGTCGACTGCCTGCTCAAGCTGCCCAACCCGCCGGGCCCGATCGCGATCGACGCCAAGTTCCCGCTCGAGAGCTACCACCTGCTGCGTGCCGTCCCGGCCGGCGACGCCGCTTCCCTCGCCACCGCACAACGCGCCTTCCAGGCAGCGATGCGCAAGCATATCGGCGACATCCGCGACAAGTACATCCTGGCCGGCGAGACGGCCGAATCGGCACTGCTGTTCCTGCCGTCCGAGGCGATCTATGCCGAGCTGCACGCCAATTTCGGCGGCATCGTCGACGAGTCCTATCGGGCGCGCGTCTGGATCGTCTCGCCGACGACGATGATGGCCACGCTCAACACCGTGCGCGCCGTGCTGAAGGACGTCGAGATGCGCGAGCAGGCCGGCGAGATCCAGAAGCTGGTCGCTCTGATGATGGGCGACACCAAGCGGCTGCAGGAGAGGGTCGACAACCTCAAGCGCCACTTCGCACAGACCGAGAAGGACCTGCGCGAGATCGACACTTCCGCCACCCAGATCCAGCGCCGCGGCGAACGCATCCTGAGCGTCGAGCTGGGCGAGCAGCCGGAGGCGCTGCCGAAAGGCTGACAGTTCTTGTTAGTCTTGCCGGACCGCGGGCGTCTCGCCCGCTCATGATCATGAGGCGGGCAAGACAAGCTCCGCGTGTCAGGAACCCCAGGGGCCGCGATTGGTCTGGGGGACGGAGCCGCCGCGCCGGAAACTCGGTGTCGCCTGCGGCGCAGCGGCATACTGCCCGGCCATCGCCTGCAGGCGCGCGATGCGCTCCTCCATCGGCGGATGGGTCGAGAACAGGCTGCGCATCCCGCCGGCCGACAGCGGGTTGTCGATGTAGAGATGCGCCGTCGCGGGATTGGACTCGGCCGTCGCATTGGGGATCGCCTGCGTGCCCTCGTGCAGGCGCTGCAACGCGGAGGCGAGCCACAGCGGATTGCCGGAGATCTCCGCGCCGGCCTTGTCGGCCTCGTATTCGCGGCTGCGGCTGATCGCCATCTGCACGACCGAGGCGGCGAGCGGCGCCAGGAACATGGCGGCGAGGGCGACCACGGGGCTGACCAGCGGCCGGCCGTTCTCGTCGCGGCCGCCGCCGAACAGGCCGCCGAAGCTCGCCAGCATGCCGATCGCGCCCGACAGGGTTGCCGCCACCGTCATGGTGAGCGTGTCGCGGTTCTTCACGTGGCCGAGCTCGTGCGCCAGCACGCCCGTGACCTCCTCGCGGCTGAGATGGCGCAGCAGGCCGCTATTGACTGCCACGGCGGCATGCTCGGGACTGCGCCCGGTCGCGAAGGCGTTGGGCTGCTCCTCGTCGATGATATAGACCTTGGGCATCGGCAGGCCGGCGCGCTGGGCGAGCTGCTGGACGATGCCGTAGAGCTCGGGCGCCTCGTTGGGCCCGACCTCCTGCGCGTTCGCCATGCGCAGGACCATCGAATCGCTGTTCCAGTAGGCGAAGACGTTCATGCCCAGCGCCACGACCAGCGCGACCATGAGGCCCGACTGGCCGCCGAGCAGGAAACCGACGACCAGGAAGAAGCCGGTGAGGGCCGCCAGAAGGAGGGCGGTGCGGAAGTAGTTCATGCCGGAAACATGGCCCCGTATGCTGGCGAATCAAGTCGCAGGGCGGCATCATGCAGCCCATGACCGACACCCCAAAACCCGCCGCCGAGGCCGGTAAGCCCGACCCGGCCGCCCCGCCCGTCCCCCCGGAAAAGCCCAAGAAAGTCGAGGAGATCGGCGGCCCGCCCGGCCCCGAGCCGACCCGCTACGGCGACTGGCAGTTCAACGGCAAGGTGACGGATTTCTAGCAACCGGTCGTCTTGAGCGCAGCGAACGACCTCACGCCGGCGACAGAAGCGCTGGTCGCTCGGCTAGGTCCTTCGCTGCGCTCAGGACGACAGGGATCGAGGGAACAATGGACTTCCACATTCGCTGCAGGACACGCGCCCCGAGCCATCCGGGTGACTTGATGCGCGAGATCATCGAGGAACAGGCTGAGCTTTCCGTGACTGAAGCAGCGCGGCGCATGGGGATCAGCCGCCAGGTCCTGCACGCCGCGCTGCGCAACCCAACCGCGGTCTCCGCCGACATGGCACTGCGGTTTGCCCAGCTCGTGGGCGGCCAGCCCGAGCTTTACCTGCGCATGCAGGAGAATCTCTACCTCTGGGCGGCCCAACAGCAATTGGGCGCGCGCCTTGCCCGCATCGCTCCCGTCGCCACAAAGCGAGCGGCCTGAGAATGCGCAAGGACATCTTCCACCCCGACTTCAAGGCGCAGCCGTGGTGGTGGGAGGCGTGGACGCCGAACAACGCATTGTCGCAGGACCCGCCGGCCAGGACGCAGGTCGTAATCGTCGGCGCCGGCTATGGCGGGCTGTCGACGGCGCTGGAGCTGCGGCGCAACGGCATCGATTGCGTGGTGCTGGAGCGCGGCGTGTTCGGCATCGGCGCCAGCACGCGCAACGGCGGCATGATCTCGGGCGGCACCAATCTCGGCAAGGGGCTGGGCGGCAAGAGCCCGATCGCCGAGGAGTTCGAGCGCAACAAGGCCGAGCTCATGGGCGCGGGCGCCGATTCGCTGACCGTGCTGGAGGACATCATCGCCCGCGAGGGCATCGAGTGCGGGCTGCACCGCAACGGCCGCTTCGTCGGCGCCTGGACGCCGCGCCACTACGACGACATGGCGACCAAGGTCGAGGCCTACAACAAGTACGCCGACGCGGGCGCTTCGATGGTGCCGCGCGAGCGCCAGCACGACTTCATCAAGTCCGACTACTACTACGGCGGCATGCACTCGACCCGGGCGGGGCACCTCCATCCGGCGCTCTACTACAAGGGCCTGATCGAGGCCGCGCACCGGCAGGGCGCGATCCTGTGCGCCGAGATCGAAGCCGAACGCACCGAGAAGACGGCGACGGGCTGGCGCGTGCTGACGGGTAAGGGGCCGATCGACTGCAGCGATGTCGTGGTGGCGACCAACGGCTATACCGGCGATCTGACTCCCCGGCTCAAGCGGCGCGTCGTGCCGGTGGCCAGCCACATCATCGCGACCGAGGACCTGCCCGAGCCCGCCGACAGGATGCTGATCCCCGGGATGCGCGCGATCGGCGATACCAAGCGCGTGCTGACCTACTACCGGCCCTCGCCCGACGGCAGGCGTCTGATCTTCGGCGGCCGCGCGCGCTTCACGGCAGCACCGCCGGAGGTGAGCGCGCCCGCGCTCTACCGCTACATGACCGACCGTTTCCCGCAGCTCGACGGCATCCGCATCACCCACGTCTGGACCGGCAACGTCGCCTTCGCGCTCGACTACATGCCACACATGGGCACCGACGAAGGGCTGCATTACCTGCTGGGCTGCAACGGCAACGGCGTGGCGATGATGACCTATCTCGGCACCCAGACGGCGAGGAAGATCGCGGGCGGGCGCAACGCGCCGGTCAACCCGCTCGACGGCCGGGCGTTCCCCGAGCACCCGCTGTACAACGGCGACCTTTCGTGGTTCCTGCCGGCGATCGGCGCGTGGTACCGCACCCGCGACTGGATCGACCGGCGCCTCGCCGGCTAGACGGAGAGCCCTCATGTCCGTGCTGCTCGTCGACACGCCGCTTCCCGGCGTGCACCGCCTCACCCTCAACCGGCCGGAGAAGCGCAACGCGCTGAACAACGAGCTGCGCGGGGCGATCTTCGCGGCGCTCGAGGCGCACGACCGGGACGAGGAGGTGAAGGTCACCGTCATTCGCGGCGCGGGGCCCGCCTTCTGCTCGGGCTACGACCTGTCGGCCGACAACCGCGTCGGGCAGCCCTATCACTCGGCAGCCGGGCTCGGGCAATGGTCGCGCCATGTCGTCGAAGGCTGGTTCAGGGTTTGGGATCTCGCCAAGCCGGTGATCGCCCAGGTCCACGGCTACTGCCTCGCCGGCGGCACGGAGCTGGCGACCGCCTGCGATCTCGTCTACGTCGCGGAGGACGCGCAGATCGGCTATCCGCCGGTGCGCCTGATGAGCCCGCCCGACATGCAGTTCCATCCCTGGCTGATGGGCATGCGGCAGGCGATGGAATCGATGCTGACCGGCGACGCGCTGAACGGCCGTGAGGCGGCAGCCAAGGGCTGGGCGACGCGCGCCTATCCGGCGGCCGATCTCGAACGCGAGGTGCTGGCGATCGCCGAGCGGGTCGCCCGGCTGCCGAGCGAGCTCGCCCAGATCAACAAGCGCTCGGTCCACCGGGCGATGGAGATCGCCGGCATGCGGGCGGCGATCCGCGCCGGCACCGAGATCCAGGCGCTCGCCTTCCAGACCGGACCGAGCAAGGACTACATGACCCGCTTCCGCCGCGACGGCGCCAGCGTCTCGACCCTGCTGACCGAGCGCGACCAGCAGTTCGGCGACTATCGCGAGCGCAAGGATGGCTGAGCTTCCCGTCACGCTCGACGACATCCGGCAGGCCGCCGCACGCATCGCCGGGGTAGTCGTCCATACGCCCTGCCTGCGCAGCGAGACGCTGTCGCGCATCGCCAGGGCCGATGTCTGGCTCAAGTTCGAGAACCTGCAGTTCACCGCCTCGTTCAAGGAGCGCGGCGCGCTGAACACGCTGCTGCAGCTCACGCCCGAGGAGCGAAAGCGCGGCGTGATCGCCATGTCGGCCGGCAACCACGCGCAGGGCGTCGCCTATCACGCCGGCCGGCTCGGCATTCCGGCGACCATCGTGATGCCGTCCTTCACGCCCAACACCAAGGTCACGCACACGCGTAGCCATGGCGCGACGGTGGTGCTGCACGGCAGCACGCTGGCCGAGGCAGGTGCGGAGGCCCATCGCCTCGCCGCCGAGCACCGTCTGGTCTTCGTCCATCCCTATGACGATCCGCGCATCGTCGCGGGCCAGGGCACGATGGCGCTCGAGATGCTGGAGGACGTGCCGCAACTCGACACGCTGGTCGTGCCGGTCGGCGGCGGCGGCATGATAGCCGGCTGCGCCGTCGCCGCGCGCGGGCTGAAGCCGGACATCAAGGTGATCGGCGTCGAATCCGCCGGCTATTCGGCGATGCGCCAGCTCCTCGCCGGCGAGCCGGTGACGGCGGGCGGCGACACGATCGCCGAGGGCATCGCCGTACGCGACATCGGCAAGCTGCCGCTATCGCTCTGCCGCGCGCTGCTCGACCGGGTCGTGGCCGTCGGCGAGGTCGAGATCGAGCAGGCGATCTGCCTGCTGATCGAGATCGAGAAGACGGTGACCGAAGGCGCCGGCGCCACCGGGCTCGCCGCGCTGCTCGCCTGTCCCGAGCTGTTCGTCGGCCGCAAGGTCGGGCTGGTGCTGAGCGGCGGCAACATCGACACCCGCCTGCTCGCTTCGGTGCTGATGCGCGGGCTGGTGCGCGACGGCCGCATCGTCCGCCTGCGCCTGCGCATCACCGACGCACCGGGCCAGCTCGCCCGCGTTGCCAGAATCATCGGCCGGGCCGGCGGCAACATCGTCGAGGTCCAGCACCAGCGCCTGTTCGGCGGCGTGGTCGCCAAGGCCGCCGATCTCGACGTCACGGTCGAGACGCGCGACCGGCATCACATGGACGAGCTGGTATCGGTGCTGAAGGCCGACGGCTTCAGCGTGCGCGTGCTGGAGGGCGTGGAGGCTTAAGCGCAGGCCGGATGCCCGTCAGTCGAAGTACCCCTTGTCGTTGTAGCCAAGGATTTCGTCCTCGCTGGCGGTCGAAAGCACCGGCAACGATTGGATGCGTTTCACGATGGCTTCCACCGCCTTCAACCGCTTCTCCCGGTCTTTCCTGGCATCGATTTCCCTCAGCTTGCCGTCGGCCAGCTCGATCACTGTCGCGGTCAGGCTCTTGCCCATCAGATGAGAAACCCGCCGGAGCTTGCGCTCGGCCTCCGCATTCCTGATGCTGATGCCCATGGGGGCTCTCCAAATATTCCAGAGCTGCCTCGCGCTTCAGAGCGCAGGCCTGATGTCCGTCAGCGGAAAGTCATCGCCTTTGAAAAGCAGAGGTACACCCAGAGTCTTGGCAATCGCGTAGGCACAGCAGTCGCCGAAATTCAGCGAAGCCCGATGGCGTCCCTTGCCAAATCGTCGATAGGCCTCGCGCGCTTCTCCCATATGGCTTGCGTCGAACGAAACGACCTGTAGCCCAAGGGAAGATGCCAATTGGTCGAGATCGCGGCAGCCCGACGGTCCCCGCCTCGATTCCGCGACCATCGAGACCTCGAAATAGTTCGGCGCGCCGATCCTCGCCCCATCGGCCATCAGGATCACCTCCGCGAAGGCCTCCTTCTCCGGTTCCTCCAGCAGAATGGCCAGCAGCGCCGAGCTATCGACGGCGATCAATCGAACGTCCCGATGGCATTGTAGCCAAGGATCTCATCGACGCTCTTGTCCGTGAGCGGCGGCTTGGCGTTGAAGCGCCGGACGATGGCATTCACTTCCTTCAGGCGCCGTTCCTTGTCCTTCTTGGCGTCGATTTCCCTGAGCTTGTCGTCGGCCAGCTCGATCACCGTCGCCGTCATGCTCTTGCCGAGCAGACGGGACACGCGCCGCAGCTTGCGTTCGGCCTCTGCGCTCTTGATGCTGACACCCATGGATTTCTCCACATTCTAGACTGCGGCATATAATCTAGAAAGCCACGCCTTACAACGCACCGGCGACCGGGTTAAAAGACCGGCCATGTCGACCGCCCCCACCTACGTTCCCTCGCCCACGCCCGACCTCGCGAAGATCGGGCGGGCGCTGATTTCCGTGTCCGACAAGACGGGGCTCGTCGAGCTCGGCAAGGCGCTGGCCGCGCGCGGCGTGGCGATCCTGTCGACCGGCGGCTCGGCCAAGACGCTGCGCGAGGCCGGCGTCGAGGTGATCGAGGTCAGCGACCATACCGGCTTCCCCGAGATCATGGACGGGCGGGTCAAGACCCTGCAGCCCTCGATCCATGGCGGCATCCTGGCCCGGCGGACCGACGCCGGCCACCAGAAGGCGATGAGCGACCACAGGATCGCGGGCATCGATCTCGTCGTGGTGAACCTCTATCCGTTCGAGGCCACGGTGGCGCGCGGCGCCGACTTCCCGACCTGCGTCGAGAACATCGACATCGGCGGGCCGGCGCTGATCCGCGCCTCGGCCAAGAACCACGACTTCGTCACCGTCGTCGTCGATCCGGCCGACTACACGGCCGTGCTCGACGAGCTGGCCGCGCACGAGGGCGCCACGACCCTGGCGCTGCGCTGCAAGCTGGCGGCCAAGGCCTATGCCCGCACGGCCGCCTACGATTCGGCGATCGCAACCTGGTTTGCCGGACAACAAGGGGAGACCTTCCCCGAGCGGCTGACTCTCTCGGCCGACCGCGTGCAGGTCCTGCGCTACGGCGAGAACCCGCACCAGAAGGCGGCCTTCTACAGCGACGGCAGC
>CAMFJT010000216.1 GCA_945957125.1 uncultured Rhodospirillales bacterium | reverse complement strand
AGAGCCTCATGCGCACAGCGTGGAAATTTCTGCTCTCGCCGATCCAGTTCGGATAGAGTCCGCCAAGGGGGTGGGGCAGCACGGAGCAGGCGATGCATGATACGGCTCTCGCAATCGGCGAGATATTCTTCGCGCAGTATTGGAGAGGGAGCTATTCGGTCGTCGTCGAGCTCGGTTCGTATGATGTAAACGGCTCACTTCGCAGATTTCAGCCTGAAGGCTGCCGTTGGGTCGGTCTCGACATAGAATGCGGGCCAGCGGTCGATGTCTGCATCAAGCCGGGCGCGCCCTTGCCCCTCAAGCGCGAATCGGTCGATGTCGTTCTGGCATCGTCGGTTTTCGAGCACGACGAGGCATTCTGGCAGACGTTCGAGGAGCTGTGCCGGATAACGAGGGCCGGCGGCCTCATATACATCAATGCTCCGTCCAACGGTTGGTATCATCGCTACCCGCAAGACTGCTGGCGCTTTTATCCGGACAGCGCGCGCGCGCTCGAAAAATGGGCGCGATCGAAAGGAATGGAGATCACCTTGATCGAATCGTTCGTCGCGGATCGGAGCGGCGATGTCTGGAACGATTTCGTCGCGATTTTCGGAAAGGGAAACGCGAATCATTTCAACGCCGTAGACTACATCTACGCCCGCGTGCCCTGTCGGAACGTCACTCGAATCGGCGACGCCTCGGTGCTGCACCATACCGAGGCCACGCAGGACATGGACCTGCTTCGAGATCGGGCTTCGTCGATCCGCGACCTGAGGGAAGCGGAAGGCATGGATCTGGCCGAAAGGGACCTTCTCGAGGCGGAGCTCCGCCGGCTACGGCGATCCAATAACGGCGCACCGGCGAACTCGCGACCCAGATTGTTCACGACACACGGCACGGTTCTCTACGTCGATCCCACCTCCGGCGAATTGCGCCACGGCGGCATCGACCAAAGCCCCAGGAATGCGTTCTTCCTGTCGGCCGACTCGACTGGCCGAATAGTCCACGAAACGGCGGGCGACCTGCGGCAAACGATATGCTTGCCGCATCGCTCTCACGCGATCGGCCGCGCGGAAGGCGGCGAACCGCAAGAGCCCACGTTCTTCGAGATCACGAGAGTTCGCCGCAACTGGTTCGCGCTGAAGGCAACGGGGCGCTTTCTCTGCGCCGAACCAGACGGACGCGTCACGCTATCGCGAGAGCTTTGCCAGGCATGGGAAAGATTCCTGATCACCGATGCCATCCTGGGCACCGACTCCGCATGAAAGCAAGCCGGTGCCGGCAAGCTGGCTTGGTGGGGCTTTGAGCCTCGTTCTTCTGAGCCTGGCGACATCGATCACAAGTGAACGCCGTAGTGCGGCGCCGCGGCCACGCCATGAAAGCCGAAGCTCCGGCCGAGCCAGTACTGCGTGAAGGGATGGATGGTCTCGACACTGAATTTGTTCGCCAGGTCGGGCGGACAAAATCTGATTTGCCACTTTGCCTCCAGAATCTCCCGGTACCAAAGGCAGATCAGTAGATCCTCCGGCAAGAAGCGACGGCCCTCCCCCGTCATGCCATAATACTCGCGGCGTTCCACGCGCTCGTCTTGCGCCCAGTCGGTCATCTGCCACTTCATGTCGAGTTCTCGCAGCGCGCCGAACAGCCTCTGGCTTCGCAAAGAGAATCCGCCATTTCCGACGAAAGGGCCACGCCAGTACGGGCCGCCACCCCACATCCACGGCCACGGCGCTCCCACGTAGTCGTATTCGAGGAACAACGGATCCCACGCCTCGGCGTTCACGGCAAAGCCGTCCGCCTGCACCACCAGCGTATAATCGGTAGTCACCACGTGCGGGATCAAACGCAGGTTGACCCGATTGATGTCTTCGCAAAAGTCGGTGAACTTGGGAATCCGGACGTGGACGACATCGACGCCCGGTAGCGCCCCGGGAAAAGCCGCGTCGCTGAACCAGTAGATGCGATCGACATGGATGCAGCTTGCAGTGCTGTGGATGGCTCTCGCAGCCCTTTCGTAATCCTCGTCGCGCGTTGCGATACTGGTGATACTGAGTGTCGGCATCCCGATGCCACAATTCAAAGCAAGGTCACCGTAGTGCGCCGGGTTCTCGTTGTCACGTCGCGAGAAGCATCTGCAGGTCCGTCGGTGCCTTCGGTCGAAGGACACTATCGCTTGGCACGCAGCTCGTAATAGGTACCGACCGTGGGGACGTCGAGCACTGGCGTGGCGAGGAAATTGTCGTGCAGCATGGCGTGGATCGCGGGTGCGCGGTCGGCGGCAGAGAGGCCGGAGAGCTGTTGCGCCAGTTCCTCGACGCTCCACGTCCAGACATCGGAGATCACGACGCGGTAGCCTCGCGCGAAAGCGGCGTCGATGTCGTTGCGGATCGATTCGGCATGCTGTTCCGGCGTCCAGCCAGCATGGCGGATGGCACCGGCGTCGACGGCGATCCATTTGAACTTCGCGTCGCCCGGCGTGCCGTCCCAGTCCCAGGTCCGGCTCCACTGCGCGTACTGCCACATGGTGATCGGTTCGAAACCCCAATAGACGAACACCGTCGACTCGGGCGGGAAGCGCTGCTCGATGGTGGCGAGCGCGGCGACGGCTTGCGCATCGCCGCCGCGCCAGCGCGAGAAGAAAGCGACGTTGAGCATCAGAGGCGCGAGCGACAGGACGGCGAGCGCGGCGAACACGGTCCGCCGTTCCGCCATCGCCGCCAGCAGCAACGCCCAGGCCGCCGTGAGCCAAGCCATCGCGTTGATCTGCATCTGCGGGTCGTGCGGCTGGGAATAGAGGTTCATCACCTGCCCCGCGACGAGCGTTCCCAGGAACACGGCCGCGATGGCGCGCAGACGCGCGTCGGCGCGGCGAGGCCACAACATGACGACACAGGCGACGAAGACGACGAGTTGCAGGACGACGGAGAGGGCCAACGGCCACGCCGCCTGCCGCGAGGTTACCGGATCGTTGTGCGCGCCGAAGGTCAGGAGATAGCCACCGACGCCCGACAGCATGGTCCACGCCTTGCCCCAGGTAAGGCCGGCCCAGCCGCTATCCACGCCCTTGCCCGTCCACAGCAGGTTGTGGACGCCAGCCGAACCGTTGTGCCCGTGCCAGATCAGCTGCGTGGCGATGACGACGACCATGATCGAGACGAGCAGCAGAAAGACCAGCGCGGCGCGGCGCAGCATCGGCATGGGCGCGATCGCCAGCGCCAGCATCAGGGCCGGCAGGGTCGGGAAGATCAGCCGCCATTCGACCAGCCAGCCGAGGCTGAAGATCACGCCGACCGCGATGACCCGCGGCACGGTCGGCCGGTCAAACCACAGGCCCGCCAGCAGCATCGAGAGCAGCACCAGCGTATAGCCTGGCATGATGTCCTCGTTGATCACCGCCAGCAGCAGCACGAAACCGCAACCGAGATGGAACAGCGCCGCCGGCGCGGCGACCTTCGCCGTCCCGCTCAGGCGATGGGCGAAACCGTAGACGGCCGCGACGCCGCTACTCGCCCAGAAGGCGTTGAGGTAGGCGAACTGCTTCCACGGCACGCCACGCAGCACGCCCAGCGCATCGAGCAAACGGGCGGAGGCCCCATAAAGTGGGAAGTAGAGATAGTTCGACTGATCGAGCCGAGCGTGCGCAAAATCGGCGATCCACGGCTCGGCCTGGATGCTCTTGTACATGCCGTTGGCAGTGATCATGTGCACGTTTTGAAGCCAACCGATCAAGCCGGTCAGCAACAGCAGCGACAAGGCGAACGCCATCGCCATCTGCCAGCCCAGCGCCGGCGCGCGCTCGCCCGTCATCGAGGCGCACCCCCAGCGGACCTCACCATGACGGCCGTCACGCGGACTTGCGCGCGGCGACCGCGTACTGCGCGCCGAGGGGCAGCCAGGTCAGCATGCGGTCGACGAACCCCAGCCAGGGAAGCCCGGGCGGCATGAACATCAGGTAGTCGGTTTCGAGCTCGTAGCGGCCGGTGCCGAGCAGGCCGTCCTGCACCTCGCGCGCATCGAGCAGGATGGCATCGGCGTCGATCGGCGTGCGGGCGATGACGTGACGCACCAGCGGATTGCGCGGATTGTGCTCGAACACGTAGAGCCGGCCGCCCGGCTTCAGCACGCGGCCGAGCTCGGCATAGACCGCGGGCCGCTCGGCCACCGGCACGTGGTGCAGCACCGCACTGATCGTGACGACATCGAACGCGCCGTCGCCGAACGGTGTGAGCGCGCCATCCTGCGGCTCAAGCGGCGGCGGCGGTCCGAGCTCTCCCGGCCAGCGCCTCGCGGCTTCGAGCAGCATGCCGGTCGACACGTCGCTGCCGGCGAACGAGGCGCACGCGCCGAGCCCGGCCAGCACGCGCATCAGGTCGCCCGCGCCGCAGCCGTAGTCGAGCACTTGCAGCCCACCGTCCCGCAGCGCTTTCTCCTGCCGCAGCAGCCAGCGCGCCTTGACGGCGATGAACTGGTCGGCCGAACTGCCCAGCATGCGCTTGATCGGATCGTCGAGCCCGCCGTCGTAGCCCGCGGCGTAGCGGTCGAATTCCGCCCCGCTCACGGCGCACCGCCCGGAGACCCGCCGCCGCCCACGATGTCACGGATGAGGAACAGCGGCCGGCCCTTGCTCTGGTCGTAGAGCCGGCCGAGATAGGCGCCGATCACGCCCAGCATCAGGAACTGCATGCCGCCCAGCAGCCCGATCGCTGCCATCAGCGACGCCCACCCCGGCAAGGTCGAATGCGTCAGCCAGCCGACGATCGAATAGACGAAGAAGGCAAAGCCGACCGCCGCCATCATCCAGCCGATCGTCATCGACAACATCAGCGGCACCACCGAAAAGGCGGTGATGGCGTCGGCAGCGAAGCGGATCATCTTCGACAGCGGATACTTGCTCTCGCCCGCCGCGCGCGGCGCGCGGTCATAGGCGATCGGCACCTGACGGCCGCCGATCCAGGCGACCATGCCGCGGATGAAGCGATGTCGCTCGGGCATCGCCAGCAGCATGTCGAGAACGCGCCGGCTCAGCAGCCGGAAATCGCCGGCATCGAGCGGGATGTCGACCTCGGTCATCCGCCCGATCACGCGGTAGAAGGCGGCGGCCGTCGAGCGCTTGAACAGGCTCTCGCCCGCACGAACGCGGCGCTGGCCGTAGACCACGTCGGCGCCTGCGTCCATCAGCGCCATCATTTCGGGCAATAGCTCGGGCGGATCCTGCAGGTCGGCGTCGATGATCAGCACCCGCTCGCCGCGGCAGATCGACAGGCCGGCGGTGAGGGCGAGCTGATGGCCGTGGTTGCGCATCAGCCGGACCGCCACGATGCGCCGATCGCGCGCGGCGGCCTCCGTCATCACGCGCCACGTGCCGTCGCGCGAGCCGTCGTCGACGACGACGATCTCGCTCGAGCCGGCGAGGCCGTCGAGCACTGTCGCCACGCGCGCGAGGAATTCGGGCAGCACGCCCTCCTCGTCGAAGCAGGGCGCCACCACGGAAAGGGCGGGTCGTGCGGCGTCGGTCATCGCTGGGCAGCCTTATCACAATCGGATAAACCCGCACCATGACCGCTAACGACAACAACCACCGGGGCCTCCTGCCGGCCGGGCTCGCCGACCTCCTGCCGCCCGACGCCGCGCGCGAGGCGCGCGCGATCGATGTCGCCGTCGAGCGCTTCGCGGCCTTCGGCTACGAGCGCGTCAAGCCGCCGATGGTCGAGTTCGAGGAATCGCTGCTCGGCGGGCCAGGTGCCGCCCTCGCCTCGCAGACGTTTCGCCTCATGGATCCGGTGTCGCAGCGCATGATGGGGGTGCGGCCCGACATGACCGTGCAGGTCGCGCGCATCGCCGTGACGCGCCTCAAGCACGAGCCGCGCCCGCTGCGCCTCTCGTACGGCGGCAACGTGATCCGCGTGCGCGGCAACGCGCTGAAGCCGGAGCGCCAGTTCGCGCAGGTGGGAACGGAGCTGATCGGCATCGACAGCGCCGAGGCCGACGCCGAGGCGGTGCTTCTGTCGGTCGACGCATTACGGGCGATCGGGGTATCCGGCCTGACCGTCGACCTCAACCTGCCCACGCTGGTAGCCGCAGTCGTCGCCGGATTGAAGCTCGCTCCGGAGCCAGCCGCACGCCTGCGCCGCGCCCTCGACCGCAAGGACGAGGCCGCAGTTGCTCGGGCACTTGCCGGCAAGAAGGGGGATTCGGCCAACACCGACCTGTTCGTCGGCCTGCTGCGCGCCGCCGGCCCCGCCAACTCTGCTCTCGACCGCCTCGGCCAGCTCGGCTTGCCTGCGGCCGCCAAGGCAGAAGCCGCGCGGTTGTCCGACGTCGTGGCGCTGATCGGCGAGGCCGACCCCGATCTAGCGCTGACCCTCGATGCGGTAGACTATCGTGGGCTCGAATATCAAACGGGCGTGTCGTTTTCGGTGTTTTCGCTTACTGGCCGACAGGAGCTGGCACGCGGCGGGCGCTATTCGGCCGGCTACCCGGAGGACGGCGTGAGTGAGCCGGCCACCGGGTTCACGCTTTACATGGATGCCGTGCTGGCGGCGTCGGAACCAGTGCCGCCGCGGCCGCGCCTCTTCCTGCCCACCGGCACGGCCTGGACTGACGCCGGACCCTGGCAAGCCAAGGGCTACGCCGTGGTCCGCGCCGTAACGCCCAGCGAGGATATCCGCCGCGAAGCCAAGCGCCTGGGCTGCACGCACGCCCTGCTCGACGGCGCAGCGGTACCTCTTTAGCGAAGTTCGAAAAGGCAGCGCCGAGGCTATGCTGCCCGAGCTTCCACCGTGTTGCCCTGGCGCAGCTTGTGGCCGGTGAAGCTGCGGGTCGTCGGCGGCGGTAGGCCCTCGGCCTCGAACTTCGCAAGGAGCTGCTCCTTGCGCGCCCGCATCCGCTCGCCCAGCGCGTCCATGTCGATGCCACCGTCGCGTGCCTGTGCAAACACGCCTTCGCCAGGCCGTTCCTCTTCCTTGACGTGGTGCTTAATCTCCTCCGAGAGGACCTTCATCTTGGCGTCATAGAACGCGTCGTCGGGCGACCCAGCGACCAGCTCGGCGATCATGACCTTGGCGCCGTCATGCTCGACATAGGACTCGTTCATCAGGTCCTCCTCCACCGCCCCCTTGCAGGCCGGATAGAAGATCTCCTCTTCGATCGTGGCATGAACGCAGAGTTCGGTGCAGATTTGCAGCGCCAGCGCCCTTTTCCGGTCCGCCCCCCGAGCTGCTTCGAACTTCTCGAACAGCGCCTCGACCTTGCGATGGTCGGCCTTCAACAACGCGATCGCATTCTGCTTCTCAGACTTTGCCATGAATCTTTCCCTCCAGTGATGGGGGAAGAAACGTCGATCTCGGGCCGCTGTTGCAGCACACGCCAAACTCGACGTTCACGCAACGTTTGGTCCGTCTCCACGTTGGTTGCGCACCTGCGACCTCGGGAGAAAATTCATGGCTGACGGATATTCATCATCGGGCACGCCTCCAGCCGGTTCCGCGGCGGCGCAAGTCGCCGATGTCGTTCCCGCTCTGCGCGAACAGGCCGGCAAGATGGCCGACAAGTCCCTGTCCTCCGGCGTCGATGCCGCCCACGCCGTCGGGAAGGCCGCCGAGAGCGCCGCGCAGGTGCTCGACGACGCGCTGCCGATGCTCGCCGGATATGTCCGCAATGCCGCGCAATACACCGACAAGTTGGCCGACAGCCTGCGCGACAAGAAGGCGGAGGAGCTGCTCGCCACGGCCGTCTCGTGGAGCCGCCAGCAGCCGTTATTGACCCTGGCCGGCGCGGCCGTCCTGGGCTTCGCGCTCTCTCGCATCGCCAAGAGCGGGATGTCCGGCTCCGGAGGCGACAATGCAGGCTGAGCCGGCGCCGGGCGTGTTCCAGGCGGTCGGCGAGACGATCGGCCGGGCGACCGAGCTGATCCAGATCGAGTTCCGCCTCGCCAAGGCAGAGCTCTCCGAAAAGGCGGAGCGCGCCGGCGGCGGGCTTGCCCTGATCCTGATCGGCGCGGTGCTCGTCATCCCCGCGCTTTTCCTGCTGCTTCAGTCCATCGTGCTCGGCCTGATCGCGATGGGCATGTCTCCGGTCGGCGCGACTTTGCTCGTGGCAGTCGTCACGATCGCGGTCGGTCTCGGCTTTGTGATGACGGGCCGCAAGCAGCTCACCGCGGAGGCCCTGGTCCCCGACCGTACCCTCAACGACATCCGGCGCGACGGCGCCCTGGTTAAGGAGAAGCTTACATGAGCTCGAGCGCCCACCTGCAACGCGAAGCCTCGGCCGCCCGCGTCGGCCTGTCCTCCGCCCTCGATGACCTCCGCGAGAGCGTCTCGACGACGGCCCTGACGAACGGCGCCATGACCCTGGCGAAGGAAGGCAGCTCGGCCGTTGCGCGCGCCGCCGTGGATCGTGCCATGGCGAGCCCCCTCGCCGCCCTCCTGATAGGCGCCGGCATCTTCATGCTGATGTCCGGCGGCAACAAGGATTCGAAAGTCGGGGCGGCCGTCGAGAAGGGCAACGAGGCGCTCAAGAACACCGCCAGCACCCTCGCCGGCGTGGGCTCCAGCATCGCCGGTGCGGCGTCGGGCGCGCTGTCGGCAGTCTCGCGCGCTTCGAGCGCGGTATCCGATACCGCCGCCGCCACCGCCGATCGCGTGAAGTCGGCGGCGAGCGGCGCCTCGGACATGGCTGCCGACGCCTACGACAAGGCGTCCGGCATGGCGACTGACGCCTACGGCAAGGCTACCGACATGGCGACCGATGCTTATGGCAAGGCCACCGACATGGCGACCGATGCCTACGGCAAGGCACGCAGCACGGTGGAAGATTTGACCGAGCAGGGTCGCGTCCAAGGCCAGCAGGCGCTCGACAAGACCCAGGCGATGGTGAGCGAGGCGCAGGGACGGCTGGAGCAGTTCGCGCGGGAGCAGCCGATCCTCGTGGCCGCGCTGGGCGTGGCGTTCGGGGCGGCGGTCGGCGCGAGCCTTCCGATGACCCGCGCCGAGCAGGACTACATGGGCAACGCCGCTCGCAAGGCCGGCGCAGTCGGAACGGATATCGCCAAGAGGGTTGCCGATTCGGTTACCGACAAGGTGGCGGGCGGCGACGTGAAAGCCAAGATCGGCGAGGTCGCCGACGCAATCGCCTCCACGGTGACCCAAGGTGACGTGAAGGCGAAGGTCGGCGAAGTCGCGGACGCAGTGAAATCCGCCGTCTCGAGCGGCATCGCCGCTGCCAAGAGCTGACGGGGCGAGCAACGAACACCGGCTTCCCTCCCCAATCCGTCCGGGGAGGGAAGGCGCTATCTGCCCCCCTCGCGATCGAGCGCTTTGCCGATCGCGTTTGCCAGAGTGGAATCGAGATCGAAAGCCACCTGGGTGCTCCATCCGACATAGCGGCTGATCGGCTTGGCGTTCATCGTCCCGGCCATGCGCAGCGCCTCGCGCTCGTGCTCGAAGGCGCACATGATGACCTCCATGTCCTTCGCCTTCATGTGCGTGCTGGCATAGGATCCGCGCGGGCGCATGCGATCGATCAGGCGGTCGAGGAGACCGGCCATTTCCGACGGGTTCGTCTCGACCGGACGAGCCACGATGAGGTGGGAGCTCGGATGCTCGCTCAGCATCCTAAGCCACGTTTTGCGAGCCATGCGATCCCATTACCTGCACCGCCGTCACGCCGAACGCAAGGCGGTGTTGCAGGTCCCCATGCCGAGCGCGTGACATTACACCGCCGTTTTCCCCCTTCGCGCACCGCGGCCTGCGTGCTATCCACCCTCACGCCTCCCCGGAATCGGCCCCGGGGAGGCGTTTTCGTGTCTGAAGGGAAAAGGCTATGGCCAACGTGGCAGTGATCGGCGCCCAGTGGGGCGACGAGGGCAAGGGCAAGATCGTCGACTGGCTGAGCGAGCGCGCGGAAGTCGTGGTGCGCTTCCAGGGCGGCCACAATGCCGGCCATACGCTGGTCATCGGCAACCAGACCTACAAGCTCGCTCTGCTGCCCTCCGGCGTCGTGCGCCCGGGCAAGCTCTCGATCATCGGCAACGGCGTCGTGGTCGATCCCTGGCACTTCCTGGAGGAAGTGAAGAAGGTCACCGAGCAGGGCCTGTCGGTCACGCCGGCGAGCCTCAAGATCGCCAACCATGCCGTGCTGATCCTGCCGCTGCACCGGGACCTGGACGGCTGGCGCGAGGACGCGCCCGGCATCATCCGGATCGGCACGACGCGGCGCGGCATCGGCCCGGCTTACGAGGACAAGGTCGGCCGGCGCGCCATCCGGGTCGGCGATCTCGCCGAGCCCGACATGCTGCCCGCCAAGGTCGCGACCCTGCTCGCGCACCACAATCCGCTGCGCACGGGATTGGGCAAGCCGACCGTCGATGCCGACCAGCTCATCGCCGACCTGCTGGCGCTGGCGCCGAAGATCCTGCCCTTCGCGGAAGACGTATGGGAGCGGCTCGACGAGCTGCGCGCGGCCGGCAAGCGCATCCTGTTCGAGGGCGCGCAGGCCACCATGCTCGATATCGATCACGGCACCTACCCGTTCGTGACCTCCTCCAACACCGTGGCGGCGCAGGCGATGATCGGCTCGGGCATGGGCAACGGCGCGGTCGGCTACGTGCTGGGCATCGCCAAGGCCTACACCACGCGGGTCGGCGACGGCCCCTTCCCGACCGAGCTGAAGGACGAGATCGGCCAGGGCCTGGGCGATCGCGGCCGCGAGTTCGGCACCAATACCGGCCGCCGCCGGCGCTGCGGCTGGTTCGACGCGGTGATGGTGCGCCAGGCGGTCAAGCTCAACGGCATCGACGGCATCGCGCTGACCAAGCTCGACGTGCTCGACGGCGAGAAGGAGATCAAGGTCTGCGTCGGCTACGAGCTCGACGGCAAGCGCATCGAGCGCTTCCCCTTCACCATGGGCGCGCAGGCCAAGATCACGCCGATCTGGGAGACGTTCGACGGCTGGAGCGAAAGCACCCAGGGCGCCCGCTCCTTCGCCGAGCTGCCGGCGACCTGCATCAAGTACGTCCGCCGCGTCGAAGAGCTGGTCGGCTGCCCGGTCGCCCTGCTCAGCACCTCGCCGCAGCGCGAGGACACGATCCTGATGAC
>CAMFJT010000215.1 GCA_945957125.1 uncultured Rhodospirillales bacterium | reverse complement strand
TGGAACTTCTTCATGCACTCGGGATATGCGTCAGATTAATCGCTCGATGCTCTAAAACGTCGTGATTGCGGCGGTTTTCGCCGCATCCTTCGCGTTGCCATCCTTCGAGACGCTCCGCTTCGCTGCGCTCCTCAGGATGAGGTGGAAGTGTAGCCAGATCGCTTTTTTTGCCATCGGCCGATAAATTCACAAGCTCTCCGTGGCGCGCATGATCTTCAAATGAGCGCCACGGAGTGGCGCGGTCCCAGCGATGACACGAAGGCGATCAATACTCCGCGTAGATCTCGATGATGTTGTCCTCGGGATCCCGGAAGAACAGCGTGCGGTGGCGCCAGTCGGGCAGGTCCGTCGGGCCGCGCAGGATCGGCACGCCCCTGGCGACCAGCTCGGCGTGGCAGGCGTCGACCGCCGGCGGCGGGACGCGAAAGGCGAGTTGGACGGCCGCCGAGCCGGGCACCGCCGGTCCGTCGTCGCAGACGCTCCAGACGCCGCGCGGCCGCAAAGTCAGAAGCGCCGCGCCCACGCGGAAGCTGACCCAGTTCTCGCGGTCGGTCTCGATCGGGAACTTCATGACGTCGCGGTAGAAGGCGCGCGTCTCCGCCATCCGTCGGCACAGCAGGACAGTGTAGTCGAGATTGCAGATCCCACCCAGGCTCATGGTAGTCATCGTCGCCTGTCCCACGGAAGAGGACAACACACAGGAGGCAATGATGCGACGGATCCTCGGATTGGCAGCGCTGGGCCTTGCCATGACTTCAGCCTCCGGCGCGGCCCTGGCCGGCAAGGACCTCGATGCGGTCAAGGCGCGCGGCACGCTGGTCTGCGGCGTGGCGGCGGGCGGCATCGCCGGCTTCATGATGGTCGACAGCCAGGGCAAGTGGACCGGCCTCGACGTCGATATCTGCCGCGCGACGGCGGCGGCGATCTTCGGCGACTCCGAGAAGGTCAAGTACGTGCCGCTGTCGGGCCAGACGCGCTTCACCGCGCTGCAGGCAGGCGAGGTCGACCTGCTGTCGAACAACTCGACCTGGACGCTGACGCGCGACACCGCCCTCGGGCTCGATTTCGTCGGCGTCACCTATTACGACGGCCAGGGCTTCATGGTGCCGAAGAAGCTCGGCGTGAAGAGCGCGAAGGAGATGAACGGCGCTTCGATCTGCGTGCCGTCGGGCAGCACCACCGAGCTCAATGTCGCCGACTATTTCCGGACGATGAAGATGACCTTCAAGCCGGTGATCATCGAGGACGCCGACCAGATCCGCGCCGCCTTCTTCTCCGGCCGCTGCGACGTCTATACCGGTGACAAGGCGCGCCTCTACGCCACGCGCGCGGCGAACACGGCAAAGCCGGACGACTACGAGATCCTGCCCGAGATCATCTCCAAGGAGCCGCTGGCGCCGGCGGTGCGCCATGGCGACAGCCAGTTCGCCGACATCGTGCGCTGGTCGCAATACGCCATGATCGAGGCCGAGGAATACGGCATCACCTCGAAGAACGTCGATGAGATGCTGAAGAGCGACAACCCCACGATCAAGCGCATCCTCGGCGTCACGCCTGGCATGGGCAAGGCGCTCGGCGTCGACGAGAGGTGGGTCTATGCCATCGTCAAGCAGGTCGGGAACTACGGCGAGGCGTTCGACCGCAATCTCGGTCCCGGCACGCCGCTGAAGATCGACCGCGGCCTCAACAAGCTGTGGAGCCAGGGCGGCCTGCAGTACGCGCCGCCGATCCGGTAAGCCCGCCCGGAACCATGCGGCTCCTGGGCGTCTCGGACATCCACGGCAACGTGGAGGCCGTGCGCAAGCTGCGCGAGCACGAAGGCAACACGTTCGACGCCGTCGTGGTGGCGGGCGATATCGGCGGCGAGGCGGCCGCGGAGATCATGGGCCTCCTCGCCTCGTTCGCCTGCCCGGTCCTGTATGTCTACGGCAACTGGGACCGCCGATTGCCCTACGATGCCGATTTCGGCCCGAGCTGCCATCACCTCCATCTGCGCCCGGTCGAGTGCGGCGGCTGGACCTTCGCGGGCATCAGCGGGATACCGAGAAGCTGGGGGCTCAACCCGATCGCCGCCGAGCTCCTCGGCGCCGGTCGAGAAACGGAGAGGGAAGTGTTGCTCCAGAACAAGCTGGCGCTGGCGGCCGCGATCGGGAAATCGACCGCGGACCTTCGCCGCACCGTCGTGGTCGCGCATGACCGCCTTTTCGGGATCGACCGCGATTTCCCCGGCCTGGCGCTTCATCTGTTCGGCCACCGCCATGGCTTCAAGTTCACGACCCGCAAGGACACGACCTTCGTCAACGTCTCCGCGCTGGACGACCCCGCCAAAGGCGACCGCTATACGATTATCCAAATCGAGGGCGATCGAATGGCCGCGAAGTCGTTGAAGCTGATATGATCTCTTCATACGGGAGAGTTTCATGGGCAAAGCGACCAAGCGCACCTTCAGCCTTCCCGACGAACAGGCCGCCTACATCGATGCGAAAGTCGACGATGGCGCCTATGCCTCCGCATCGGAAGTGGTGCGCGCCGGCTTACGGGCGCTGCAGGAGCGCGACGCCGCGTTCGAGCAATGGCTGCGGGAAGAAGCGGTCCCCGTTTATGACGCCATGAAAGCTGATCCAGGTCGAGGGATTCCTGCCCGGACGGTATTCGCTGACGTAGGCGCACGCTACGCCTCCCGCGAAGTACGTCACGGAAACGTGCCGATGCAAACGCTCAAGGCCAAAGTCGACGAGGCGTGGGACGATCCCACCCCGAGCCACCCAGCCGCCGATGCATTTGGCCAGATCGAGAAGTTCCATGCTGAGGGCGTGGTGCGATCATTGAATCGGCGCGGATAGCCCTGCAAGGGCTGGCCGCAGGAGGATGCACATCATGATGATCCGTTTCACGAGAGCGCTTCTGGGTACAACCATAAGTAGAGCAGCACTCGTTGCACTCTCATCCAGCGGGCTGATTCTCTCCGGACCAGGAGATGCGACGGCGCAAGTGTCCGGACCGCGCTTCCAGGCCGACGGTGTGCAGGCCGACGCGTTTGGCCGACGCGATGGGTACCCGTCGTGCGGCAGGACTGACTATTTCGACAAGCAACGGTGTCGAGTCGGCGCGTTCAGCAATTTCGACTCGCTCTTCCCATCGCGGACGATCCCCGTCTCCGGGGCCGCTTCGCGTCTGCAACGGGCTTCGCAGGAACCGGTGCTTCGCTATGTCTGGGACGGGCATGAAGTGCTGCTTGACGATTACCTCAATCGCCAACCGGTCACCGGCTTCCTGCTCGCGCATGACGACACGATCCTGATCGAGCGCTACCAGTATGCGCGGAAAGACAATCAACGGTTTGCGTCTTTCTCGATGGCGAAGACAATCACCGCTCTCCTCGTCGGCCTGGCCGTGAAAGATGGCCTCATCCGCTCAATCGACGATCCGGCGGAGACTTACGCTCGTGACCTGGTGGGTACCGAGTACGGCCACACGCCGATCAAGGCGCTGCTACAGATGTCTTCCGGCGTCGCTTTCAACGAGGAGTACGCGGATCCCAAGAGCGATATCGCCATACTATCTCGCGCAACCCTGCAACAGGGGCCCGGAGGAAGCCCGCCCGTGCTTCGCCGTCTCAACGACCGGATTGCGAAGCCGGACATGCGCTGGTCTTACGCCTCGGCCGAGACCTCGGTACTGGGCCTCGTCGTCGCTGGCGCAACACGTCGCAACTTGTCCGACCTTGTTCGCGAAAAGCTCTGGGGGCCCTTGGGCGCCGAAGCCCCGGCGAGCTGGATCGTCGACGCTACCGGCCGGGAGGTCGCCTTCGGCTTCGTCAATGCTACCCTGCGGGACTGGGCACGGCTTGGACTGATGCTGGCACATGACGGGGCATGGGGCGGCAAGCAAATTGTCCCGCGAGACTGGCTGGTGGCTGCAACGACCATAGCGCCCTCCGACCCCCACCTCCGCTTCTCGCAGCGCAGCTATTGGGCAGGTTACGGCTACCAGACCTGGCTGATCCCTGGCCCCAATCGGGCATTCGCACTGCAGGGTTATCGCGGACAGTTCGTTCTGGTCGATCCGGTGACAAAGTTCGTGCTGGTGCAGACCGGTGCGCGTGCAGGAAACGACCAACCGGCCGATCGTGAACTTCTGACCTTATTTCAAAGCGCGACGAAGCTTTAGCCGAAAGCTTCCTCCCACGTCCCCTTTGTCGACGCCTTGGAGTACTCCGTCGCGCGGTTCTCGAAGAAGTTCGTATGCTCGATGGCGTTGAGCATCTGGTCCATCCAGGGCAGCGGGTTCTTGGCGTCCTTCTTGTAGATCGGCTGCAGGCCGAGCTGGATCAGGCGGCGGTCGGCGATGAAGCGGATGTAGCGCTTCACGTCGGTCGCGGTCATGCCCTCGATGCCGTCGGTCTCGAAGGCGAGGTCGATGAAGGCGTCCTCGTGCTCGACGATGGTCGAGCAGGCGACGTAGATCTCGCGCTGCAGGGCCTCGGTCCAGATCTCCGGGTTCTCCTGCACGAAGGTGCGGAACAGCTTGACGATCGAGTTGCAGTGCAGCGTCTCGTCGCGCACCGACCAGGTCACGATCTGGCCCATGCCCTTCATCTTGTTGAAGCGCGGGAAGTTCATCAGCATGGCGAACGAGGCGAAGAGCTGCAGGCCCTCGGTGAAGGCGCCGAACACCGCCAGCGTCTTGGCGATGTCGGCCTTCGAGTCGACGTTGAAGCCCTGCATGTAGTCGTACTTGTCCTTCATCTCCTTGACGGTGAGGAAGACGGAGTACTCGGTCTCGGGCATGCCGATCGTGTCGAGCAGGTGGCTGTAGGCGGCGACGTGCACCGTCTCCATCGCCGAGAAGGCGGCCAGCATCATCTGCACTTCCGTGGGTTTGAAGACCCGAGAATAGTGCCGCATGTAGCAGTTGTTCACCTCGACATCGGCCTGGGTGAAGAAGCGGAAGATCTGCGTCAGCAGGTGCCGCTCGCCGTCGCTCAGCTTGTTGCGCCAGTCCTTCACGTCGTCGGCCAGCGGCACTTCCTCCGGCAGCCAGTGCAGGCGCTGCTGCGTCAGCCAGGCATCGTAGGCCCACGGATAGTGGAACGGCTTGTAGATCGGCTTGGCGTCGAGGAGGGACATGGGGCGGAACCTAAAGAGAAAACCTCATCCTGAGGAGCGAGCGAAGCGAGCGTCTCGAAGGATGGCTACAAGCGAGGTGCGGGTTGCCACCCTTCGAGACGCGGCCCTACGGGCCGCTCCTCAGGGTGAGGTGATTGTGATCGGTCGAAGGCCAGCGGTCGGAAACGACCTACTGGCAGCTCAGGCACTCTTCGTAATCGTTGTTGGTCCCGCCGGCCGGGAAACCGGCCGGCGGGACGGCGGGGGCGTCGACGCGAGGTACACTCAGGGCATGATCGCCCAGCGGCGAGACGACGGCGTCGCTGGAGACGACGTCGGCGCGCTGGATCGACAGCGAACGGCAGTAATAGAGAGTCTTCACGCCGCGCTTCCAGGCCATCATGTGGATCTGGTGCAGGTCGCGCTTGTGCACGTCGGCGGGCAGGAAGAGGTTGAGCGACTGGCTCTGGCAGATATAGGGCGCGCGGTCGGCGGCGTGCTCGACCAGCCAGCGCTGGTCGATCTCGAACGCCGTCTTGAACACCGCCTTCTCGTGGTCGTCGAGGCAGTCGAGATGCTGCACCGAGCCCTGCGTGGTGGTGATCGAGGTCCAGGTGTCCTCGTCGTTGCGGCCCTTCTGGGCGAGCAGCTTCTCGAGGTAAGGGTTGCGTACCACGAACGAGCCCGACAGCGTCTTGTGATTGTAGACGTTGGCCGCGACCGGCTCGATGCCGGGCGAGGCGCCGCCGCAGATGATCGAGATCGACGCCGTCGGCGCGATCGCCAGCTTGTTGGAGAAGCGCTCCTCGATGCCGAAGTCGGCGGCATCCGGGCACGCGCCGCGCTCCTTCGCCAGGGTCTTCGACGCCTGGTCGCACTGGCCGCGGATGTGCTTGAACATCTTCTTGTTCCACACCTTGGCCATCACCGCCTCGAGCGGGATGTTGTTCTGCTGCAGGAAGGAGTGGAAGCCCATCACGCCCAGCCCGACCGAGCGCTCGCGCATGGCGGCATAGGTCGCCTTGGCGAAGTCGGTGCCGGCATTGTCGATGAAGCCCTGCAGCACGTTGTCGAGGAAGCGCATCACGTCCTCGATGAAGGTCGGATGCTCGTGCCATTCGAGATAGGTCTCGAGGTTGAGCGAAGACAGGCAGCACACCGCCGTGCGCTGCTTGCCGTGATGGTCGACACCGGTCGGCAGCGTGATCTCCGAGCAGAGGTTCGAGGTCTTGACCTCCAGCCCCGCCAGCTTCTGGTGCTCGGGCCGCGCCTTGTTCACGTGGTCGACGAAGATCAGGTAGGGCTCGCCGGTCTCGATGCGCGCCGTCAGGATGCGGATCCAGAGATGTCGGGCCGACACCTTGCGCAGCACCGCGCCGTCCTTGGGCGAGACCAGGCCCCATTGCTCGTCGTTCTCGACCGCGCGCATGAAGGCGTCGGACACCAGCAGGCCGTGATGGAGGTTCAGCGCCTTGCGGTTGGGATCGCCGCCGGTCGGACGGCGGATCTCGATGAACTCCTCGATCTCGGGATGGTTGACCGGCAGGTAGACCGCCGCCGAGCCGCGCCGCAGCGAGCCCTGCGAGATGGCAAGCGTCAGCGAATCCATGACGCGAATGAAAGGCACGACACCGGAGGTCTTGCCGTTCATGCCGACCTTCTCGCCGATCGAGCGCAGGTTGCCCCAATAGGAGCCGATGCCGCCGCCGCGCGCTGCCAGCCAGACGTTCTCGTTCCACAGCCCGACGATGCCTTCGAGCGAATCGCTGGTCTCGTTCAGGAAGCAGGAGATCGGCAGGCCGCGCTGGGTGCCGCCGTTCGACAGGACAGGCGTCGCCGGCATGAACCACAGATTGGAGATGTAGTCATAGATGCGCTGGGCGTGCGCATCGTCGTCGGCATAGGCCGAGGCCACGCGTGCGAACATGTCCTGGAAGGACTCGCCCGGCATCAGATACCGGTCGGAAAGGGTGCCCTTGCCGAAAGCCGTCAGGCGGCTGTCCCGGGAAGGATCGGTCACAACCCGCGCGCCGCTGCGAACCTGAACAACATCAAACACTTGCGGTCCCCTTTTTCTTGTTGTCCACAGATGTGGATAAAACACCTTGTGGAAGAAACCTACATCTAGGGGCCGGTTTGTCCGTCCCCGCTATCCCTAGAAGATACGCCTGCCGCTGCGCCTGTCATTTCGAAATTTATTCCTCAATTGTGAGTCTCAGGAATCAGTGTCCAACCTCCTGTTTTCAAACAGGAAATATCGGTTTGAAATTTTGTCTTTCAGACCTCGGCTTTTGTTCGCAGGTGCAGCATAAGAGAGAGAACAAAACGCGCTTCTCCACGGATTCCGCGGCTGGCAGACGGAATCCGCAGAGATTTGGCGCAGCCGCGCCGGGGGAGTCCGCCAAACCTCCCGTGGGATGGGCACTTCCAGCCTTCACGTCTTCGTCGCCAGATCGTAACCGTCGGGCGTACCATTCCACGCTCCCCGACAGGACAAGGACAGGACCATGGCAGCCGCGCCGGCACCACATCTCTACGGGCTCGACGCCATTGCCGCAGCGGCCGGATCGGACGAAGCGCGGGCCTTTACCCGGCGGCTTTACGAGCGGGTTGCCGAGAAGGACCTCGCGGCCGCCTCGCCCGAGCAGCGCGCGGCGGCCGCCCTCGCCCTGTTTGCGTTCGCCCGGCGCCGGCTGCCCGGCGTGGCCAAGGTCCGGGTGTTCAATCCGACGGTCGCCGAGCACGGCTTCGAGAGCCGCAATACGATCGTGCAGATCGTCAACGACGACATGCCGTTCCTGGTGGATTCCGTCGCCAATGAGCTGAACCGGCGCGAGCTGGGCGTGCATCTGCTGGCCCATCCGGTCATCGCCGTCCGCCGCGACCTCGACGGCGACCTCCTGGCGGTGGAGGAGGCCGACCGACCCGCGCCGTCCGAATCGCTGATGGAGATCGAGATCGACCGCCAGCCCGACGTCGCCCAGCGAGACGAGCTCGCCGCGGCGCTGTCGCGCGTGCTGGCCGAGGTGCGCCTGGCCGTCGGCGACTGGGCGACCATGCGGCGGGCGGCGGTCGATGCGGTCGAGGATCTCGCGCCGGCGCGCAGCGACGAGGAGGAAGAATTCCTGTGCTGGCTCGAGGCCAACCATTTCACCTTCCTCGGCCATCGCCGCTACCGCTACGACGACGACGATGCCCAACCCGGCGGCATCCGCTACGAGCTCATCCCGGGATCGGCCCTCGGCATCCTGCGCCGCGACGAGGTCCGGCTGTTCGATGCCGGGCTGGGCGGCGGCGAAGCCATGGCACGGTTCGCGCGGGGGCCCCAGACGCTGCTGATCGTCAAGACCGACCGCGAATCGCTGGTCCATCGCCGCGGGCCGATGGACTGCATCATCGTCAAGACCCTCGACGGCGATGGCC
Source organism: uncultured Rhodospirillales bacterium (assembly GCA_945957125.1). GTDB lineage: Bacteria > Pseudomonadota > Alphaproteobacteria > Reyranellales > Reyranellaceae > Reyranella. The sequence continues at coordinate 2,547 of CAMFJT010000215.1, read as the reverse complement.
GCGCCACCGGCGAGCGGCGCTTCACCGGCCTGTTCACCTCGACCGCCTATCATACGCCGGTGCTCGACGTGCCGCTCTTGCGCGACCGGGCGGGACAGGTGCTGCGCCGGGCCGGGCTCGACCCGCAGAGCCACGACGGCAAGTCGCTGCTCGCGATCCTCGACGCCTATCCGCGGGACGAGCTGTTCCAGATCGACGCCGATACGCTCTACGACCATGCCATGGGCATCCTGCAGCTCCAGGAGCGCCGCCGCGTGGCGCTGTTCGCGCGCCGCGATCCGGTCGGCCGGTTCGCGAGCTGTCTGGTGTTCGCGCCGCGCGAACGGTTCGATGCAGCGCTGGGCGAGCGTTTCAGCGACCTTCTCGCCGAGGCCTGGCACGGCAAGGTGACCTCCGTGACGGGCTCGGGCAGCACCGAGTCGCCGCTTGCCCAGGCGCTCTACACGCTGAAGCTCGACACACCGGACAGCCCGACGCCCGATCTCGCCGCGCTCGAGCGCGCGCTGGCGGAGGCGGCCACGTCGTGGAGCGACCGGCTCGACGAGGCGCTGCAGGATCGCGCCGCCGGCCGCCACTGGCGTGACTGGTTCCCCGCGGTCTATCGCGAGACGTTCGAGGCCGGCCAGGCTGCCGCCGACATCGGGCCTTTGCAGGCGGCGCTCGACGGCACCGAATTCGGCGTGCGCCTCGGCCGGCGTATCGGCATGCCGCCGTACCGTTTCGCCGTCCGCCTGTTCCATCCGAAGAAGCCGATCGCGCTCAGTGACATCCTGCCGCTGGCCGAGAATCTCGGCCTGCGTGTGCTGAGCGAGGCGCCCTTCCTGCTCCACGCCCCGGGCCAGGACGGCGTGGCGCTGCAGGTGCTGCGGGTCGAGACCGCCGACCGCTCGCCGGTCGATCTTGCCGAAGCCGGGCCGCGATTTGCCGAAGCGCTCGATCGTCTGTGGGCCGGCGCGCTGGAGAATGACGGGTTGAACCGGCTGGTGCTCGGGGCAGGCCTCGCCTGGCGCGAGGTCGCCCTGCTGCGTGCCTACGCCAAGTATCTGCGACAGGCCGCCATCCCCTTCAGCCAGGACTACATGGAGCGCGCGCTCGCCGCCTATCCTGCGATCGCCCACGCCATCGTCGAGCTGTTCAAGGCGCGCTTCGATCCGGCGCTGGGCGAGGCGCGGTCGGCCGACCGCATGACGCGGCTCGAAGCGATCGAGAAGACGATCGCCGAGGCGCTGGACGGCGTGGCGACGCTCGACGAGGACCGCATCCTGCGCCGCTTCATCGATGCGGTGCGCTGCAGCCTGCGCACCAACTACTGGCTCGATCGCGAGTGGATCTCCTTCAAGGTCGACAGCCGCGCGATCGACGGGCTGCCGGCGCCGCGGCCGCTGGTCGAGATCTTCGTCTACAGCCCGCGCATGGAAGGCATCCACCTGCGCGGCGGGCGGGTGGCGCGCGGCGGCATCCGCTGGTCCGACCGGCGCGAGGACTTCCGCACCGAGATCCTCGGGCTGATGAAGACGCAGATCGTGAAGAACGCGGTGATCGTGCCGACCGGCTCGAAGGGCGGCTTCTACGTCAAGCAACCACCGGTCGGCGGCACGCGCGAGCAGGCCCAGGCCGAGGGAATCGCCTGCTACCGGACCCTGATCCGCGGCCTGCTCGACCTCACCGACAACTATGCGGAGGGCAACATCGCGCCGCCGGCCGGTGTCGTCCGCCACGACGGCGACGATCCCTATCTCGTGGTCGCCGCCGACAAGGGCACTGCCACCTTCTCCGACATCGCCAACGCATTGGCGCGCGACTACGGCTACTGGCTCGACGATGCCTTCGCTTCGGGCGGCTCGGCCGGCTACGACCACAAGAAGATGGGCATCACCGCGCGCGGCGCGTGGGAGTCGGTGAAGCGGCACTTCCGCGAGCTCGGCACCGACATCCAGCGCACGCCCTTCACGGTGGCGGGCGTCGGCGACATGTCGGGCGACGTGTTCGGCAACGGCATGCTGCTGTCCAAGGCGATCAGGCTGGTGGCCGCGTTCGACCATCGCCACATCTTCGTCGACCCCGCACCCGATCCGGCTCTGAGCTGGGTCGAGCGTCAGCGGCTGTTCGACCTGCCGCGCTCGTCCTGGATGGATTACGACAAGACGCTGATCTCGGCGGGCGGTGGCGTGTACGACCGCGCCGCCAAGTCGATCGCGCTGTCGGACGAGGCGTGCGCGGTGCTGGGCATCGACCAGCCGACGACGACTCCGGTCGACCTGATGCGCGCTATCCTGAAGGCGCCGGTCGACCTGCTCTACTTCGGCGGCATCGGCACCTACGTGAAGGCGTCGACCGAGAGCAACGCCGATGCCGGCGACCGGGCCTCCGATCCGCTGCGCATCGATGCCCCGGAGGTGCGCGCCAAAGTGGTGGGCGAGGGCGCCAATCTCGGCTTCACCCAGCGCGGCCGCGTCGAGGCAGCCCTCGCCGGATGCCGGATCAACACCGATGCGCTCGACAATTCCGCCGGCGTCGACACCTCGGACCACGAGGTCAACATCAAGA
>CAMFJT010000214.1 GCA_945957125.1 uncultured Rhodospirillales bacterium | reverse complement strand
GTTTTCCCTCCCCCGTCTTCGGGGGAGGTGGCGCGGTAATCCGCGACGGAGGGGGTCATGGTTGCAGCGTTGCATGATTCTGACCCCCTCCGTCCGCGTAAGACGCGGCCACCTCCCCCGAAGACGGGGGAGGGAAAGGAGGGAGACTTAGTTGAACGCGCCGGTCGTACCCTAACCCGCCAGCTCGGCGGCTTCGAGGCGGCGGCGGTCGATCTCGGTCTCGGTGCGGAGCAGGACCAGGGTCACGAACAGCAGAAGCAGGGCGACCGCCATGACCAGCAGCGGGGTCAGGATCGCGGGGTGGATGGCGGGGCCGCCGAGCTTCATCACCGAAGCGGGCTGGTGCAGCGTGTTCCACCAGTCGACCGAGAACTTGATCACCGGCAGGTTGATGGCGCCGACCAGCGCCAGGATCGCCGCGGCGCGGTCGCCGCGCTCGGGATCGTCGTAGGCGCGGCTCAGCGCGACATGGCCGAGATAGAGGAAGAACAGCAGCAGCATCGAGGTCAGCCGCGCGTCCCAGACCCAGTAGGTGCCCCACATCGGCCGGCCCCACAGCGAGCCCGTCACCAGGCAGACCGCGGCGAACACCGCGCCGACCGGTGCCGCGGCGCGCGCCATCAGGGCGGCCAGCGGATGGCGCCAGACCAGCAACGCGGCGCCGAGTGCCGCGAGCAGGCCGTAGCCCGCCATCGAGATCCACGCCGAGGGCACGTGCACGAACATGATGCGCACGGTCTCGCCCTGCTGGTAGTCGGGCGGCGACTGGACCAGCGCCAGCCAGAGGCCGGCCGCGAGCGCCAGTGCCGTCACCGTGGACAGGACCGGCAGCACGCGCTGGCTGAACCGGCGGAAGCGCGCCGGGTTGGCGAGGAAATGCAGCGTGGCCATCGCCGCCTGTATTCGCCGTCCGGAGCGGCTTGTCTACTCGCCGGCTTGCCGCAAGGCCGCCGCGATCGCCCACGGCAGGGTCGCCAATGCCATCAGGGCCAAGGCACCAAGGATCGCGAGATGGGTGGCGAATCCCTCGCCCATCGCCACCGCCTCGACCGCGCCGGCGCCGAAGATCAGCGTCGGCACGCAGAGCGGCAGGGCGAGCAGGGCGAGCAAGGCGCCGCCGCGCCGGGCGCCGAGCGTCAGCGCCGCGGCGAGGCCGCCGACCAGCGACAGGGTCGGCGTGCCGACCAGCAGCGTGAGGCAGAGCGCGCCCAGCCCCTCGCCCGAGAGGCCGAACGCCACGCCCATCAGCGGCGCCAGCGCGGCGAGCGGCAGGCCGGTCACGATCCAGTGAGCCAGGCACTTGGCCAGCGCCGCCAGCTCGAGCGGCCAGGGCGCCAGCAGCAGCAGGTCGAGCGCGCCGTCCTCGTGGTCGGCGGCGAACAGCCGGTCGAGCGAGAGCAGCGCGGCGAACAGCGCGGCGCACCACAGGATGCCGGCGGCGATACGCGCCAGCAGGTTGCTCTCCGGCCCGATGCCGAGCGGGAACAGCACCGTCGCCACGACGAAGAAGGCGAGCACCACCATCACGTCGCCCGGCCGCCGCCAGACCAGCCGCAGGTCGCGCGCCAGGAGCGCACCGAAACCGCTCACCGGCCGAGCTCCAGGGCGCGCGCTCCCGCGACCTCGATCGGCGCATGGGTCGCGGCGATGGCGAGGCCGCCGGCGGCGAGATGGCGGGCAAGCACGCCGCCCAGCGCGCCCTGGGACGGCGCATCGAGTGCGTTCAGCGGCTCGTCGAGAAGCCACAGGGGCGCATGGGAGGACGCCACGCGGGCGAGCGCCACCCGCCGCCGCTGGCCCGCGGAGAGCGTACGCACCTCGCGCCGGGCAAGCGGTCCGAGCTCGAAGGCGGCGAGGGCGCCGTCGATCCGGTCCGACGGCTCGTCGCGCAGCCTGGCCGCGACGGCGAGGTTTTCCCGGACACCGAGATCGCCCTTCAACCCGTCGAGATGGCCGAGCCAGGCGATCCGGCGGCGCCAGGACTCGCGATCATGGCCCACATCCTCGCCCTGCCAGAGGATGCGGCCCGCCGCGGTCGGCGCCAAGAGCGCCAGGGCGCGCAGCAGCGTGGTCTTGCCGCTGCCGTTGCGGCCGGTCAGCGCCAGCAGCTCGCCGCCGGCCAGACCGAAGGACAGGCCGTCGAACACCAGCCGGCCGGCGCGGCGGCAGGACAGGCCGGCGGCTTCGAGGAGGACGGGCGTCATCGCGACGCCGTAGGTAGCATGCCGGAAAGAAAAAGGCCGTCCTGTCGGGGGAGGTGACAGGACGGCCAAACGCCTCCGAGGAGGCTGAACGTGGCTTTGGGGAGACCACGTTCGGGGGAGATACAAGAAAGAAGATGGAAGCCCCCGGTGGCCGTCGCTAGACCCAAATAGGGCATTAATGTGATTTCTTCCGGCGCGTGAGGAAGCGCAGGCGCGGGATTCCAAGAGCTTGAAATTATTGTCTTTTCTGCTCTTTCGCTTAGGCTCCGCGCCTAAGCGTATGGATCGGCCGCGTCGCGCATGCCGTCGCCCATGAACTGGTAGGCGAGGATGACCAGGATCACCGGGACGACCGGCAGCATCAGCCACCAGTTGACCGCCACCACATTGATGTCGGTCGCCTCGTTCAGCAGCACGCCCCACGAGGTGATCGGCGGCCGCAGGCCGAGGCCGAGGAACGACAGTGCGGTCTCGGCCAGGATCATCGAAGGGATCGACAGCGTCGCGGAGGCGATCAGGTGGCTCATGAAGCCGGGCAGCAGGTGCCGGCCGATGATGCGGCCGGGCTTGGCGCCCATCATCTGGGCGGCCATGGCGTAGTCCTCCTCGCGCAGCGAGAGGAGCTTCGAGCGCACCGCGCGGCCGAGGCTCGGCCAGTCGAGGAGGGCGAGGATCAAGGTGATGCCGAAATAGACCAGCAGCGGCGACCAGGTGACCGGCAGCGCGGCGGAAAGCGCCAGCCACAAAGGCAAATGCGGGAAGCTCTTGAGGATCTCGGTGATGCGCTGGACCACCGAATCGACCCAGCCGCCGTAATAGCCGGCCAACCCGCCCAGGATGAGGGCGAGGGCGAAGGACAGCACGATGCCGATCACGCCGATGGTCAGCGAGATGCGCGCGGCATAGACGATGCGACTGAACATGTCGCGTCCCAGCCGGTCGGTGCCCAGGAAGAAGAAGGTGCCGCCCTCGGCCGGGCAGACGAAATGGAACGAGCCCTCGACCAGCCCCCAGAATTCGTACCGTTCGCCGCGGCAGAAGAAGCGCAGCGGCTGCGGCTGGGTCGTGTCCGGCGTGTACACGCGCTGCAGCGTCTCGGGATCGCGCTCCATCTTGAAGGCATAGACGAACGGCCCGAGGAACTTGCCCTCGTGGAAGAGATGGATGCCCTGCGGCGGCGCGAAGATGTACTTCACGTGGCGCGTATGCAGGTCGTGCGGCGCGATCCATTCGCTGATCAGGCAGGAGAAGTACATCAGCGCCAGGAAGGCGGCGGAGACGACGGCCGGCCGATGGCGGCGGAAGCGCCACCACATCAGCTTCCACTGGCCGGCCATGTAGTACTTTTCCTGCTCGGCCGTGAGCTTCTCGGAAACGTACGGATCCCACGGCGCCGGGTTGACGTAGTGCGGCGTGGCGGAAGGCGGGGTCGGACGATCGGCCGTGTCGGTCATGGGGCGTCTCCGGCCTATTTCTCAGAGGTGGCGCCGAAGCGGATGCGCGGATCGAGCGCGGCCAGCAGCAGGTCCGAGATCAGCATGCCGATTACCGTCAGCACCGCCACGAACAGCAGGAAGGTCGCGGCGAGGTTCACGTCCTGCGTCTTGAGCGCACCCAGCAGCATCGGCCCCGTGGTCGGCAGCGACAGCACGACCGAGACGATCACCGAGCCCGAGATCACCTCCGGCAGCAGGTGGCCGATGTCGGCGACGAAGGGGTTGATGGCATGGCGCAGCGGATACTTGATCAGCAGCTTCAGCGGCGGCAGGCCCTTGGCCCGGCCGGTCGTGACGTACTGCTTCTGCAGCTCGTCGAGCAGGTTGGCGCGCAGGCGGCGGATCATGCCGGCGGTGCCCGAGGTGCCGATCACGATCACCGGGATGACGAGATGCTGGGCGATCGACACGAACTTGGCCCAGCTCATCGGCTTCTCGATGAACTCGGGGTCCATCAGGCCGCCGATCGACAGGCCGAAATAGACCTTGCCGACATAGAGCAGCACCAGGGCCAGCAGGAAGTTCGGGATCGAGAGGCCGATGAAGCCGATGAACGAGGCGACGTAGTCGCCCCACTTGTACTGGTGGGTGGCGGCGTAGACGCCGATGACGAACGACACGATCCAGATGAAGGCGATCGTGCAGGTCTCCATGATGATGGTCAGCATCATGCGCTCGCTGATCAGGTCGGCGACCGGCACCGTGTCCTGGCACGAGAGACCGAAGTCCCAGCGGAAGATGCCGGCCACCCAGTCGAGGTAGCGGTGCCAGAGCGGGAGGTTGAGGCCGTAGAGTTCGCGCAGCTCTTCGGCGCGCGCGTGGGCATCGGGATCGCCGCGCGCCAGCAGCTCCTCGATCTGCGAGGTGACGCAGTCGCCGGGCGGCAGGTCGATGATGAAATAGACGAGCGCGCTGATCACGAACAGGGTCGGGATCATCAACAGCACGCGGCGGACAATGAACTGCAGCATGTCAGACCACCTCTCGCCCGGTCGGGTACAGATCGGGCCGCGAGACGCGGATGTAATGGCCGGGCTCGGCCTCGGTCCAGAGAAGCGGCGTCTTGCCGTCGTCGCGGAACGGCTCGGGCCAGGCCGTGGGATCGGACGCCTTGCCCTCCATCAGCGCGCCGAGGTCGAGGCGGGCATCGGGATCGGGCATCGGCACCGCCGAAAGGAGCGCCCTGGTGTAGGGATGCATGGGATTCTTGAACAGCTCGCCGGCCGGCGCGAGTTCGACCAGGCGGCCGGCGCACATCACGGCGATGCGGTCGGCGATGTAGTCGACCACCGCGAGATTGTGGCTGATGAACAGGTAGGTGAGGCCGAGCTGCTTCTGCAGGTCCTTGAGCAGGTTCAGGATCTGGGCCTGGATCGAGACGTCGAGCGCCGAGACCGGCTCGTCGCAGATCACCATGTCGGGACGCAGCGCGAGGGCGCGCGCGATGCCGATGCGCTGGCGCTGGCCGCCGGAGAAGGAGTGCGGATAGCGGCTGAGGTGCCGGCGGTCGAGGCCGACCATCTCCATCAGCTCGGCCACCATCTCGCGGCGATAGGCATCGTCGCCGATGCCGTGGATGACCAGCGGCTCGACCAGGATGTCGTAGACCGTCATGCGCGGGTTGAGCGAGCCGAACGGGTCCTGGAAGATGAACTGCAGCTTGCGGCGGAAGCGGTTCAGCTCCTCGCCCTCCAGCATCATGACGTCGATCTTGCGGCCCCAGTCGTCGAACACGACCCGGCCGGCGCCCTCGTTGGGATCGGCCGATATGCCGCGCATCAGCATCTTCGACAGGGTGGTCTTGCCGCAGCCCGATTCGCCGACCAGCCCCAGGCATTCGCCGCGCTCGACGTCGAAGCTCACGTCGTTCACGGCGCGCACCGTGCGCGTCGTGCCGCCGCCGAGCAGCGATTCGAGCAGGGTGTCGGCCTTGCGGATCCTGAACGTCTTGGTGAGATGACGGACCTTCAGCACCGGCGCCTGGCGATTGAAGGTGTCGGTCGGCGCGACCTCGGCCTTCTGGCTCAGGAGATGGCCGGTCGCCGCCTTGATCTCGCGGATCGGCTGCAGCCGCTCGCCCGGCTTCATGTCGAAGCGCGGCACCGCGTTGAGCAGCGCCTTGAGATAGGGGTGCCCGGGCTCGGCGAAGATGTCGTGCAGGTTGCCCGATTCGACCACCTTGCCGCGATACATCACGACCACGTCGTCGGCGACGTTGGCGACCACGCCGAGATCGTGCGTGATCATCAGCAGCGCCATGCCGAGCTCTTTCTGCAGATCCTTCATGAGGCGCAGGATCTGGGCCTGGATGGTGACGTCGAGCGCCGTCGTCGGCTCGTCGGCGATCAGCAGGGCCGGCCGGCAGACCAGCGCCATGGCGATCATGGCGCGCTGGCGCAGGCCGCCCGAGAGCTCGAACGGATAGGTGCGCAGCGCCCGCTTGGGATCGGGGAAGCCGACCATGCGCAGCATGTCGGTGGTGAGCTGGTCGATCTGGGCGCGGCTCATGCGCTGGTGCGAGCGCTCGGCCGCCTCGTGCATCTGGTTGCCGAGCGAATGGACCTCGCTGAGGTGGCCGCCGCCGCCATGCAGCTCGACCGCCTCGCCGATCTGGTCGCCGACCGTGTGGAGCGCCGACAGCGAGGTCATCGGCTCCTGGAAGATGATCGAGATCTCGCCGCCGCGGATGCGGCGCATTTCCGGCCCCATCCGGTCGAGCTTGGCGATATCGACCACCGGCGCCTTGTCGCGCGGATCGGCGAACAGGATCGAGCCCGACGGGATGGTCGCGCTGCGCGGCAGCAGTCCCATGATCGCCTGGCTGCACACCGACTTGCCCGATCCGGATTCGCCGACCAGCGCCACGGTGCCGCCCGGCGCAATGGAAAAGGAGACGTTGTCGACGGCACGCAATATCCCCTCGTGCACGCCGAACTCGACGGTCAGGTTCTCGACCCGCAGCAGATCCTTCATACCGTCTCTTCCTGCTCCGCCACGGAGATCCCCATCGACCGCAGGTTGGCGCGCGTGGCGACGCTGAGCGGAAGGCCCACCGTCTCGGCCGCGCGCGCGGCCCGTTCGACGACATCGTAGAAGCCCTCGAGCGCGGAATCGACCCTCACCAGGCGTCCACCGACCGAGCCGACGGCCAATTGCATCCAGCCGTCGGAGCGGTCGCGCTTGGTCGAGAAGTAGCTGAGCTTCAGCCGATCGAGCCGGCTCCATTCGACCAGCGTACCGGCCGGCCCGTCGGCGCAGAGCGTGTCGGGGCCGAACACGTAGCGGGTCCGCTGGCGCAGGGCGGTGCGAACGAAGAACACGGCGAACAGGACGAACCCCGCGCCGAGCACCAGCGCGACCCAGCGGTTGACCTCGATCAGCGCCAGCGGCAGGCCGCACAGCACCGCACCCGCTCCTGCGCGCAGATAGTCGGCCCACAACGTCTGGCGTGGGTAGCGCAGATCGACAGAGCTCAAACCCGCGGCTCCCGTAACGCGAACAGATCGTGTGCCGGCATGGCTTTGAGGCCCGGCATGGCGGCTATTTTCTCCCAGAACGAATTTAGGAAATCCCAAGCCCCCTCGTCCATCGCAAGATGATGACTAAGGATGCCGACCGGCTCGCCGGTGCCGGTGCGCGACGCGGCGAGCGCTGCATGCAACGCGACGAAGGCGGCCTCCTCGCCGACGAAGGAACGACTGCGCCAGTCGATCAGGTCGACATGGGTGTTGACCTGCTGCAGCCCGGCGACGGGATGGACGCGGCGGCGGGCACCGAACGTCGACAGGCCGCGATAGCCGATCTCCGGCAGCGCCGGCACGAGTGCGGGGGCGATGCGGTTCCACGGCGGCACCAGCACCGGCAGCGCGCGATCGCCGAACAGGCGCTCCAACGCCATCCAGCCGGTGGCGAGATCGCCCAGCACCAGCATCGCCGGCCGGTGCGGCCCGAGCTCCGACTTCTTGTCGGGCGCCAGAGCATGGTTGGTATGGGCATAGCCATGCTGCAGCAGGTCGACGCCGGGCGCCTGCGCGAGCCGGTCGGCCAGGGCGGTCGTAGCGTTCGCCGGCACGATCGCCAGGGCGAGCGGCATCTGCGTCGCCCGCTGCAGGCCGAGCAGCCGCTCGAGCTCGGGCGTGGCCTCCGCCGCATCGTCGTCGCGCCACCACAGCGCGGGCGTACGGCCGACCTCACTCCAGCGCGCAAGCTCCTGGTCGATCAGGTCCCAGCCGGTCATGGTCCGCCCGTTCCGCAGAGTTGCGCGCCCACAGGTGCTGATTTTTGACCCGCTCCCTCATGCTCCTCTCCCCCGATAGGGGGAGAGGAGCATGACGTCTCGCTGAGGGCATATGAGTGACGCGCCCCAGCGGAACTCATGCGATCGAGGGGTCGGGCCGTCACGCCAGCCGCCGATGGAGCAGCGCGGCCGTCGTCGCCGCGCCGTCGAGGTTGAAGGGCGGGAAGCTGCGGATCGACGGCCCGCGCATCGCCTGCTCGATCGCGGCGGACAGCGTGTGGGACGACAGGTCGGCGGCCGGCACGCACGTCACCAGGCCGCGCTCGGCGAGCCATCGGGCGCGGTCGGGCTGCTCCGTCTCGCGCTCGGTTCCGAACGGCACCAGCACGGCCCGGTCGGCGCAACCCAGCGTGTCGACCACGGTGTTGTAGCCCGCCTGCGAGATCGACAGCGCGGCGTTGCGCAGCAGGGCGCGGAAATCGGCACGGGCGGGCTCGACGATCAGCCCGTCGGCCGCCGCGATCGGCTCGTGCGGATCGGCTCCGGCCAGCAGCCGCCACGTCCGGTCGGCGAGCGTGCCCTGCGCGCGGGCACCCGCGGCAGCCCGAAGCAGGGGCGAACCGACCGCGCCGCCGCCCACCGAAACGATGACCTCGCCCATGCCCTCCGTCCCCGTCGCTTCGTCGCCCTCCGCAACGTATCCGGTATAGGCCGCGCGCGCGCCGATCGCCTCCCAGCCGGCGAAGCTGCGGTCGAAGCCGATCAGCGCCGGATCGCCGTGGATCAGGATGAGATCGAAGCGGCGGCAGAGATCGACCGCCTCCCGCACCCGTTGCGGCGACATCGTCCGCCGCACGATGTCACGCACCGACGACACGATCAGCGGCTTCGGCCGACGCGCCTGTGCGGCGCCGAGCAATGGCAGCAGCTCGAAGCGAAGCTGGGTGCGGCCGAAGGGGAACTGCTCGACGATCAGCACGTCGGGCGCCTCGGCATGAAACAGCTCGAGCAGCGTGCGCGTCCGCTCGACCTCGAAAGCCTCGTCGAGCGGCGATCCGTCGAGCCGGCTGAGCGCGCGCAGTCCCGCGTCGCGCGCACGCAGCGGCGGCAACTGGTGGAAGCGCGCACCGCCGATCTCGAGCCGCAGAGGCGCGCCGCCGGACACCAGCAGCACGTCGAAGCCGCTCGCCGCCAGCGTGCGCGCGAGCACCGCCGCGCGGCGGACATGGCCGATGCCGAGCAGATGCTGCACGTGAAGAAAGATGCGCTTCATGCCAGCGGCACGTTCGGCCGATCGAGCGTCACCTTCCCGTCGCCGTGCGCCGTGAAGAAATGCAGGCACGTCCAGTCGAGCTTGAGCGGCTGGCGGCCGGTCATGTCCCAGCCGGTCGCCATCGCCAGGAGGGCGCGGATCGCCGCCTTGTGCGACACCGCCACCGCCGGCGCGCCGCTGGCAGCGATCTCCCGCACCCAGCCGGTGAGCCGCGCCATCACCAGCCGCGGCGACTCGCCGCCCGGCGGATGGAAGTCGAGGCCGAGATCTTCGGCGGCGGCAAAGACCTCGCCACCCTCGGCGCGGAGCTGTGCCACGCTCTTGCCCTCCCAGACGCCGAAGCTCATCTCGCGCAGCCGCGACTCGATCGTGACCGGCGCCGACGGCCGGACCAGCTCCGCCGTGCGCCGCGCGCGCAGCAACGGACTGCACATCCGCCGCCAGCGGTCGGCGGGGGCAGGAAGCCGCCAGCCTCTCGCCGCCGCCTCGCCGATCGGGCTGAGCGGAATATCGGTCAGGCCCTGCAGGCGGCCCTCGGCATTCCAGGCGGTGGCGGCATGGCGCAGGATGGCGAACGGGACGGTCATCGGCGGAATCCGTTCATGCTCGTTGGACCGCGCGCACCCTGCGCGCTCATGAGCGCGAGCGCGCAGGATGCGCGCGGTCCAATGAGCGTGATGCGTCAACCGGCATGGACGAGCGCCAGCGCGGCGGCGAGGGCGTGGGCGGCGGCACGCTCGTCGTGATGGGCCGCGATGCGGCGGGCCGCGCCGGCGGCCAGCCGCGCACGTTCGTCGGGGCGGTCGAGCAGACGCCCGACGGCAGCGGCAAAGGCGGCGGCATCGCCGATCGGCGTCAGCAGTCCGGCGACGCCGTCGGCTACCACGGCGGGCACACCGCCGGTCCGTCCGGCGACGACGGGCAGTCCCGCCGCCTGCGCCTCGAGGAACGCCATGCCGAAGGCCTCGTTGATCGCCGGCCAGAGATAGAGGTCGGCGCCGGCATAGGCGGCCGGCAGTGCCGCGTGCGGCAGGGCGCCGGCGAAGCGGACCCGCTCGCCGAACGGTGCCATCATGCGCTCGACCTCGACGCGCGCGGGGCCGTCGCCCACCAGCAGCGCCCGCCAGGGCCGGTCGAGCAGGAGCGCGAAGGCCTGCGCCAGCACACGATAGGAGGCGAGCTTGTCGCGCGTGCGCATCATGCCGACGCTCAGCAGAACGGGCACGGCGTTGGCGGGCCGCGGTCGCGCCGCGGCGTCGCGAAACGGCCGGGTATCGATGAACGGCGGCAACCAGCGCTGAAGCGCACCCTGGCGCAACCGGGCCTTCACGCCGGCGACGTCCCGCGGATTGACGGTCAGCACCAGGTCGGCTGCCGCCAGGGCGCGCTCGACGGCGCGATGACCGAGCCGCGTCGGACCCTGGGCGCGGCGGTGAGCGTGCGAGGCCTCGGCGATGACATAGGGGATGCCGAGCGCGCCGCTGACGAGCGGTCCCAGCCAGTCCGGCTTGCGATAGTAGCAATGGTAGGTGAACCAGAGGTCGAAGCGCTCGGGATGGAGGGTCGGCAGCGCGCGCCAGCGCTCGACCAGCCTTCGCGCCTGCGCGCGGGCGCGGCGTTCGAGCGTCAGATGTCGCTCGACCGACGGCACGCCCGGCGCGACCCGGCTGAGCGGCGGCATGACCACGCGATGGCCGAGCCGCCGCAGAAGCCGCGCCAGCCCGCGCGCCATCTCGCGATCGCCCGACGGGATGGCGCTGTCCGGCGGCTTCAGCGGCGTATGCAGCAGCACGCGCATGGCGCGCTACGCCTCATGCTCCCCTCCCCCGTCTTCGGGGGAGGTGGCGCGGTAATCCGCGACGGAGGGGGTC
>CAMFJT010000213.1 GCA_945957125.1 uncultured Rhodospirillales bacterium | reverse complement strand
CCGGAACCGCCCGAAGCCAAGCCGTCCGTCGAGCCGCCGGCACCAACCGCGCCGGTCGCCGAACCGACACCGGAGCCGCCCAAGCCGGCTGCCGCGCAACCTCCCGAGCCCAAGGCCGAGGAGCCTGCGAAGACGACTGCGCAGGCCCCCGAACCGACGCCGGAGCCGCAACAGGAAGCCGCCGCCACTCCCCCGCCGCCGCCTCCCGCCCCTCCGGAGCCCGAGCGGCCGCTCGAAGCGATGATCCCGCCGGTGGAAGCGCCGCCGGCGCCGCTCTCGATGCGCGACTTCGTGAAGGTCCTGCCGCCGCCGCCCGCGCCCGCGCCCTCCCGGCCGCCGCCCCCCGCAGCACTGGCCGCGCCGTCGCCTCTGCAACCGTCGCCCCTGACATCGACACCGCGTCCGTCCACGAGCGCGGGAAGCGCGACCTTCGTCAACCCTTCGCAGCAGGCCAACCAGACCCGGATCAAGGACGCCTATCTGTGGCAGGTCATGCGGAAATTCTCCCAGTACCTGCCGGACCTGCGCCAGAAGAATGAAGGGGGCGTGGTCGTGCTGCGCTTCGTCATCGGCCGCGACGGCCGCCTCCTCGACGCCAGCATCGTGCAATCGAGCGGCGTGATGGCGCTCGACAGGGGCTTGCTGGAATCGCTGCGGGCTGCTTCGCCCTACCCGCCGCTGCCCGCCGAGATTCCCGGCAGCCAGGTGGTGTTCACCCAGCCGATCGGCGCCACGCGGCGGTAGCTCAGGCGAAGTCCTTCGACAGCGCCTGACGCACGGCCGGCGGCATCACCGCCATGTGGCCGTAGTTGGGATGGTCGAAGCCCACCACCACGTCGCCGGCGCCGCCGCGGAAGGCGGCGACCTGGGCGGGCGTGAAGGGAAAGCGCATGAACTGCACCGACGAGGCCTTGCCGTCCTCGCGCGTGCGTTCCTGGTCGTCCTCGGCCACGCCGCGGATCGTCTCGCCGCCGACGCGCAGGAAGGCCTTGTGCTCGATCCCGCCCAGCATGCCCAGCGCCCGCGCGCGGCGGACGGGATCGTCGATCTCGAACATCACCGTCGCCACCAGCTCGCTGCCCTGCGGGATCAGCGGATTGTAGGCCGCGAGTTCGTCGGCAAGCTGCTCGGCGCCGCCCTTCTCGATGAAGAGCATCTCGTGCACCTGGTGCAGCATGGTGTCGTAAGATTCGAAGTAGAAGGTCGCGAACGGCCCGACCTCGAGCCGGCGATCCTTCTTGATGTCCGCCATGCGCTTGCGCCGCTCGGCGCGCAGCTTGCCGTACTCCGCGAGCGGGATGATGGCCGATGGCTCGATCTTGCGCAGGCTCATCACGATGGCTCCATCAACCCGTAGGCGCGCGCGAAAATCTCGATCGGATGGTCGGCGCGGAACGGCTTGGGCGTCTCCTGCCCCTCGGCCATCTCCATCACCTGCACCAGGTGCTCGGCCGCCAGCGGGCATTCCGAGGCGACGTGGCTGGTGTTGTTCTTCAGCGCCGCCTGTGCCGCCGGCTTGCCGACCTTCACGGCCACCTCGAAATTCTCGGTGCGCGTGCCCCAGATGCCGCCATGGCCGCTGCAGCGCTCGATCACCGCGACGCGGGTCTTGGGAATCAGGCGCAGCATCTCCGCGCCCTTCGCGCCCATGTTCTGGGCGCGCGCATGGCAGGCGAGATGCAGGCTGACGCCGCCTTCGACCGGCTTCAGCCCTTCGGCCAGCCCGTGCTTCTTGGCGATGTCGACGACGTATTCGGAGAGATCGAAGGTCGCGCGCGACAGCCGCTCGATGGCGGGATCGCCGGGCAGGATCAGCGGCCATTCGAACTTGAGCATCAGCGCGCAGGACGGCGTCAGCGCCACGATGTCGTAGCCCTTGTCGGCCCACGGCAGCAGCGCCTCGGAGACCTGCCGGGCCGCCGCGGCGACCGCGTCGAGATCGCCCAGCTCGAGCTTGGGCATGCCGCAGCAGGCCGGATGGACGACCTCCGTCTCGATGCCGTTGCGGGCCAGCACGCCGAGCGTCGCCGCGCCGATCGCGGTGCTGTGGAAGTTCACGAAGCAGGTGGCGTAGAGCACCGCCTTGCGCTTGCCGTAGGCCGGCGCCGCCTTGTTGATCTCGACGGGCTCGCGGCGGGCAAGCTGCTCGAAGGTCTCCGCCGCCTGCTTGGGCAGGCGCGCGCCATGATGGATGCCGGCGATGCTCTCGAGGCTGCGGCGGGCCGCCTGGTTGCGCTCGTCGGTCGCCCAGTTGATCAGCGGCGCGGCGAACGTGCCGAGCCGGCCGACCAGATCGGTCTCCGCCAGCCGGTTCTCGACGAAGCCGACGCCGTGCTTCTTCGCCTGGATGGCGCGGTGGCGCAGCATGAGATGCGGGAAATCGACGTTCCAGGCATGCGGCGGCACATAAGGGCACTTCGTCATGAAGCACATGTCGCAGAGCGTGCAGGCCTGCTCCACGTCGGCATATCGCTCCTTCGGCACGCCATCCAGCTCGCCGGTCGGGCCGTTGTCGATCAGGTCGAACAGGCGCGGGAAGGAATCGCACAGGTTGAAGCAGCGGCGGCAGCCGTGACAGATGTCGAAGACGCGCTCCAGTTCCTTCTCGAGCGCCGCCTCGTCCCAGAACCAGGGGTTCTGCCAATCGAGGGCGTGGCGGGTCGGGGCTTCAAGGCTGCCTTCGCGCATGGGACGGTCGCTTCGCTAGAGGAGGTCGGACGAAAAAGGGGACCCGCACGGGTCCCCTTTGCAACCCGGCAGGCCGATCAGGCCATCGTGTCGAGGGCCTTCTGGAAGCGGCCGGCGTGGCTCTTCTCGGCCTTCGCGAGGGTCTCGAACCAGTCGGCGATCTCGCCGAAGCCTTCCTCGCGGGCGGTGCGCGCCATGCCCGGATACATGTCGGTGTATTCGTGCGTCTCGCCGGCGATCGCCGCCTTGAGGTTGTTGTCGGTCGCGCCGATCGGCAGGCCGGTCGCCGGGTCACCGCTGACCTCGAGGAACTCGAGATGGCCGTGCGCATGGCCGGTCTCGCCTTCCGCCGTGGAGCGGAACACGGTGGCAACGTCGTTGTAGCCTTCGACGTCGGCCTTCTGGGCGAAATACAGATAACGGCGGTTGGCCTGGCTCTCGCCCGCGAACGCTGCCTTCAGATTGTCTTCGGTCTTCGATCCCTTGAGATTCGCCATGGTGCTTCTCCTGCAAATGACAGGACGATTCTGGGAAGCCAGGCGGGGAACGTCAAGCAGTTTAGAATAATTCTAAGAAATGCAAACGCGTCGCAACTGCAACGTTCAGCGGCGCACCCTCACGATGACATCGACGCGCGAGACCTTCGTGCCTTCGGGCGGCGCCGGCACGCCCTCGACCGTGACGGCGTCCGACGGGAAGTCGTGCAGCTCGTTGTCGGTCTCGACGAAGAAGTGATGGTGATGGCCCGTATTGGTATCGAAGTAGGACCGGCCCGGCGCCACCACGACCTCGCGCAGCAACCCGGCATCGCGGAACTGGTTGAGCGCGTTATAGACGGTGGCCAGGGACACCGAGATCTTCGTCGCTTTGGCCTCCGCATGCAGGCTCTCGGCCGTCACGTGGCGATGGTCGCCCTCGAACAGCACGCGCGCGAGGGCCACCCGCTGGCGCGTCGGCCGCAGGCCGGCCTTGCGCAGGCGCACGGCGAAATCGGGGTCGGGATTGGCGGAAGACATGGTTACAGCCATATGTAAGATGCGAAATGGGGCGTGGGAAGGGCCGTTCGGATCGATTCGGCGGTTTGCGCAAAGCGGCCGCCGTCCCTATTCTGCCGCCCGCTCCGTGGGGGCAGCCGTTAGGACGGTGATAGAGTGAGCGAACAGAAGCATAGTTATACCTTCGAAGACCTGATCGAGTGCGCCAAGGGCCACCTGTTCGGCCCGGGCAACGCGCAGCTTCCGATGCCGCCGATGCTGATGCTCGATCGGATCGTCAGGATCGACGATACCGGCGGCAACTTCGGCAAGGGTGAGGTCGTCGCCGAGTTCGACATCAAGCCCGACCTCTGGTTCTTCGACTGCCACTTCAAGGGCGATCCGGTGATGCCGGGATGCCTGCCGCTCGATGCGCTGTGGCAGATGCTGGGCTTTTTCCTCGGGTGGAAGAAGGCGCCCGGACGGGGCCGCGCGCTCGGCGTCGGCGAAGTGAAGTTCACCGGCATGATCGTGCCGACGGTCAGGAAGCTGACCTATCATGTGCATCTCAAGCGCGTCGTCCTGCGCAAGCTCGTGCTGGGCATCGCCGATGGCTTCGTCCATGCCGACGGCAAGCAGGTCTACGAGGCGAGCGGCCTCAAGGTCGGGCTGTTCCAGGACGACGCGACCGTAACGGCGGCCGGCTGACATGAGGCGCGTCGTCGTCACCGGGCTGGGAGTGGTGTCCTCGATCGGCAACAATGCCGCCGAGGTCACGCGGTCGTTGAAGGACGGCACGTCCGGCATCGAATTCATGCCGCAATACAAGGAGCTCGGCTTCCGCAGCCAGGTCGCCGGCACGCTCAAGCTCAATGTCGAGGAGCTGGTCGACCGCCGGTTGATGCGCTTCATGGGCAACGGCGCGGCCTATGCATGGCTCGCCATGAAGGAAGCGATCGCCGATGCCGGCCTCGCCGACGGCGACATCTCCAACGAGCGCACCGGCCTGGTCGCCGGTTCCGGCGGGCCGACCACCGGCGCGATCGTGCAGGCTGCCATCACGACCAAAGAGAAGGGACCCAAACGGGTCGGCCCGTTCCAGGTGCCCCGCGCGATGTCGAGCACGGTCTCGGCCAATCTCGCGACGGCCTACAAGATCAAAGGGCCCTCCTACTCGATCAGCTCCGCCTGCTCGACCTCGGCGCACTGCATCGGCAACGCCGTCGAATGCATCCAGCTCGGCAAGGCCGACCGCATGTTCGCCGGCGGCGGCGAGGAACTGGAGTGGACGCTGTCGGTGCTGTTCGATGCCATGGGCGCCATGTCGTCGAAGTTCAACGATACGCCGACGCGGGCGAGCCGCGCCTATGACCGCGACCGTGACGGCTTCGTGATCTCCGGCGGCGGCGGCATCGTCGTGCTCGAGGAGCTCGAGACGGCGCGGGCGCGCGGCGCGCGGATCTACGCCGAGGTGATCGGCTACGGCGCCACGTCGGACGGCGCCGACATGGTGGCGCCCTCGGGCGAGGGCGCGCTGCGCTGCATGAAGCTCGCGGTCGCGGGCTTCCCCGGCAGCGCGCGGCGCAACCTGCCGGTCGACTACATCAACAGCCACGGCACCGCCACGCCGGTCGGCGACATCACCGAGCTGGACGCCATCCGCGCCGTGTTCGGCGACAGGCTGCCGACCGTCAGCTCGACCAAGTCGCTAACCGGGCACAGCCAGGGCGCGACCGGGGCGCATGAGGCGATCTACTCCCTGCTGATGCTGAAGCACGATTTCGTCGCCGCCTCGGCAAACATCGAGAACCTCGATCCCGGCGCGGAGGGCTATCCCATCGCGCGCCAGCGCATCGACAATGCCGGGCTGCAGACCGTGATGTCGAACAGCTTCGGCTTCGGCGGCACCAACGCCTGCCTGCTGTTCTCGCGCTACGAGCACTAGAGGGAAAGATGCCTGACGCTGCTTCGGGGGACACGGCGTCCAAGGCCGGCGCGCTACCCGCGGTCGACCGGCTGCTGGAGGGCAAGCGCGGCCTGATCATGGGCGTCGCGAACGACCGCTCGATCGCCTGGGGCATCGCGCAGGCCGCCCACACCGCAGGCGCCGAGCTCGCCTTCACCTATCAGGGAACGGCGTTCGGCAAGCGGGTGCTGCCGATGGTCGAGAAGCTCGGCGCGAAGATCGTCCACGAGGCCGACGTCGAGAACGAGGCCAGCCTCGATGGGCTGTTCGAACGCCTGAAGGCCGACTGGGGCCGGCTCGATTTCGTGGTCCATGCCATCGCCTTCTCCGACAAGGAGGAGCTGAAAGGCCGTTACGTCGATACCACCAAGGCCAATTTCCAGCGCAGCCTGACGATCTCCTGCTACTCCTTCACCGAGATCGCCCGCCGCGCCCTGCCGCTGATGACGGCAGGCGGCAGCCTGGTCACGTTGACCTACGAGGGCGCTACACGGGTGATGCCGTCCTACAACGTGATGGGCGTCGCCAAGGCCGCGCTGGAGGCCAGCGTGCGCTACCTCGCAGCCGATCTCGGCCCGCAGGGCGTGCGGGTCAACGCGCTCTCCCCCGGCCCGATGCGGACCCTCGCCGGCGCGGTGATCGGCGGCGCACGCTACGTCTATCGCGTGTCGCGGGAAGCCTCGCCGCTGCGGCGCAACGTCGAGCTGACCGATGTCGGCGGCGCCGCGCTCTACCTGCTGTCGGACCTCAGCGCGGGCGTCACCGGGACCGTGCAGTTCGTCGATGCCGGGTACCACGCTATCGGCCTGCCGCACGACGGCAGCGCCGTCCCGAGCGAGGCCGGCGACAAGTAGCGCCTCTCAAGCCCTGGGCGGGCTCGAGGGCATCACGATATCCATCCAGGTCGCCAGAGCGCCAGGTTCCAGGCCGTTGGCCGGCTCGAGCCGCATCTCGATCATCGCCGGGTGGCGCGGATTGCCACGGACGGCTTGCCGCCCGACCACATCGCCTTCGTTGCGCGGGTCCCCGGCGAGATAGAACTGCGTCGTGAGCTTCCGGCTTCCCGGCGCGTCGACCTTGAGGTGGATATGCGGTGCACGGCCTGGATAGGCTACCGGTTTCAGCGTCCGGAAGCGTATCGGCCGTCATCGTGAGCCTTCGGGCGTGACAGCCATCCCCGGCAGCAACCAGCAGCAAGCGACGAGAAAGAGCAGCCATTGGCCATGTTCCTCGATACAGACTGCGCTGCATCTTTTGCTATTAAGATATACAGATAGCAATAAACACTAGAATTGTTCACGCATTGCAGGAGGATAGTCAAAGCTCCTAAGAATCGAGTGTTGCGACCACATATCCACTCCAAGATATTGTATTCTTGATAGCGAAAATGGCTCGATACTTCCGAAAGATCACGAGCTTCTCGGCGAAGCCCGCTCCCGGCAGCACCCTGGCAACCCTCGAAGCGCCGGCGTTGACGCCGCTCGGCGCCCCTGCCCCTAACCCCGACCCCGATGCGGAGCACACACCGCCTCAGCCTGAAACGCCGTCACCACCGCGCCGCCGGGGCCGTCCGCGTCTCGAAGCCAGCGAGGACAGGAAGCCCATGGGACACCGTGTACCGTCGGCGCTCCTGCGCGAGCTGACGCTGGTCGCGGCCGAGCTGGCCTATCTCGAGGACCGCAAGGTGCAACAGCAGGATCTGGTCGAATCGGCCTTGAAGGAATTCATCGCCCGGCAGCGCCTCCGGATCGAGGAGCTGCGGCGTCAACGCCAATGAAAACGGCGGCCTTTCGGCCGCCGTTTCCGGTTTCGCATGTAGGGCGGGATTACTCGCCGGCGGCGGGAGCGGCCTGCTCCTCGCGCGGCTTGTTCGAGATGTCCTCGCCGGTCTCCTGGTCGACCGACTTCATCGACAGGCGGACCTTGCCGCGGTCGTCGACGCCCAGGACCTTGACCTTCACCTGGTCGCCTTCCTTGATCACGTCGGTGACCTTGGCGACGCGGCGTGGCGCCAGCTCGGAGATGTGCACCAGCCCGTCGCGGGCGCCGAGGAAGTTCACGAAGGCGCCGAACTCGACGGTCTTCACGACCTTGCCGTTGTAGATCACGCCCACTTCCGGCTCCGCGACGATGCCCTTGATCCAGTCGATCGCGGCCTGGCCCTGCTTGGCGTCGACCGCGGCGACCTTGATGGTGCCGTCGTCCTCGATGTCGATCTTGGTGCCGGTCGTCTCGGTGATCTCGCGGATCACCTTGCCGCCGGTGCCGATCACTTCGCGGATCTTGTCCTTCGGAATGGTGAACTGCGTGATGCGCGGCGCGGTCGCCGCGACGCTCTCGCGCGCGCCACCCAGGCCCTTGGCCATCTCGCCCAGGATGTGGATACGGCCGTCCCTGGCCTGCGCCAGCGCCACCTTCATGATCTCCTCGTTGATCGAGGTGATCTTGAGGTCCATCTGCAGCGCGGTGATACCGCGATCGGTGCCGGCGACCTTGAAGTCCATGTCGCCGAGATGATCCTCGTCACCCAGGATGTCGGACAGGACGGCGAAGCGGTCGCCTTCCTTGATCAGGCCCATGGCGATGCCCGCGACCGAGCGCTCGAGCGGCACGCCGGCATCCATCAGCGACAGCGCGCCGCCGCAGACCGAAGCCATCGACGAGGAGCCGTTGCTCTCGGTGATCTCCGACACGATGCGGATCGTGTACGGGAACTTGTCCTTGCCCGGAAGCATCGGGCGCAGCGCGCGCCAGGCGAGCTTGCCGTGGCCGATCTCGCGGCGGCCGGGCGAGCCCATGCGGCGCACCTCGCCGACCGCGTACGGAGGCATGTTGTAGTGCATCATGAAGCTCTCGCGGTACTCGCCCTCGAGCGCGTCGATGATCTGCTCGTCCTGGCCGGTGCCCAGCGTGGTCACGACCAGCGCCTGGGTCTCGCCGCGGGTGAACAGCGAGGAGCCGTGGGCGCGCGGCAGGATGCCGACCTCGGCCACGATCGGACGAACGGTCTTGGTGTCGCGGCCGTCGATGCGCTTGCCGGTGTCGAGGATGGCGTTGCGCACGACGTCGGCCTCGAGGTTGCCGAACTGCTCGCCGAACGCGGCCAGCGCGGCCTCGTCACCCTCGAACAGCTTCTTGGCCTCGGCCTTCACTTCGCCGATCTTGGCCTGGCGGGCCTGCTTCTGGGTCTCGGCGAACGCCTCGACCAGCTTGGTCCGCATCTCGGCCTTGAGCTTCTCCGACACGGTCTTCGACGCTTCCGACGGATCGGTGAGCGGCAGCGGCTCCTTGGCGCAGTGTTCGGCCAGCTGGATGATCGCGTCGATCACCGGCTGGAACGAGCGATGGGCTTCCATGACGGCGCCCAGCATAACGTCCTCGGAAAGCTCCTTGGCTTCCGACTCGACCATCAGCACGCCTTCCTTGGTGCCGGCGACGACGAGGTCGAGCACGCTGCCTTCCATCTGCGCCCGGGTCGGGTTCACGATGTAGTTGCCGTCGGCATAGCCGACGCGCGCCGCGCCGATCGGGCCCATGAAGGGCACGCCCGAGATCGTGAGCGCGGCCGACGTGGCGACCATCGCCAGGATGTCGGGATCGTTCTCGAGATCGTGGGCCAGCGTCGTGACGACGACCAGCGTCTCGTTGCGATAGCTCTCGTGGAACAGCGGGCGGATCGGGCGATCGATCAGGCGCGAGGTCAGGATCTCCTTCTCGCTGGGACGGCCCTCACGCTTGAAGAAGCCGCCCGGGATCTTGCCTGCCGCGAAGGCCTTCTCCTGGTAGTTCACGGTCAGCGGGAAGAAGTCGAGGCCGGGCTTCGGCTTCTTCTCGAACACGACGGTGGCCAGCACCGTGGTGCCGCCGTAGGTCGCCAGCACCGCGCCGTCGGCCTGCCGCGCGATCTTGCCGGTTTCGAGGACCAGCTTGCGGCCGGCCCAGTCGATCTCCTTGCGAAACACCTTGAACATATCGCTCATATCCATCTTTCCTTTCCTACCGGCCGTGCGCCCCCGTTTGGCGACGACCGCCTGCCGACGCCCTTGCGTCGACAGGACCGGGACAGGCCTTTGCAACAGCCCCTGCCTTCCCGGTACCTGCGAAGTCGCGCCGGCCGGCCGTACGGACGGGGACCGGACGACGCGACGCGAAAAGGCCCCGCCGAAGCGACGGGGCCCTGAACTCAGCGGCGCAGTCCGAGGCGCTCGATCAACGATGCGTAGCGCTTGACGTCCTTGGCCTTGAGGTAATCGAGAAGACGGCGGCGCTGGCCGACCATCTTGAGCAGGCCGCGGCGCGAATGGTGATCCTTCGCGTGGCCCTTGAAATGCTCGGTGAGGTTGGTGATGCGCGTGGTCAGGATCGCGACCTGGACTTCCGGCGAACCGGTGTCGCCTTCGCCCTGGGCATACGTCTTGATGAGCTCCGCCTTGCGCTCGGCTGTGATCGACATCGGATTCTCCTGAAAGCTAAAGGTTGAACACGCGTACCGGCTGAAGAGCCACGCCGTCGGAACGGACGAGAGCGACCAGCTTGCTGCCTGTCTCGGCGCGAACCAGCGCGCCGGAGGGCGGTACGTCCCGGGTCAAGAGCACAGGCTGGCCGTGGCGCAGCCGGTCCGCTTGGGTCTCCGTCAGGGCCAGCGCCGGGATGTCGTCCAGCGCGGTCGCGACGGGGGCCAGGGCCCCGAGAAGCGGCGGAATATGCCCGAGCGTCTCCAGCTTGGGAAGCGAAATGGCAGCCTCTTCCCGGAACGGGCCGGCGACGGTGCGACGCAGCGCGGACAGGTGCCCGACGGTGCCCAGCGCGAGCGCGAGGTCGCGGCCGAGAGAGCGGATATAGGTGCCCTTGCCGCAGGCGACGACGAAATCGGCATGGTCCGCATCGGGCCGGCCGAGCAGCTCGAGGCGGCCGATCCTGACCGTGCGCGATTTGAGCGCCACCGATTCGCCCGCCCGGGCGAGGTCGTAGGCCCGCTTGCCGTCGATCTTCAGGGCCGAGAAGGCGGGCGGCGTCTGCTCGATGTCGCCGAGGAAGCGGGCGAGCGCCTGGCGGATCGCCGCGTCGGCCGGCCGGACATCGCTGGTCGCCGTCACCTCGCCTTCGCCATCCTCCGTCGAGCGCGCCTCGCCGAAACGCAGGGTGAAGCGGTATTCCTTGCGGCCGTCCATCACGAACGGCACGGTCTTCGTCGCCTCGCCCAGCGCGATCGGCAGCACGCCGGTGGCGAGCGGATCGAGCGTGCCGCCATGCCCCGCCTTCTCGGCCGAGAACAGCCAGCGCACCCGCCCGACCGCGGTCGTCGAGCCCATGCCCAGCGGCTTGTCGAGCACGACCCAGCCGTCGATCTTGTTCTTGGGACGCTTCATGGCGGGCTTGCCGGGACCGCGCCACTCCGTGGCGCTCATGCTCATGAGCGCCACGGAGTGGCGCGGTCCCAGCGAAGGCTCACTCCTCGTCGATGTCGCGGGCCACGTC
>CAMFJT010000212.1 GCA_945957125.1 uncultured Rhodospirillales bacterium | reverse complement strand
CCAGCGAAAGAGCTACCCGTCAGACCAGCCGGCTTTGCGCCTTCGCCGCTCCGACGAACGAGCTGAACAGCGGATGCGGTGCGAACGGACGCGACTTCAGCTCGGGATGGTATTGCACCCCGATGAACCAGGGATGGTCGGGAATCTCGACGATTTCCGGCAGCAGGCCGTCCGGCGACATGCCCGAGAAGCGCAGGCCGACCTGCTCCAGCCGGTCCTTGTAGTTGACGTTGACCTCGTAGCGATGGCGATGGCGTTCGCTGATCACATCCCGGCCATAGATTTCGCGGACCTTGGTGCCCGGCCGCAGATGCGCCGTATAGGCGCCGAGCCGCATCGTGCCGCCGAGGTCGCCATTGGCGGCGCGCTTTTCCACCTGGTTGCCCTTCAGCCATTCGGTCATCAGCCCGACCACCGCATGATCGGTCGGTCCGAATTCGCTCGACGAGGCATCCTCGATGCCCAGCAGGTTGCGCGCCGCCTCGATCACGGCCATCTGCATGCCGAAGCAGATTCCGAAGAACGGCACGTTGCGCTCCCGGGCGAACTTCACCGCATGGATCTTGCCCTCGGTGCCGCGCTCGCCGAAGCCGCCCGGAACGAGGATGCCGTGCACGTTTTCGAGATGGGCGACGGCGTCGTCACGCTCGAAGATCTCGGAATCCATCCATTCCAGCCCGACCTTCACGTTGCTGCCGAAGCCGCCGTGAGTCAGCGCCTCGGACAGCGACTTGTAGGCGTCGAGCAGCACCGTGTACTTGCCGACCACCGCGATGGTGACCTTGCCCTCAGGCTCGCGCACCGAGCGCACCACGCCGCGCCAGCGTTCGAGATTGGGCTCGGCACTAACATCCAGGCCGAAATACTTGCAGACCTCGGCGTCGAAGCCCTGCTCGTGATAGGCGATCGGCACCTGGTAGATCGTGTCGACGTCGCGCGCCTCGATCACCCGCTCGGTCTTGACGTTGCAGAACAGCGCGATCTTGCGCCGCTCGTTGGCCGGGATCTCCTTGTCGCCCGAGCGGCAGACCAGCAGGTCGGGCTGGATGCCGACGCTCAGCAGCTCCTTCACCGAATGCTGGGTCGGCTTGGTCTTGAGCTCGCCCGCCGTCGGCACCCACGGCAGCAGCGTCAGATGGACGAACATCACCCGCTCGCGGCCGAGCTCGTTGGCGACCTGGCGGATGGCCTCGAGGAACGGCAGGCTCTCGATGTCGCCGACCGTGCCGCCGACCTCGACCAGCACGAAGTCCTCGTCGGCGTCGGCCAGGACGAACTCCTTGATCGCGTCGGTGACGTGCGGGATCACCTGCACGGTGGCGCCGAGATAGTCGCCGCGCCGCTCCTTGGCGATCACGGTCGAGTAGATGCGGCCGGTGGTGATGTTGTCGCTCTGCCGCGCATCGACGCCGGTGAAGCGTTCGTAATGGCCGAGATCGAGATCGGTCTCCGCCCCGTCGTCGGTCACGAATACTTCGCCGTGCTGGTACGGGCTCATCGTGCCCGGATCGACGTTGAGGTAGGGATCGAGCTTGCGCAGCCGCACGCGATAGCCGCGCGCCTGCAGCAGCGCCCCCAGCGCCGCCGACGAAAGACCCTTGCCAAGCGAGGAAACCACGCCGCCCGTTATGAAGATAAAGCGCGTCATGGGCCTACAGACTACTAACTATCGTTGGTCCCGGCCATAGGGATATCCTCCCGCCGGTGAGGGTTCGGCGGTTGCAACGGTCCGACACGGGCCGATGTTCCTAGCGGGCCGGTGCGGCCGGCGCGCCGGAGGGCGTCGACGGAGCGGTCGTGCCCCCTGCCGGCGCCGCGGGCGTCGTCGGGATATTGTCTATGATCGAGCGCGTGGCACGCGACCCCGGCTCTCCGACGCTCCAAGCCATCAGCAGGCTCAGGAAGAAGAAGATGCTGGCGAAGATGGCCGTCATGCGCGACAGGACGTTGGCCTGCCCGCGGACCGAGAACAGCGCATCGCTGCGGCCACCCATGCCGAGGCCGCCGCCTTCGTTGCGCTGCAACAGGATGACGACAATCATCGCGGCGGTGACGCCAACGTGGATGATCAGCAGCACCAGGCGCCAATCGTGGAAAAAGGTTCGTACGCTGTCCATTTTCGCGGGCGCTTCTAGCCTCTTTAGGCGGCCTTGGCGATAGCCAAAAATTCATCGGCCTTGAGGCTGGCTCCGCCGACCAGGGCACCGTCGACGTCGCCGGCGGCCAAAAGCTCCGCGGCATTGCTGCCTTTCACCGAGCCGCCATAGAGCAGACGAACTCCGGCAGCATCGGCCACCAGGCCGGTGAGCACCTTGCGAATGTGCGCATGGGCTGCGGCCACTTCCGGCGTGGTCGGCGTCTTGCCGGTACCGATCGCCCAGACGGGCTCGTAGGCCACGACGAGGGTGGCGGCGGTCGCGCCGGCGGGCACGCTGCCCTCGAGCTGGGTTTCGAGCACCGCCAGCGTCTTGCCCGCTTCGCGCTCGGCCAGCGTCTCGCCGATGCAGACGATCGGCAGAAGCCCGGCGCGCCATGCGGCCTCGGCCTTGGCTCGGACGATCGCATCGGTCTCGCCGCAGTCGGTGCGCCGCTCGGAATGGCCGACGATGACGTGACTGGCGCCGGCATCGCGCAGCATCTCGGCCGCAATCTCGCCGGTATGCGCGCCGCTGGGCTTGGCGTGACAGTCCTGCCCGCCGACCAGCAGGCCCGTCCCGCGGGCGGCGTCGGCGATGGCCGATACCAGCGTCGCCGGCGGGCAGACCAGAACCTCGCGGTCCGTCCAGCCGGCCTGCTTGACGGCGTCCGCGACACCCTTGGCCAGGGCGATCGCATCGGCCTTGAGGCCATTCATCTTCCAGTTTCCGGCAATGAGCGGGCGGCGGGTGCGAGCCATGATTTCCTCTTATTCTTGCGCCAGCGTGTCTAGTGGGCTGCCACGTTGCCTGCAAGGGGGGCCGGTGCTAGGCATGCGCCCCGTCTTCCCGACCCCTCCCCCCGCTGCGAAGCCTGACCGTGAACAAATTCAGAAAACTAGCCTCCTATCTCGTCATGGGCGTCCTCATGACGATGCTGATCGTCAGCTTCGCGCTGTGGGGCATCGGCGACATGCTCAAGATGGGCGGACGCAACGCCGACGTCGCGCATGTCGGCGGCACGCACATCCCTCTCTACGGCTGGCTGGGCGGTACCTCGGTCTCGATCGAGGAGGTCCGCGACCGCTTCAACCGGCAGCTCGAGCAGATCCAGCGCCAGACCGGCCAGCGGCCCGAGCAGGAACAGGCCCTGCGCTACGGGCTGCACATCCGTGCGCTGGAGGACGTGGTGCAGAGGGCGGTGATCGACAACGCCATGCGCCAGTACGGGCTGGTGGTGAGCGAAGCCGAGGTCCTGGCCGAGATTGCCCGCAACCCTGTCTTCCAGGGTACGACAGGGGCGTTCGATCCGGCGAAGTTCCGTGCCCTGCTGCAGCAGGCCCGCATCTCCGAGGCCGCTTACACCGCCGACGTTCGCCGGCAGATCGCCTCGACCCAGCTCTTCAGCACCGTACGCACCGAAGGCCTCGCGCCGGCCAGCTTCCGCGACGACATCTTCAAGATGGAGAGCGAGCGGCGGGTCGCCGAGGTTGTCTACATCCCCGACGCCATCGTGGTCGACGTGCCGAAGCCGACGGCCGAGCAGCTCGGCGCCTATTTCGAGGCCAACAAGGCCCGCTTCCAGATTCCCGAGTTCCGCGCCTTCTCCTACGTCCTGATGACGGTCGACGACGTGATGGGCCAGGTTGCCGTCACGCCCGAGCAGGTGAAGCAGGAATTCGACGCGCGAGCCGCCGAGTTCGGCTCGCCGGAGAAGCGCGATGTCGACCAGGCGATGGCCGACAGCGAGGACAAGGCGAAGAAGATCATCGAGGCCACCAAGGCGGGCAAGTCGCTCGAGGATGCCGCCAAGGAAGTGCTCGGCAATGCCGACGGCGTCGTCAAGCTCGGCCCGGTGCTGAAGAAGGACCTGCCGGCCGGCCCGCTCGCCGATGGCGTCTTCGCAGCTTCCCAGGGCATCGCCCCGGAGCCGATCAAGTCGGCGCTCGGCTGGCACGTCATCCGGATCAACAACATCGAAGCCGGCAAGGTCACGCCGTTCGAGCAGGTCAAGGACAAGATCGAGGCCGACCTCAAGGCCCAGCTCGCTCCCGACCTGTTGATCAAGCTGGTCACCGACTTCGAGCGTTCGCTGAGCAAGACCCAGTCGATGGTCGCCACTGCCCAGGAGTTCAATCTCAAGGTCAGGACCGTCGAGGGCGTCGATGCCCGTGGCCAGGATGCGTCGGGCAAGCAGGTCGTCATCGGGCCGGCGGCGTCGGAGCTGGTGCAGACCGCCTTCGCCACGCGCGAGAGCAGCGAGAGCCAGCTCCTCGAGACGCCGAAGGGCGAGTATTTCGTCGTCCGCACCGATCGCGTCACGCCGGCGCGCACCCCTGCCCTGTCCGAAGTGGAGCAGAAGGTCATCGACGCCTGGCAGACCGAAGAACGGCGCAAGCTCGCCGACCAGAAGGTCAAGGAGGCGCTGGAGAAGGCCAACGGCGGCGGCGACCTCGCCGCCATCGCCAAGGATCTCGGCCTGGAGCTGCGGACCACGAAGGCAGTCACGCGCTACGAGGCGGACCCGGGCAACTACCTGACGCAGCAGGCGACGCAGGAGCTGTTCAGGCTGCCGCTGGGCAAGGCCCAGTCCGTGCGCAGTGCCGAGGGCAGCGCGATCGTGCGGCCGAAGGAGATCCAGGCAGCCGATCTCGCGAAGGACAAGGACGCCCTCGACCGCTTCGGCAAGCAGCTCGACACCATGATCGCCAACGACCTCGTCACGCAGCTCCTCGGCGCGCTGCGGGCGAAGTACGGCGTCACCGTCAACGAGCAGGTCTTCGCCGCGGCGTTCGCGCCGCAACAGCAGCAATAGGCGTCCGCGATGTCCGTGTTCCCCGAGTTCGACGCCTTCACGGCCGTCTACGACGCCGGCAAGCCGCAGCTGGTCTGGACCAAGCTGGTCGCCGACCTTGAGACCCCGGTCTCGGCCTATCTCAAGCTGGCCGACGGCCGCCCGAATTCCTTCCTGCTCGAATCGGTCGAGGGCGGCTCGGTCCGCGGGCGCTACTCGATCATCGGCTTCAAGCCGGACGTGATCTGGCGCTGTACCAGGAACAAGGCCGAGATCAACCGCCGAGCCCGTTCCGACTCGCATGCCTTCGAGCCGCTCGACGGCCGGCCGCTGGAGACGCTGCGCGCCCTGATCCGCGAATGCCAGATGGAGCTGCCGCAGGGCCTCCCGCCGATGGCCTCGGGCCTGTTCGGCTTCCTGGGCTACGACATGGTCCGCGACATGGAGCAGCTGCCGGACGGCAATCCCGACCCGATCGGCCTGCCCGACGCGATCATGGTTCGGCCGACGCTGATCTGCATCTTCGACCGGCTGGAGGACAACGTGACCCTGGTCACGCCGGTCTGGCCGCAGCCGGGCACGACAGCCCGCGCCGCCTACGAGGCCGCTCAGGAGCGGCTGGCCGACGCAGTGTCCGACTTCGAGCGCTCGCTGCCGTTCCGCCGCGAAAGCGCCGACGCGCTGGAGGCCCTGCCCCAGCCGCAGGCCAACATGACCAAGGATGCCTTCAAGGCGATGGTCGAGACCTGCAAGGAATATATCCGCGCGGGCGACGCCTTCCAGATCGTGCCGTCGCAGCGCTTCTCGGTGCCGTTCAAGCTGCCGCCGCTGTCGCTCTACCGCTCGCTGCGCCGGATCAATCCCTCGCCGTTCCTGATCTTCTTCGACTACGGCGATTTCACGATCGTGGGCTCCAGCCCGGAGATCCTGGTGCGGCTGCGCGACAACGTCGTCACCATCCGACCGCTCGCCGGCACGATCCGGCGCGGTGCGACGCCGGAGGAAGACAAGCAGCTGGCCGACAAGCTCCTCGCCGATCCGAAGGAGCACGCCGAGCATCTCATGCTGCTCGACCTCGCCCGCAACGACGTGGGCCGCGTCTCCAAGCTCGGCTCGGTCAAGGTCCTCGAGCAGTTCACCATCGAGAAGTACAGCCACCTCCAGCACATCTCCAGCCACGTCGAGGGCACGCTCGAGGACGGGCTGGAGGCGATCGACGCGCTGAAGGCAGGCTTCCCGGCCGGCACGCTGTCGGGCGCGCCGAAGATCCGGGCGATGGAGATCATCGAGGAGCTCGAGCCCGAGCGGCGGGGTATCTATGCCGGCTGCGCGGGATATTTCGCGGCCAACGGGTCGATGGATACCTGCATCCTGCTGCGTACCGGCCTGGTGAAGGACAACACCCTCTATGTCCAGGCGGGCGTCGGCGTCGTCGCCGATTCCGACCTCGAGGCGGAATATCAGGAGAGCGTGCTCAAGGCCCGCGCACTGGTGACGGCCGCCGAGGAAGCCGTCCGCTTCGCCAGCTCGCGCAATTCCGGAAACACGCGGCGCTGATTTCTTCGCCCGCGCGGAGCCCTATGGGAAAGCGCGGGACAGGTGATAGGCTTCCTCAAACGGAGGAAGCCCGATGTCGGACTGGCAGAAGAAATATCAGCGGCTGTTGTTCGATCGCCCGCACCCCAAGGTGCTGCGGGTCACGATGAACCGGCCGGACAAGTACAACGCCACCGACTCGATCATGCATACCGAGCTGGTCAACGTGTGGCGCGACATCGACGGCGACGACACGCTCAACTGCGTGATCATCCAGGGCGCCGGCGGCAAGGTGTTCTCGGCGGGCGGCGACTTCGACCTGATCGAGAACAACATGAAGGACTACAACGCGCTGCTGCGCACCTGGAAGGAAGCGCGCGACATCGTCTACAACGTCATCAACTGCTCCAAGCCGATCGTCAGCACGATGCGCGGCCCGGCCGTCGGCGCGGGCCTGGTCGCCGGCATCCTAGCCGACGTCTCGATCGCCTCGAAGAAGGCCCGGATCATCGACGGCCATACGCGGCTCGGCGTCGCCGCGGGCGACCATGCCTGCATCGTCTGGCCGCTGCTCTGCGGCATGGCGAAGGCGAAATATTACCTGCTGCTGTGCGAGGCGATCGACGGCGAGGAGGCCGAGCGCATCGGCCTGGTCTCGCTCTGCGTCGAGGACGACCAGCTCGAAGCCAAGGGGCTGGAGGTCGCGACCAAGCTCGCCGAGGGCGCGCAGACCTCTATCCGCTTCACCAAATACGCGCTCAACAACTGGCTGCGCATGATGGGCCCGACCTTCGACGCCTCGACCGCGCTGGAGATGCTGGGCTTCGTCGGCCCAGAGGTGAAGGAAGGCCTCGCCTCGCACCTCGAGAAGCGCAAGCCCAAGTTCGATCCGTACTCGCCGCTGTAAGAAGGCCGGAGGAAACGATGCGTGGATTGAACGGGAAGAACGTCATCGTCACCGGCGGCGCGGGGGCGATCGGAGGGGCGATCTGCCGGCATTTCGCGGGCTACGGCGCGCATGTCGGCGTGTTCGACCGCAATCTCGACGGGGCGAAGAAGATCGCCGGCGAGGTGAAGGGCTTCGCCTCGGGCGTCGACATCACCGACTACAAGGGCGTCGCCGAGGCGATCGGCCAGTTCGAGAAGGAGGTCGGTCCCACGGACGTGCTGGTGAACAACGCGGGCTGGGACCAGTTCGTGCCGTTCGTCGACACCACGCCCGAGCTCTGGGACAAGATCATCGCCATCAACCTGCACGGCCCGCTGAACATGAGCCACGTCGTGCTCAAGGGCATGGTGGCGCGCGGCAGTGGCCGGGTGGTCAATATCGCCTCTGACGCGGGCCGGGTCGGCTCGTCGCTCGAGGCGGTCTACTCCGCCTGCAAGGGCGGCATCATCGCGTTCACCAAGACGGTGGCGCGCGAGGTGGCACGCAAGGGCATCACCCTCAACACGGTCTGCCCCGGTCCGACCGATACGCCCCTCCTCGCCGCCGTCGCCGGCGCCGACGAGCGCGGCCAGAAGATCCGCGCCGCGCTGGTCAGCGCCATTCCGATGAAGCGGGTCGGCCAGCCGGAAGACATCCCCGGCGCCGTCTGCTTCCTCGCCAGCGACGATGCCGCGTTCATCACCGGCCAGACGATCAGCGTGTCGGGCGGCTTGACCATGCACGGCTGAGCGGCGGAAAGTCGGGCCATGCCCGAGCTGACCTGGCTTGTTGCGGCCTTCCCGAACTTCCTGCGCTACGTCGTCGTGGGCTTCGCGCTCGCGGGCCTCTTCCTCTGGATCTACGTGCTGGTCACGCCGTGGCACGAGTTCGCCCTGATCCGCGCCGGCAATGCGGCCGCCGCGATCGCCATGATCGGCGCCCTGCTGGGCTTCTGCCTGCCGCTCGCCAACACCATCGCGCACTCATCGTCGCTGACCGACGTGGTGCTGTGGGCATTGGTCGCCCTCCTCGTCCAGGTCGCCGTGCACATCGCCCTGCGCTATATGATGCCCTACCTCAAGCAGGGCATCGAGGCGAACGAGACTGCCTCCGGCATCGCCGCCGGCGGCTTTTCGCTCGCCTTCGGCCTGATCAACGCGGCCTGCCTGACCTA
The DNA here is from genome assembly GCA_945957125.1 of uncultured Rhodospirillales bacterium. GTDB lineage: Bacteria > Pseudomonadota > Alphaproteobacteria > Reyranellales > Reyranellaceae > Reyranella. Next base: position 2,546 of record CAMFJT010000212.1, on the reverse strand, counting down.
CTGACATGGCCGCGCCCCCTCCGAACGACGGACGCAGGCGCATGTCGCGCAACGTCAAGCTCGCCTTCATGGGCGTGGGCGGCCTGGCGTTGCTCTATTCCTGCGCACCCGCGGTCGGTGCGATCGGCGCCGCTCCCCTCATCTGGGGCATGTCCAACCCGTTCTATCGTCCGCCGATTGCGCAGAATTGCGGTCCGGCCGTGCCGGGCGCCCCGGCCTGCCCGCCGAACCAGACGAGCAGCAGCAGCACGAGCAGCGGCGGCGGCTCGGGTTCCTACCACGGCAGCAGCAGCTCGAGCTCCACGGCATCGTCGTCGAGCTCGGAAGGCAGCTCCTCCGCCCATTCGAGCAGCTCGCGCGGCGGCTTCGGGAGCGGTGCAAGCTCGCACGGCGCGTCGGGCTCATCCTGAGATGCGCCGCGAAGCCGTCACGCCGCGTCCTGGCTGGCAGAGCAAGCTCGATCAGTTCGGCTTCGACTACTACATGCTCGACGGCAAGGCCTACTGGACCGAGCAGGCCTGCTACGCCTTCACCGCCGACGAGGTCGACCGGCTCGAGGCGGCGACCGAGGCACTGCACGCGCTCTGCCTCAAGGCCGTCGAGCATGTCGTCGCCAACCGGCTGTGGCAGCGCATGCGCATCCCGCCGGCCTGGGGCGAGTATATCGAGACCGTGTGGCGCCGCGCCGATCCGACCCTGGTCGGCCGTTTCGACCTGGCCTTCGACGGCAACGGGCCGCCCAAGCTGCTCGAATACAATGCCGACACGCCAACCGCGCTGTACGAGGCCGCCGTCGTGCAGTGGTACTGGCTGAAGGACGCCAGGCCCGACGCCGACCAGTTCAACTCGATCCACGAGAGGCTGATCGACGCCTGGCGCGGCATCCTGAAGCGCCTGCCGCCCGAGGCGCTGGTGCATTTCGCGCGCTTCGAGGACCAGCCCGAGGATCTCGCCACGTCGGAATACATGCGCGACACCGCCCTGCAGGCGGGCCTCGCCGGCAAGCCCATCGCCGTGCCGCAGATCGGCTGGAACGGCAAGCGCTTCACCGATCCCGACGAGATGCCGATCCGGGTGATGGCCAAGCTCTATCCCTGGGAATGGATGGCGCGGGAGGAGTTCGGCCCGCACGTGCTGACCGACACCACCGCCTTCCTAGAGCCGGCGTGGAAGATGATCCTCAGCAACAAGATGCTGCTGCCGTTGCTGTGGGAGGGATTTCCCGGGCACGAGAACCTGCTGCCGGCCTTCGAGACGCAACATCCGGACCTCGGCCCCGCCTACGTCAAGAAGCCGATCTTCGGCCGCGAGGGCCACGACGTCACGCTGGTCGGGCCCGGCCTGTTCGACACCGCCGCCGGGAGCTACGGTGACGAAGGCTATGTCTGGCAGGCCTACCAGCCGCTGCCCGTGTTCGACGGCAACCATGCGCTGGTGGGCTCGTGGGTGATCGAGGGCAAGGCGGCCGGCGTGGGCATGCGCGAGGACGAGCGGCGCATCACCCACAACAACAGCCGGTTCGTGCCGCATTACTTCAGGTGAGGAGCATGCCGTGAGCGAGATCTGGATCCAGCCGACCGGGGGAGCTCTGGGCGCCGATGTCCATGGCGTCGACCTTTCCCAGCCCGTGAGCGACACGGTCTTCGCGCGGATCGCCGAAGCCTGGAACGAGCATCTCGTGCTGCGCTTCTCTGGCCAGCGGATCGACGATCACATGCTGATGAAGTTCAGCGCCCGCTTCGGCGACCTCGACCGCGTGCCGATCCCGACGGCCGGGCTCGATCGCTCGAATTCCGGCGTGCCGAAGGACGCCGAGGAATGGGTCGCCGTGATCGCGTCGGTGAAGAAGGACGGCAAGGCTGTTGGCGGGCTCGGCAGCTACGAGCTCGTCTGGCACACCGACATGTCCTACAACCCGCTGCCGCCCCGTGCCTCGCTGCTCTATGCGCTGGAGGTGCCGCCAGACGGCGGCAACACCGGCTACCTCAACATGTACAGCGCCTACGAGACGCTGCCCGACGACCTCAAGCGGGCGATCGAGGGCAAGAGCTGCATCCACGATTCGAGCCGCAACTCGGCCGGCGAGCTGCGCAAGGGCTTCCAGACGACGCACGACGTGCGGACCACGCCCGGCGCGGTGCATCCCCTCGTCCGGCTGCATCCGGTCACCGGTCGCAAGGCGCTGTTCCTCGGCCGCCGGCCCGGCGCGTATATCCACGGCCTGAGCGTCGAGGACAGCGAGGCACTGCTCGATGCGCTGTGGGCGCACGCCACGCAGGACCGCTTCACCTGGTACCAGAAGTGGCGGATCGGCGACCTCGTGCTGTGGGACAACCGCTGCGTCATGCACCGCCGTGACGCCTTCGACGAGAGCCTGCGCCGGCTCATGCACCGCACCCAGATCGTCGGCGAGCCGGTGCTGGCGGGCTGATCTTGTGCTGGGACCGCGCCACTCCGAGCTTGTGAATTTATGGCCGGACAATGGATCATGGCGGTCCCGCGACCCAATCACCTCACCCTGAGGAGCGCAGCGAAGCGGAGCGTCT
>CAMFJT010000211.1 GCA_945957125.1 uncultured Rhodospirillales bacterium | reverse complement strand
CGCCCGCCTCATGAATCCGAAATCGAGGAACGGCGCGATCAGAAGGTCGTGCATTGCTCTTTCGTCGTCCCGACCGGCGCGAAGCGAAGTGGAGGGATCTCTTCATGCGGCGGCACAAGAGAAGGTCCCTCGGCTCCGCTCGGGACGACGGTAGGCGTCACGCCGTCTTCCGCAGCGGCATCTCGCAGGCACTGGCCTGGTCGTCCCATGCCTCGGCCATCGCGCGCGCGCGCAGCAGGTTCTCGGGCGAGAGCACGCGGGTCGTCGGGCCGGAGGCGACCAGCTCGCGTGCCAGCAGCAGGCTGTGAGGGAAGTCATGGCGCACCTGGTCGAGATCGTGCAGCACGGCCACGACGGTGCGCTTCTCGCTCCGCCAGCGACGGATCAGCCCCATCAGGTCGCCGACCGTCTTTGCATCGATCGCCGCGAACGGCTCGTCGAGCAGCACGAGATCGGCGTCCTGCAGCAGCAGGCGCGCGAACAGCACGCGCTGGAACTGGCCGACCGAGAGCGTGTCGATCGACCGGCGTTCGAAACCCGACAGTCCGACCGCCTCGATCGCCTGGCGGGCATCTTCGACGTCGATCCGCGCTGCCCTGCCGAAGGCACCGAAGCGCGACCAGCGGCCGAGCAGCACGGTGTCGAGAACCGAGATCGGGAAGGAGCGATCGATCTCCGCCTGCTGCGGCAGGTAGGCGATCCGCCGGGCCGAACAGTCGATGCGCCCTTCGATGCGCGGCGCCAGCCCCATCAACGCCTTGAGCAGGCTGCTCTTGCCCGCTCCGTTGGGACCGACGATCGCCGTCATCTCGGCGGCGGGAATTTCGGCGGAAACGTGATGCACTGCGGGGTGGCGGTCGTAGCTCACCGTCAGGTCGACCAGCCTGAGCGCCGGGCTCACAGTGCCCACCACACGCACAGCCACAACAGGCCGGCAACGCCGAGCGCGACCGCGATGCGGGTCGAAGCGCTCATGGCGAGCAGGGCCGTGCCGGGCGAAACGGAGCCGCGCAACATCCTGAATTGTTATAATATTACGTAAACTGAGTCTAACCGTTTGTTGATTGGAGGACCGCCGGCAGGCTCATCATCTTTGCACCATGTCGCTCATCGAAAGACGGCCCCTGCTGATCGCGGGTGCGGCTCTCCTGGCCGGCCGCGCCGCGGGCGCCGAGCCGGCCGGCGGCGCGCTGTCGGTCGAGCTCTTCACCTCGCAAGGGTGCAGTTCCTGCCCGCCCGCCGATCTGCTGCTCGGCAAGCTCGCCGTTCGCCCGGACATCGTCGCCCTGTCCTTCCACGTCGACTACTGGGACTACATCGGCTGGAAGGATCGGTTCGCCAGCCACGAGAACACCGAACGCCAGCGAGTCTACGTCCGCACGCTCAAGCAGCGCTTCGTCTACACGCCCGAGATGGTGATCGACGGTCGCGCCCATGAATCGGGCGTGAAGGCGGGCACGATCGAAGGCCTGCTGGCCGAGGCTCGACGCCGCTCGCCGCCGCGCAGCACGCCGGCACTGAAGCGCACCCCGGACGGCGGGCTGACGATCGGGCTTGCCGCGGCGACACTCGAACAGCCGGCCGACGTCGTCGTCTTCGCCTACGACCGCCGCCATTCAACGCCCGTCGAGCGCGGCGAGAACACCGGCCGCCGGCTCGAGAACTTCAATGTCGTGCGCCACTTCGAGATCGTCAGCCGCTGGGACGGCGGCGAGCGGCACTGGACGGTGCCGGCCGACCGTTTCCAGCCCGACCAGGGCATCGCCGTCCTCGTCCAGCAGGCCGATCAGGGAGTCGTGCTGGGTGCCGCCAAGCTCGAGCCGCTGACCGCGGGGTAGAGCCCGCGCGAACGCGCGAAGAGTCGCGTCAGGCCGAGCAGCGCATCGATGTTCGGCGTCGCCACGCCGGTCCGCCGCCCGAGCTCGTGCACCACGGTGACGATGGCATCGAGCTCGATCGGCCGGCCGCGCTCCGCATCGAGCAGCATGGACGTCTTGAACGCCCCAAGCTCGCGCGTCACGGCATGGCGTTCCTCGGGCGTCTGGTCGATCGCACAGCCGATGCGGGCGCCGATCGCCTGGGCCTCGAGCATCGCGGCGGAGCAGAAATCCCGCACCAGCGGATCGTCGAGCATGCGATCGCCCGTTGCGCCGGTGAGCGCCGATACCGGGTTCATCGTCAGGTTGCCCCACAATTTGTACCAGGCCTCGCGCCGGATCGCCGGCGACGACGTGACGTTGAAGCCCGCCGCCGCCAGCAGCGCGTGCACCCTCGCAAGGCGCGCCGACGGCGAACCGTCCGGCTCGCCGACGATCAGGCCCATGCCGTTCCTGTGCACCGCGAGGCCCGGCGTTTCGGTCGCCGCGCTGAGATGCACGACACAGCCCACGACATGCTGCAACGGGATCGCCTGGGCGACCGCGCCGCCGGGATCGACGCTGTCGAGCCCCGGCATGAACCACCACGGCACGCCGTTCATCGCCGGCAGCACGATGGTCGACGGCCCGAGCAACGGCACGACCGCCTCGGCGAGCGCGGCCGTCACCGGCGCCTTGACCGCGATGACGACGAGCTCCTGCGGTCCCAGCTCACGTGCGTCGCTCGATGCAGCCGAGATCGGCCCGGCCAGAAGCGCGCCACCCTGCCTGGCGCGCCAGCCGTGGGTGCGCAGCGCCGCCAAGGTCTCGCCGCGCGCGAGGGCGGCGACTTCCGAACCGCAGACGGCAAGTCGCGTGCCGATCAATCCGCCGACCGCGCCGGCACCGACGATGCAAACCTTCATTTCGGGACGATAGCACGCCCCGGAGATGCGAGCGCGTTGACGCTGGAGCGCCGAGACCATATCGTCCCGGCATTGAGCCGACGCTCTCCGAACCCGGCGGGTGGCGGCAGCATTGATTTCCAGATGAGCAGGACGCGGTATGCCGCTCGTATCCCATCTGTTCAAAGACAACCAGAGACTGCAGCGATGTCTCGTCGACAACAGCGCCCATGTGACGACGGGGTCGCAAGGCGTCCATGTCGCTCTCATCCAGTATGCCGTGCTGCGCCTCGAAGGCGGAGCGATCGAAGGGCGGGAGATCAGCGGCAAGTACTACGGCCCCACCACGGCCGCCGCGGTTCTCGCCTACAAGACGCACCGGCGGATCATCAACACCGCCTACCAGACGTCGCCCGACAATATCGTCGGCCACATGACCATCGCCGCGCTCGACGCCGAGATGGTGCTGGCGGAATTCGCCGACTTCGGCCGCAACATACTGCCGTTCTGAGAGCGCTTCCATGATCGCCGACTTCGTCCTGTCGCTCGACGGCGTCACCAGCTTCCGCCTTCCCGAATGGACGAAGGACAACGCCGTCCGCGGCACGGAGGCTTATTTCCAGCGCCGCGCCGAGCTCAAGCAGGACCGCGCCTTCTTTCGTGCCGGCTGCGGCGTGCAGGCGAGCGACATCGCCCCCGTTCGAGACCAGATCATCGCCCAGATGAAGCAGCTCGCCGGCGGCAGGTTCCAGAAAGAAGGGGTGCTCTGCCTGTTCGGCAGCAGCAACGGCGCGGCGGTCGCACTGGCGATGGCCGCCGCTTTGCAGAACGAGCTGACCATAAACTACGTCTGCCTCGCCGACCTTCCGCTGTTCGCCGGCGGACGCAAGCCTCCCGTTCCCGGGGTCGGCGATCTGGTGCCGTCGGCACCGGCCATGATCAGGCGGGCAACCAGCCTTATCGGATCGAGCGTCGTCAGGGTCGAGGGCGATCGCCCCAAGGTCCTGCTGCAGCCCGACTTCAATGCCAAGCTCAAGCAGAACTTCTTTCAGCATTCGGGGAACGGGATCAAGGCGCGGACGTGGAGCGGCGAGTGGTTCTGGACGTCGGACATGAAGTTCGGCGAGGTCCACGGCGTCATCGCCAATCCCGGATGGAACCAGAACCAGGAGATCACCGGCCTGACGATCGAACATCCGGGTCTCAGGAACCTGTTCGGGTGCAAGGGCGACGCCTTTCACCAGGTGCTCGACGATCATGTCGAGGCGAACATCTGGGCAGCACGCTGGCCCGTCGAGCTGGCCAAGATCTGAGACCGCCGATCCTTCCGGAGGCGCAGCGAGGTCCGCGTCGAGCCTTGCTTCCGCCGGCCCGGCACGCCAAGGTCGCGTCATGTCGTCTCCGCGCGCCGACGGCCGCCTGACCGCCGTTCTCGGCCCGACCAACACCGGGAAAACCTATCTCGCGATCGAACGCATGCTGGGCCACGACTCCGGCATGATCGGCTTCCCGCTGCGCCTGCTGGCGCGCGAGAACTACGACCGCATCGTGCGGATCAAGGGACCGCACCAGGTCGCGCTGATCACCGGCGAGGAGAAGATCGTTCCCGCCGGCGCGCGCTATTTCGTCTGCACCGTCGAGTCCATGCCGCTGGATCGGCCGGTGTCGTTCCTCGCCGTCGACGAGGTGCAGATGGCTGCCGATCCCGAGCGCGGCCACTTTTTCACCGACCGAATCCTCAATGCGCGCGGCATGAACGAGACCATGCTGCTCGGAGCCGACACGATCCGCCCGGTGCTGAACCGGCTGCTGCCGGATATCGACGTCGTGGCGCGCCCGCGCTTCTCGAAGCTCTCCTATGTCGGGCCGAAGAAAGCGACGCGGCTGCCGGCGCGCTCGGCCGTTGTCGGCTTCTCCGCCAACGAGGTCTATGCCATTGCCGAGCTGATCCGCCGCCAGCGCGGCGGCACGGCGATCGTGATGGGCGCGCTCAGCCCGCGCACGCGCAACGCCCAGGTCGACATGTTCCAGTCGGGCGAGGTCGATTACCTGGTCGCGACCGATGCGATCGGCATGGGCCTCAACATGGACGTGAACCACGTCTGGTTCGCCTCGTTGCGGAAGTATGACGGACGGCAGCTGCGCGGCCTGCGTGACGTGGAGATCGCCCAGATCGCCGGCCGCGCCGGACGGCACATGAACGACGGCACGTTCGGCACCACCATCGACGTGGGCGGACTGGACGAGGAGACCGTCGAGGCGATCGAAAACCACCGCTTCGATCCGCTGCGCGAGCTGCAGTGGCGCAACACGGACCTCGATTTCCGCTCCGTCCCGGCATTGCTCGCCTCGCTCAACGAGCCGCCGCCCCATGCCGCCCTGCAACGCGTGCGCGAGCAGGATGACCAGGTCGCGCTGCAGACGCTGGCGCGGGTGTCGGAGTTCCTCCCGCGCCTGCATGCGCCGAAGAGGGTCAGGCTGCTATGGGAGGTGTGCCAGGTCCCGGACTTCCGCAAGACCATGACGGAAGAGCACACCACGCTGCTCGGCGAGCTCTTCAATCACCTCAGCCAGGGTGGCGAACGGCTGCCGGAGGACTGGATCGACAGCCACGTCAAACGGCTCGAACGGTTCGACGGCGACATCGACACGCTGATGACACGCATCGCGCATGTGCGGACCTGGACCTACATTTCGCACCGCGCCGACTGGATTCAGCGCGCCGCCCATTGGCAGGAGCGCGCGCGCGCTATAGAGGACCGGTTGTCGGACGTGCTGCATCAGCGGTTGACGCAAAGGTTTGTCGATAGACGGGCGGCGCTGCTTGTACGAAGATTGCGCGATGAGGGTGAAATGACGACGTCGGTCGCCGAAGCGGGCGAGGTCATTGTCGAGGGCGAGCATCTCGGACGCATCGAAGGCTTCCGGTTCATTCCCGACACGACCGAGGGCCCCGATGGAAAAGTGACGGATCAGAAGGCCGTTCTGAGCGCAGCCTTGCGCGCGTTGCGCGAGAATCTGCCCACTCGTCTGCAGGCCTTCACCGCCGCGCCTGACGGCGAGCTGGTGTTCGACGCGCAGTTGCGGGTGTGCTGGGGCGGCGGGCCGATCGCGCGCCTGCTGCCGAGCGGCGACGTGCTGGCGCCCAAGGTCGAGGCGCTGCCGTCGGACCTGCTTGATGGGCCCGCCCGGGAGGAGGTGCGCAAGCGCGCCGCCGTCTGGGTCGAGACGCGCATCCGTCTCGGCCTGTCGGAGATGATGGACGCCCGCGCGACTCTGGAGCAGCTTCCGCCCGGCGCGCGCGGCATCATCTTCCAGCTGTGCGAAAATCTCGGCGTCCTGCCGCGCCGCCCGATCGAGCAGCAGATGGCGGAATTGAGCGAGGAGGATCGCAAGGCGCTGGCCAAGCTCGGCGTGCGGGTCGGTATCTACTCTCTCTACTTCCCGAGCATGCTGAAGCCGGTGCCGATCCGCCTGCGGGCCGGGCTCTGGATGATCGCCCGCAGCCGCGATTCGATCCCGCCGCTGCCGATCGAGGGCCGCACCTCGATGGATCTCGCGCAGGGTGCCGAACGCGATTTCTACGCCGCGATCGGATATCTGCCGCTCGGCAGCCACGCGATCCGCGCCGACATGGTCGAGCGGCTGGCTGCCATGGCGCGCGCGGCCGTGCGCGACAGCCGGGAGAATGCCCGCCGCGCCCAGCAGGAAAAGAGCGAGCCGCAGGAAAGGCGCGGCAGGCGGGGCCAGGCCGCGCGGACGGCGCCGGCGAGCCCGGCAGCCGAGATCCCGGCACCCGCGACCGACGCGGAAATCAGCGAATGGGCGATCGTCGCAGCCGCCTTCGGGGAGAGCGACGCGACTGCGGAGCCGGCTGCCGCCGAGGCCGCCGGCGAGCCCGTCGCCGAAGCCGAAGTCGCCGCTGCCCCCGAGGCTGCCTCCGAGCCCTCCCCTGAGCCCTCCCCTGAGGCCTCCCCCGAGACCGCTGGCGGACCGGCCGACGAACCGAAGGTGGAACCGGCCTCCGAGGCCGAAACGGCTTACGCGACCGAGGAGAACCCGCCTCCGGTCGAGCCCGTGACGCCCGATGAAGCGCCGGCCGAAGCCGCCGCTGGCGCGGAGGAGGCAACGCCGGATCTGGCGACCCCGGAGCAGGCCGCCGCGGAGACCGAGGCCGAGGAACCCGCGACCGAGACGGCGGAGGCGCCAGCCGCCAGGCCCGCGGGGCCTCGCCCGCTGCCGCCGGGCTGGTTCCGGGCTACGCCGCAGATGATGTCGCTGGTCGGATGCTCGGAGCCGGAGATGGCCGACGTGCTGCGCGGTCTGGGGTATCGCGTCCATCCGCCGACCGAGGAAACCGGGCCGCTGCACGCTTTCTCGGTCAAGCCGCGTTTCGTGCGCGAGCGCGAGGAGCAACGCGAACGCCAGCGGCAGCAGGAGCGCGAACGCCGCGAGCAACACCGCCGCGAACGGCCGCAGCGGCCCAACGAGCGGCAATTCTTCGCCGATGCCCCGCGGCGGGACGGCCCACGACATGATGGCCCGCGACATGATGGGCCGCGGCGCGACGGGCCGCCACGCGATGGCGCTCCTCGCGGTCCCCGGCCGGAAGGCCAGAGGTCCGACGGGCCGCGTACCGATCGCAAGGAAGGGTTCCGCCAGGACGGGCCGCCGCGCGACGACCGCCGCGGGCCGCGTCCGCCGCGCCGCGATACCGGCGGCCCGGCGCTGCGGCTCTATGCCACGACGGAGAAGAAGGGCGAGACTGCGTCCGATTCGCCGTTCGCCAAGCTGCTCGAGCTCAAGCTCGGCGGGAAGAAATAACCCGTCGCGCCGATGCGGCTGGACAAGTGGCTCTGGCATGCACGCTTCTTCAAGACCCGGTCGCTCGCCCAGCGCTACGTCGAGAAATCGCGCTGTCGGCTCGATGGCCGGGTCACCGACAAGCCGCACGCCACGGTGACGCCGGGCATGGTGCTGACCTTCGCCCTGGGGCCGAAAGTGCGGGTGGTCCGCATCGTCGCGCTCGGCGAGCGGCGCGGACCGGCGCCCGAGGCGCGGACGTTGTATGACGAGATCGAAGCGGCATGATCCATTCCTTGCTTCCGCGTCTCGCGCGCGTTAAGCAGCCGGCCGCTCGTTGCTGGAGCCTTTGATGACCTATGTCGTGACCGAAGCTTGCATCAAGTGCAAGTACATGGACTGCGTTGAAGTCTGCCCCGTGGATTGCTTCTACGAGGGCGAGAACATGCTGGTCATCAATCCGGACGAATGCATCGATTGCGGCGTCTGCGAGCCGGAATGCCCGCCCAAGGCGATCGTGCCCGACACGGAAAAGGGCATGGAGCAGTGGCTGGAGGTCAATCGCACCCTCTCGAGCCAGTGGCCGAACATCACCCGCAAGGGTGACGCCCCCGCTGACGCCGAGGAATTCAAGGACATGCCGGGCAAGTACGAGAAGTTTTTCAGCGACAAGCCGGCCAAGCGCTGAATATCACAGCTTCTAAAGTCCTTTGACGCATCTCTGCGATAGCCATGCAGCCTTCGCATGGGCGAAGCGTTGCCAAATTGCAACATAGTACGCGACTCCGACAGGAAATTCTGCTATAGGAGGCGGGCTGGAAGCGGTCCGGGGTCCGGTCCGCCGCTGGTTCGGCGCCTGATCGGTATCCGAATGCAACTTACCGATGCCGGGCTTCGGGTCAAGCACGCAGGGGAGCGTGCGCGGCGGGTCGCGGTATCGCCAAAACGCGGGGTTTGAAGAGTGAAGGAACTCGACATGGCCAAGCCGAAGAAGGCAGTGCCGAAGGCGAAGGAATTTGCTTTCGAGAAAGGCGATTTCGTCGTGTATCCGACCCATGGTGTGGGGCGGGTGATCGATATCGAGGCGAAGGAAATCGCCGGACACAAGCTCGAGCTGTTCGTGATCTCTTTCGAGCAGGAGCGCATGATGCTTCGCGTTCCCGTGGCGAAGGCGAAGATCTCGGGCCTGCGCAAGCTCAGCTCGCGCAAGATCATGGAAAGCGCCCTGGTGACCTTGAAGGGCCGCAGCCGCGTCAGCCGCGCGATGTGGAACCGCCGCGCGCAGGAATACGAAGCCAAGATCAACTCGGGCGATCCGGTGTCGATCGCCGAGGTCGTGCGCGACCTGCACCGCAATGCCGGCCAGCCCGACCAGTCCTACAGCGAGCGGCAGATCTATGAGGCCGCCCTCGACCGCCTGGCGCGCGAGCTCGCCGCCGTCGAGCGGATCGACAAGGACCTGGCGACCCAGAAGCTGAACAGCGTGCTGCAGAAGGTCGCCTGAGCGGCGGTCTCCTGACGATTGCATGAAAAGCGGCCGGCACCCCCGGCCGCTTTTTTCATGTCCTGCCAGACCGAAGGCGGGGCGCCCGCGGTCCGGCATGAGGATCACGGCACGACGATCTTCACCTGCTCGCGTCGCGCGAAGCCCGCCGCATCGTCGACCCCGTTCAGGGTCAGCAGCCGTTCGAGCCGAAAGTCGGGAAACGGCATGCGGGCGGCGAAAGTCGTGGCCGACGTGCCGCCGCGCGGCACGATGCGCAGCCGGAAGGGCTGCAGCGCCGCTGCTTCCGCCGGCGTCAGGTCGCGGAAACTGCGCGTCGCCTCGACCATGGCGGCGATCCGCCGGTCGCGGTCCGGCCCTTCGCTCATCAGGTTGAAATAGCAGATGCCGTCGGGACGCCGGATGATGACGTAGCGCACCTGGCCGAGGCCGGTGTCGGAGCCGCGCGGGCGCGCCCCGATCGCTGCCTCCGCGCCGCCGATCTCGGTCGACTGGATGTCGGTCGGCGTCGGCTGCAGCTTGTTGCGCATCCAGTCGTCGAGCCTCCCGGGCACGTTGCCGGCGGTGCAGGTGAAGTAGAGCAGCGAGCGGTCGCTACCGACGCCCAGCACGCCCTCGGGATCGTTGTAGAGCCTGAAATCGCGCGGCGCGCTGAAGGTGATCCGCATCTTGGGGTGCAGGAAGGTCGGCCCGCGCACGAAGCCCTCCTCGGGCGCATCGTCGACCGACATGCCGTCGATCGCCGCGAGGTAGCCGGCCCGCCCGCTTTCGCCCGCGACGCCCACCGCGGCTGTCTCGCGCAGCGCTGCCAGCCGATCCTCCGCCGCGGGATGGGTCGACAGGGCGCTCGCATCGCGGCCTTCCGCCGGCTGCCCGGCGATCCGATCCTCGAGAGCCGACTGCCGGCGCAACTTCTCGATCAGGGTGACCATGGCGTCGCCGCGATAGCCGGCGCGCGTGAGGGTGGCGACGCCGACCCGATCGGCCTCCAGCTCCTGGTCGCGCGAATAGCGCCGGAGCTGGACCAGCCCGTCGCGCGCCACCGAGCGGCCGACCGTGATCGAGCCGCTCCTCATCGCAGCGTCGACGGCGGCATCCATCACGACGCGACGCGCCTGCTCGCGCTGGGCGGCATGGCGCTCGGTGAGATGGCCGATCTCGTGCGCCATCGCGGCGGCGAGCTCGGCCTCGTCGTCCATCAGGGCGAGCAGGCCGCGCGTCACGAAGATATAGCCGTTCGACAGGGCGTGGGCGTTGGCCGCCGGCTGGTCGAGGACGGCGAAGCGGAAGCTGCCGGGCACACCGCCCTTGCTGATCAGCCGCTGCCCGACGCGCTCGACGAAAGCCTGCAGCTCGGGCGCGGGATAGGCCGGCCCGACCACCTTCTCGACCTCGCTCGGCAACCTGCCCTCTCGGGTCGCGGTCTGCGGCGATACGCTGCCGGAGGCACAGCCGCCGGCCAGCACGGCCAGCACGGCCAGCAACAGGAGAGCGACGAGACTGCGAAAGGACACTGTTCCTCCACCACGGCGGTAGCGTGGTTATGCGCCCGCGCGCCGCACAAGCAAACGCTCGCGAGGCTGGAATGGCCGTCTCTGCTGTGGCACTCATGGGGACGGAAAGTCGCATGCCGCGCTCAGAGACACCCCTTCGCTCCGACCTGTTCCCGGAAATCGCGCCCTACGCCAGCGGCATGCTGGCGGTCGACGGGCGGCATACGATCTATTGGGAGCAGAGCGGCAACCCCGAAGGCGTTCCGGTCGTCTTCCTCCATGGCGGGCCGGGTGCGGGCTCCGCACCGGTCCATCGCCGCTTCTTCGATCCGCAGTTCTACCGCATCGTCGTGTTCGACCAGCGCGGCTGCGGCCGCTCGATGCCGCTCGGCGAGCTGACCGACAACACGACCGGCCATCTCGTCGCCGACATGGAGAAGCTGCGCGCCCATCTCGGCATCCCGCGCTGGTTGCTGTTCGGCGGCTCGTGGGGCAGCACGCTGGCGCTGGCCTACGGCCTCAGCCATCCCGAGCGTACGGCCGGCTTCATCCTGCGCGGCATCTTCCTCGGCACCAAGC
>CAMFJT010000210.1 GCA_945957125.1 uncultured Rhodospirillales bacterium | reverse complement strand
TCGTCGTCGGACTGGACGAGGAAATGCGCCGAAGCCGACGCCACGGGCTTGGAGCGGTCGTCCTGCCAGGCCTCGGCAAAGACATTGACCATGCGCCGGCCCTGCTTGGTCACCTTGGCCGCCGCGATCACGTCGCGCGGGCGGGCCGAGCGCAGGTAATCGACGGTGATGTTGACGATCTTCGGCACGGTCGGCGTATCGGTCTCCCACAGGAGATGGAAGATCGCCGCCATCTCGAGCATGGCGCCGAGCGTGCCGCCATGGATCGCCGGCAGGTAGGTGTTGCCGATCAGCGTGTCGTGATAGCGCATCCGCGTCAGCAGCTCGCCGGTCGTGTTCTCGGGCGCGATCCTCATCCACCTGGCGTAGGGGATTGCATCGGCAAGGAGGCTCACGTCGCCCCGCTTGCGTGCCTCGGCGAGGCGCTTGATCAGGCTGGGACCGGCGCCGCTCACTTGGCGAGCTCCTTGCCCAGCACCTGGGCCCGCGTCGCCTCGCCCTTGGTCCCCAACATGAACGTGCCGGCGGCAGCGGCGACAGGGTCCTTGGGATCGCCCTGATGGGCGAAGGCGCGCGTGAAGGCGACCGAGCGCGTGATGCGATAGCATTCGGCCTCGGCGATCACCGGCTTGCCCGGCACCGCGGGCTTGGCGTAGTCGATGCGCAGGTCGAGCGTGGCGAACGGCTTGGGGTCCTTGAGCAGGGTCGCCACCGCCATGCCGCAGCAGCCGTCGAGCATCGCCGTCAGCGGCCCGCCGGCCAGCACGCCGGTCTCGGGATTGCCGACCAGCTCCTCGCGCCAGTCGATCTGCATCGAGGCCAGCCCCCGCGCGACGGCGAGCACCTTGATGCCGAGCGCCTTGTTGTGCGGGATGGTGTCGGAGAAGAGCTGCTGGAAAACCGCAACGCGCTCTTCGGGGGTGGTCAGCGAGGGTGTCTTGGACATGGCCGCATCATAGCCTCATCCGGCTGCCGCGCGTTAGGTCGAGGTCTCCCGGCAGCGGCGGCAGTTCTACGACGCATCGAAGGATCACGAATTGGTGCCGCCAGTGGTGACACAACTGTCACCGAAATGAACGATGCCGGACGCGACCCGATTGTGCCCGCAGCGCGGGCACAAGTTCGCCTACTTGCCTGTCGCCAAGGAAAGTCTCGGCACTGCTGAGACAGTTGCTATGGACGCACCGTTCGATCATCCCGGCCTGTGCAACCGTCCCAGGGAACGGATCGCATAAAGGCGCCCCGTCATCCCGATCGGAGCCGAGCGGAGCGAGGCGTAGTGGAGGGAACTCATCATTCAACGTCTGCCGCGATGAACAGGTCCCTCGACTACGCTTCGCTCCGCTCGGGACGACGAAAAAGGGGAAGGCAAGAGGAGCACGAAAGAGATGAGGCCTTGCTGGCTACAGCCCCATCTGCCTCGCCGCGAGGTCCTTCATGATCTCGACCGAGCCGCCGCCGATCGACATCACCTTGGTCTCGCGATAGATGCGCTCGACCTTGGCGCCGCGCAGGTAGCCGGCGCCGCCGAAGATCTGCATCGCCTCGTTGGCGCAGAATTCGAGCGTCGAGGTCGCGAGGTTCTTCAGCATGCAGATCTCGGCGACCGGCTTCTCGCCCTGCCCGACCCAATACGCCAGCAGCTCGAGCGTCGACTTCACCGCATTGATGCGCATGGCCATGTCGACCAGCCGGTGGCGGACGACCTGGTTGGCGATCAGCGGCTTGCCGAAGGTGTGGCGCTCGCGGGCATAGGCGATTGCCTCGTCGAGGCAGACCTTGGCGTAGCCGTAGGCGCCGGCCGACATGCCGAGCCGCTCCTGGTTGAAGTTCAGCATGACGCCGATAAAGCCCTTGTTCTCGGTTCCGATCAGGTTCTCGACCGGCACGCGGACATTGTCGAAGAAGAGCTGCGCGGTGTCCGACGCCCACCAGCCCATCTTCTTGAGCTTGGTCCGCGAGAAGCCCTCGCGCTCGCGTTCGATCAGCAGCAGCGACACGCCGCCCGCCCCCGGCCCGCCCGTGCGCACGGCGACGGTGAAATAGTCGGCCCGCACGCCCGAGGTGATGAACATCTTCGAGCCGTTCACGACGTAGTGGTCGCCCTCGCGCCGCGCCGTCGTCTTCAGGCTCGCCACGTCGGAACCGCCAGTCGGCTCGGTGATCGCCAGCGCGCTGATCTTCTCGCCGGCCAGCACCTCGGGCAGGATCCTGCGCTTCATCCATTCCGGCCCCAGCGCGGCAATCGGCGGGCTGCCGATCGTGTGGCTGTTCAGGCTGGCGTTGATCCCGCCGCTGCCGTGCCGCGCCAGCTCCTCCGACTTGATGATGCCGAAGAACGGGTCGGTCTGGACGCCGCCATATTCCTCGGGGAAGCCGAGCTGCATCAGCCCTGCTGCGGAAGCCTTACGGTAGAGTTCGCGCGGGAATTCCTCTGCCTCGTCCCATTGGTCGACATGGGGCATGATCTCGCGATCGACGAACCGGCGCACGGTGGCGCGGAAGGCCTCGTGCTCCTCGGTGTAGAATGGGCTCGGCGGAGCCGCCTCGGGCAGGCGAAGGCGCGGGGAGTCAGTTGCAACCATAGTGTCAGCGTATCGCGCGTTGACTCTCCTGAACAGCCGTTCATAGTTGGCGGAACGAGGTGGCGACAGACCGCCCGTTTGCAGGGGACGGAAACTGGTTACTTTTTTGCAACTGACCCTCAACGGGCTGGCGGTGGGCTGTATCTACGGCCTCGTCGCGCTAGGCTTCGTGCTGATCTACAAGGCGACCGAGCTGGTCAACTTCGCCCAGGGCGACCTGCTCATGCTCGGCGCCTTCGTCTGCTACATGGCCGTGGTCTGGTGGGGCCTCGACTACTGGGTCGGCTTCCTGATCGCCGTGGTGGCCGTGGGGGCGTTCGGCGCCCTGCTCGACCGGGTCGTGCTGCGCCAGGTGATCGGCCAGCCGCAGTTCGCGGTGGTCATGCTGACGATCGGCCTGGGGGCCATGTTCCGCACCTTCGCCAGCGTCACCTGGGGTTCGGAGATCTACACCCTGCCGACGCCCTTTAGCGGCGTCTGGACGGTCGGCGGCGTCACGCTCAGCCACCAGTATCTTTCGATCGTGTTCGGCACCCTGCTGCTGTGCGGCGTGCTCTACGCCTTCTTCAATCATACGCGGATCGGCGTCGCCATGCAGGCGACCTCGCAGAACCAGCTCGCCGCCTACTACATGGGCATCCCGGTGAAGCTGATCTTCTCGCTGATCTGGGCGATCTCCGCCGGCGTCGCAGCGGCGGCCGGCATCCTGCTGGCGCCGGTCACGCTGATCGACATCAACATGGGCCTCGCGGTGGCGCTGAAGGCCTTCGCCGCGGCGGTGCTCGGCGGCTTCGGCTCGATCCCCGGCGCCCTGATGGGCGGCATCGTGATCGGGCTGATCGAGCTCTATGCCGGCGCCACCCTGCCCGAAGGGTTCAAGGATACCGCGCCCTACATCGTGCTGCTGATCATGCTCATCGTGCGGCCGCAGGGCCTGTTCGGCACGATGGCGCGCAAGAAGGTGTAGGCCGGTCATGCGTTTCCAGTTCAAGACCTCCTACGATCAGGACATCCGCATCTTCCGCGACAGGGTCGACGTCTTCTGGTACGGCCTGCTCGCCGTCGCGGTGCTCGCCCTGCCGCTGCTGCTGGACGAATATTCCGTCGGCGAGATCGCCTGGGTGTTCATCTACGGCATCTGCGGCGTCTCGTTGATGGTGCTGGTCGGCTTCACCGGCCTGGTTTCGCTCGGCCATGCCGCCTTCCTCGGCATCGGCGCCTACGCCCATGCCTACTTCCTCATGCACGGCCTGCCGTGGGTGGTGGCGATGGGACTGGCGGTGGTCATCACCACCGCGTGCGGTCTGATCGTCGGCCTGCCGGCGCTGCGCATGACCGGCATCTACCTCACGATCGCCACGCTCGCCTTCGCGGTCATCATCCAGGAGGTCTTCAGCCGCTGGGAGTCGGTGACGCACGGCTTCGCCGGCATGAAGGTCGACAAGCCGGTGATCTTCGGCGTCGAGATCGCCGACGACCGCTCGTTCTACTATCTCTGCCTGTTCTTTCTCGTGATCGTGCTGTGGGGCACGCGCAACCTCTTGCGTGCGCCGACGGGCCGCGCCTGGATCGCGATCCGCGACAGCGAGATCGCCGCCCAGTCGATGGGCGTGCACCTGGCGATCTACAAGTCGATCGCCTTCGCCTACTCGGCCGGGGTGATGGGGCTGGCCGGCGCGCTGTTCGCGCACAAGATCGCCTATCTCGCGCCGGACATCTTCACCATCCTGCTGTCGATCCAGTTCCTCCTGCTGGTCATCGTCGGCGGGCTGGGCTCACTGCACGGCGCGGTGTTCGGGGCGATCTTCGTGGCGCTGCTGCCGCCGCTGATCGCCATCCTGCGCGATTCGATCCCCGACAGCCTGGCCGCCTTCGCCGCCAGCACCGGCCTCACGCCGGTCGGCGCCATCGGCTCGGCGGTCGGCGCCTTCCTCGCCAAGCCCGGCGTCGAGGCCGGCATCTTCGGCCTGATCCTGGTGCTGGTCATCCTGCTCGAGCCGCTCGGCATCTACGGCCGCTGGCTCAAGATCAAGCTCTTCTTCTCGACCTTCCCGATGTACAAGGCCGCCACCTTCAAGCGGCAGAAGAGCTACATGCGCTCGGAGCGGCTGCGATGAGCCTCTTCTCCGCCGAGAACATCTCGATCAACTTCGGCGGCATCAAGGCCGTCGACGGCGTCACCTTCGACGTGGCCAAGGGCGAGGTCTTCACCATCATCGGCCCGAACGGTGCGGGCAAGACCACGATCTTCAACCTGATGAGCCGCATCTACGATCCGAGCGGCGGCAAGCTCACCTTCGACGGCCAGGACATCACCGGCGTGCCGCCGCACCGCATCGCCGCCCTCGGCATCGCGCGGACCTTCCAGAACATCGAGCTGTTCGAGCACGCCACGCTGCTGCAGAACCTGCTGCTGGCGCGCCATGCGCACAAGCGGTCCAACTTCTTCTCGGAGCTGCTGTTCCTGCCCTCGGTGCGGCGCATGGAGATGGCGCATCGCGAGGCGGTCGAGAAGGCAATCGATTTCCTCGACCTGCAGCAATATCGCGACAGCCTGATCGTCAACCTGCCCTACGGCGTGCGCAAGGTGACCGAGCTCGCCCGCGCGCTGTGCACCGACCCCAAGCTGCTGCTGCTCGACGAGCCGTCCTCCGGCCTCAATGTCGAGGAGACCGAGGACATGGCCTTCTGGATCCAGGACATCAAGAACCTGCTCGGCATCACCGTGCTGATGGTCGAGCACGACATGAGCCTGGTCTCCGCCGTCTCCGACCGCGTGATGGCGCTGAACTACGGCCGCCCGATCGCCACCGGCACCCCCGCGGAGGTGCAGGCCCACCCCGAAGTCGTCCGCGCGTACCTGGGGGGTTGAGGATGAAGACTCCATACCTGCCCCTCATCCCCCTCCCCCGTCTTCGGGGGAGGTGTCAGCGTCTTACGCTGACGGAGGGGGTCATGACTCTTGAAGACGCTCCGACCCCCTCCGTCGCGGATTACCGCGCCACCTCCCCCGAAGACGGGGGAGGGAGAAGATTTGCGGAAGAACGCCCATGGCTGAACCGATCCTCAAGGTCAGCAACATCGAGACCTATTACGGGCCGATCATGGCGATCCGGGGCGTGTCCTTCGACGTGCCGAAGGGCAGCATCGTCACCATCCTGGGCGCCAACGGCGCGGGCAAGACGACCGTGCTCAAGACCGTTTCGGGCGTGATGGACCCGCAGAAGGGCAGCGTCGTATTCGACGGCCGCGAGATCCAGCGCATGGATCCCGACAAGGTGATGCGGCTCGGCATCAGCCACGTGCCGGAGGGACGCGAGGTCTTCCCCTTCCTGTCGGTGCGCGAGAACCTCAATATGGGCGCCTATACGCGGCGCGACGCCGACGGGGTGGCGCAGGACCTCGAGACCGTGTTCGGCTACTTCCCGGTGCTCAAGGCACGCGCCGAGCAGCGCGCCGGCTCGCTGTCGGGCGGCGAGCAGCAGATGCTGGCGATCAGCCGCGCGCTGATGGCCCGCCCGCAGGTCATCCTGCTCGACGAGCCCTCGCTCGGCCTCTCGCCCAAGCTGGTGAAGGACATCTTCGAGATCGTCGTGCGCATCAACCGCGAGCGCGGCGTCACCATCCTGCTGGTCGAGCAGAACGCCAACATGGCGCTGCAGACTGCCGACTACGGCTACGTGCTGGAGGTCGGCCGCATCGTCATGGCCGATACCTGCAAGAGGCTGATGGAGAAGGAAGACATCAAGGAATTCTACCTCGGCATCAAGGAAGAGAGCGCGCGCGGCAAGCGGCGCTGGAAGAAGCGCAAGACTTGGCGATGACGAGGAAGCTGGGGAGAGCGCACGATGGACGGCTTTGACGGACGGCTCGAGGGACGGATCGAGGTCGACGGCTGCGACACGATCCCCAAGCTGTTCTGGCATCAGGTCAAGGCGCGCGACGGCCGCACCGCCTTTCGCGAGAAGACGCTCGGCATCTGGCAGGCCACGAGCTGGCGCGACTACGGCGCGCGCGCCCGAGCCGTCGGCATGGGGCTGATCGCGCTCGGGCTGGAGCGCGGCGACGTGGTGTCGATCCTGGCCGAGACGGTGCCGGAATGGCTCTATGCCGACATGGGCACGATGGGTGCCGGCGGCGTATCCAACGGCATCTACCCTACCGACTCGGCCAAGCAGGTCGACTACATCGTCAACGACAGCCGCACGCGCTTCCTGTTCGTGGAGAACGAGGAGCAGCTCGACAAGTTCATCGGCATCCGCGAGCGCTGTCCGACGATCGCCAGGGTCATCGTCTTCGACATGGAGGGCCTGGCCGATTTTAACGACCCGATGGTGATGCCGCTCGACGCGCTGATGGCGCTCGGCCGCGAGCACGACGCCGCCCATCCAGGCGACTGGGAGAAGCGCGTTGCCGCCTCGCAAGCCGAGGAGCTTGCGCTGCTGGTCTACACATCGGGCACCACCGGCCCGGCCAAGGGCGCGATGATCTCGCACCGCAACGTGATCTTCCAGCTGCGCAACGCCGATGCCTTCATCCCGCTCGGGACCGACGACGAGCAGCTCGCCTTCCTGCCGCTCTGCCACATCGCCGAGCGCACCTTCACGACCTTCCTGCCGCTGCGCTCCGGCGCGATCGCCAACTTCGCCGAGAGCGTCGAGACCGTGCCGGAGAACGTGCGCGAGGTCGCGCCGACCACCTTCTTCGCCGTGCCGCGCATCTGGGAGCGCTTCTATTCCGGCATCACCATCCGCATGAAGGAGGCGACCTGGATCGGCCGCGCGGCATACAGGTGGGCGCTCGGCATCGGGCTGAAGGTCGCCGAAGCCGAGCTCGACGGCCGCCGGCCCTCCCCGCTGCTCAAGCTCGCACACCGCGTCGCCGACTTCCTGGTGCTAGACAACATCAAGCGCGCCATCGGCATGCACCGCATCCGCTTCGCCGGCACCGGCGCCGCGCCGATCGCTCCCGACCTGATCAAGTGGTATCGCGCGCTCGGCGTCGACATGCGCGAAGTCTACGGCCAGACCGAGAATTGCGGCCTGGCAACCGGCATGCCCGACCGCATCAAGCTCGGCACGGTCGGTATCACCGCGCCGCACACCGAGTCGCGCATCTCGCCGGAGGGCGAGATCCTGCTCAAGGGGCCGCACATCTTCATGGGCTACCTCAACCAGCCGGAAAAGACGGCCGAAACGCTGCGCGACGGCTGGCTCCATACCGGCGACGTGGGCGTGGTCGACAACGAGGGCTACATCCGGATCACCGACCGGATGAAGGACATCATCATCACCGCGGGCGGCAAGAACATCACCCCGTCGGAGATCGAGAACCAGCTCAAGTTCTCGCCCTACATCTCCGACGCGGTGGTGATCGGCGACAAGCGCAAGTTCCTGTCCTGCCTGATCATGATCGACTACGACAACGTGGCCAAGCACGCGCAGGACGCCAACGTGCCCTTCACCGACTTCGCCTCATTGTGTCGCGCGCGCGAGATTTCCGACCTGATCTGGGGGGAGATCGAGCGGGTCAATGCCGGTTTCGCGCGGGTCGAGACGATCAAGAAGTTCAGGCTGATCGAGCAGCAGCTCACCGCCGAGGACGACGAGGTCACGCCGACGATGAAGCTCAAGCGCAAGTTCGTGAGCGAGAAGTACAAGACGATGATCGACGGAATGTATGCTGAGGCAAGCTAGCGAGGCGCTGGGAGCGCGGCTCTCCGGAGCCGCTCTTCCTTCGGTTTGCCGCACCCCATGAGCGGCTCTGGAGAGCCGCGCTCCCAGCCACTCGACGCGATGAGCAGGATCACAGGCAGGCTAGCGAAAGGGAGGAACAGATGAACAGACGGACAATCGGCATCCTGGCAGGAGCGGCGCTCGCTGCCGGCATAGCGGGCACGGCGTCCGCGCAGCAGCGTGGCGTCACGGCGAGCGAGGTCACGTTCGGCATGCATACCGACCTGTCGGGCGTGGCGGCGACCTACGGCGTCTCCTCGTCGAACGGTGTGAAGATGCGCTTCGAGGAGGCCAACGAGGCGGGCGGCGTGAACGGCCGCAAGCTCAAGGTCATCGTCGAGGACCAGGGCTACCAGGTGCCCAAGGCGGTGCAGGCCTGCAACAAGCTGATCAACCGGGACAAGGTGTTCGCCTTCGTCGCGCCGATCGGCACGCCGATGAATAACGCCTGCTTCAAGGACCAGTTCGCGGCCGGCGTGCCCAACCTCTTCCCCCTGTCCGCGGCCCGCTCGATGTATGAGCCGTTCGAGAAGCTGAAGTTCTACGGCGCGGCGTCCTACACCGACCAGATCCGCTCGGGCATCGAGTACTTCGTGAAGAACAAGGGCGTGAAGACCGTCTGCGCGATGTACCAGGACACCGACTTCGGCAAGGAAATCCTGGCCGGCGCGGAGCTGCAGACCAAGAAGCTCGGCATCAAGCTGGCCGAGACGGTCACGCACAAGCCGACCGACCAGGACTTCACCGCCCAGATCACCAAGCTGCGCGAGGCCAAGTGCGAGCTGATCGCCATGGGCACCATCGTGCGCGACACGATCGTGCCCTACACCACGGCGCGCAAGGCCGGCTGGAACGACGTGATCTTCCTCGGCTCGGCAGCCGCCTACGATAGCGTGGTCGGCGCGGCGCCGGGCATGGACGGCTTCTACGCCATGGGCCTCACCGAGATGCCCTATCCCGACAGCGACGTGGCCTCGGTCAAGAAGTTCGTGGCCGACTACAAGAAGCGCTTCAACGCCGATCCCAATATCGGCGCGGTCTACGGCTACGTCGCCGCCGACATCACGATCCAGGGCCTCAAGAACGCCGGCAAGGATCTCACGACGGATTCCTTCGTGAAGGGCCTGGAGGCGATCAAGGACTACCATGACATCTTCAACGGCCCGCCGGTCACCTTCGGGCCGAACATCCGCCAGGGTGCGAACTCCTCGTTCCTCGCCGAGGTCAAGGGCGGCCGCTGGACCCGCGTCACGAAGCCGTTGAGCTTCTGAGCTCATCGGATCGAGCCCGGGCGGTTCACCGCCCGGGTTTTTCTTTGGCGCAACGCCTCCAGCCGCTATGGTGGCGTCCGAATGAGCGAACTATCTGGACAGGTGGCAATCGTCACCGGAGGCGCGTCGGGCATCGGCGCGGCGACCGTGGAATTGCTGGCCAACGCCGGCGCGACCGTGATCGCGGCCGACATTCAGCCCCGCACGGCGGGCGCCGGCCGCTTCGTCGAGCACGACGTGTCGTCGGAGCCGGCCTGGAAGGCCCTGCTGGCCGATGTGCTGGGCAATGAGGGCCGGCTCGACATCCTGGTCAACAATGCCGGCATCACGGGCGGCTGGGGCACCGTCGAGTCGACGACCGTGGAGCAATGGCGCCAGGTCGAGGCGGTCAATTCCGAAGGCGTGTTCCTCGGCTGCAAGTACGCCATCGAGGGCATGAAGGTGACGGGAGCCGACAAGCCCGCCTCCAAGGGCTCGATCGTCAATGTCTCCTCGATCGCCGCGCTGATCGGCTCGGCCGGCCCGGCCGCCTACAGCGCGAGCAAGGGCGCGGTGCGGCTGCTGAGCAAGAGCGTCGCGCTCTACTGCGCGGAAAAGAAGTACGACATCCGCTGCAACTCCGTGCATCCGGGCGGCGTCGACACCGCGATCTTCAATCCGCTGTGGCAGGCGATGGGCCGCGAGAAGGGCAAGGAGATGATCGGCTCGGCCCATCCGATCGGCCACATGGCCGAGCCGGAGGAGCTCGGCGAGCTGATCGTGTGGCTCGCCTCGGATCGCTCGCGCTTCGTCACCGGCGCGGAGTTCACCGCCGACGGCGGCGTGACCACGGGCTTGATGAGGAGGTCCGGCTTTGCGTCTTGAGAACAAGGTCGTCCTGGTCAGCGGCGGCGCCTCGGGTATCGGCGCGGAAACCGCCCGCCGCGTCGTGCGCGAGGGCGGCAAGGCGGTGGTGGCGGACCGCGACGAGAACAAGGGCCGCGCGCTCGCGGAGGAGCTGGGAGAGTCGGCCGCTTTCGCGCCGCTCGACGTGGTCGACGAGGCGGCATGGCAGAACGCGGTCGCGACGGCGGTCGAGACCTACGGTGGCCTGCACGGCCTGCTGAACGCGGCGGGCATCGGCGTGCGCAACTCGATCGAGGACTGCAGCCTGGAAGAGTATCGCCGGGTCAACGACATCAACTCGATGGGCACCTTCCTCGGCTGCAAGACGGCCATCCCGGCGATGACGAAGTCGGGCGGCGGCTCGATCGTCAACATCTCCTCGGTGCTCGGCCTGCGCGGCGCGTCCTACGCGATGGCCTATTGCGCCAGCAAGGGCGCCGTGCGCTCGCTGACCAAGAGCGTGGCGATGCATTGCGCGCAGATGAAGTACGGCATCCGCTGCAACTCCGTGCATCCGGGCTACATCGACACCCCGATGATCGCCCCGCGCCTCGAGGGCACGATCGACAACATGACCGGCCGCCAGTGGCTCGAGTCGCTCCATCCCCTCGGCCGCCTCGGCCGCGCGGAGGAAGTCGCCGACATGGTCCTCTTCCTCCTGTCCGACGAGTCGACTTTCTCGACCGGCTCCGAGTTCGTCTGCGACGGTGGGCTTACGGCTTAAGCATCAGGCGCTCTGAAATTCGAATCAGACGATCTCATGGGACCGCGCGCATCCTGCGCGCTCATGATCATGAGCGCGCAGGATGCGCG
>CAMFJT010000209.1 GCA_945957125.1 uncultured Rhodospirillales bacterium | reverse complement strand
ACAACCAGCCGAACGTGCGGCTGGTCGACATCAAGGAGACGCCGATCGAGCGCATAACCGAGACCGGCCTCGACACCACGGCCGAGAAGTTCGAGTTCGACATCATCATCTACGCCACCGGCTTCGACGCCATCACCGGCAGCTTCGACCGCATCGATTTCCAGGGCGTCGACGGCCTGCGGCTCAAGGACAAGTGGAAGGGCGGCCCGAAGACATGGCTGGGCGTGCAGGTCGAGGGCTTCCCCAACATGTTCATGCTGATGGGCCCGCACACCGCGCTGGGCAACATCCCGCGCAGCATCGAATACAACGTCGAATGGGTGACCGGCGTGATCCGCCACATGCGCGAGAACGGCCTGACCCGCGCGGAATGCAGCCCCGAGGGCGTCGCCAACTGGACCGAGCACGTGAAGTCGCTGGGCGTGGGCCTGCTGTCCAACGAGATCGACAGCTGGATGACCGGCATCAACCGCAACGTCGAGGGCAAGAACGAGCGGATCATCGCGCGGTACTCGGGCAGCGCGCCGGCGTACCGGGCGCGGTGCGATGCGGTGGCGGAGGGTGGGTATCGGGAGATGAGGTTGGGGTGACCCTGTTGGCGCGTCCGTTCGTCCTGTGGAGCACGCGTCTGAAAATCCTGGTATCGGCGCTTCACCTCCATCCTTGAATACTGTCTCGGCACTGAATGTCTATTTTCTCGGCTCGGCTGGAACCAATAGTCGCCCCCCCGAAAGCCGCACAAATCACCACCAAAGAAGATCGAATTGAATCGCTTTACGATCATGGCGTGCAATTGCCACTCACGCGTGTATATTAGGTAGCCGGACTATTTATAACGCCAACTGCAAACCGGATTGGAGGATCATCTGGAGCG
Source organism: uncultured Rhodospirillales bacterium (assembly GCA_945957125.1). Lineage (GTDB taxonomy): Bacteria > Pseudomonadota > Alphaproteobacteria > Reyranellales > Reyranellaceae > Reyranella. The sequence continues at coordinate 10,501 of CAMFJT010000209.1, read as the reverse complement.
GAAGGCGGAGATTGAATGCTAGGGCGCGGGATGCAAATGCCGAACTTCGATAAGGAACGACTTGAGATTGAGCATGTCCTAGCTGCTCTGAGTGACTCTCTCGTGTCGGCGGCTGGGCCACTTGAGACCAGAGGCTCGTCGCGAAGGGCAAGGATACTTGGGAAACGGTTGATGATTGATAGTCTGCGTGAGGCATTCGACCGACCGATATTAGTTCGGGGAGAGTACAAAGACACAGTGCACATAAGAATGCTTAGCCGGAACATCATCGCGCAAATCGATAATATCGAAAGTGATTTTGGTGAGGATAGAGCTCTTCTTGGGCACGTGATGAAACTGACCCCGCTTCGTAGCTACGAAGGCTATCCCCCAACCCCTGGACCTCTGCTCAAGGAACTGATCGCTGCTGGAGTAGAGTTGTCTGTGGGCCGGGCCCTCAAAGTGCTCCGATTTTACTTGCGAGAGTTGTCAGCTAGAGCGAACGGCGCGCCGATGGAACAGCTTGAACAAATCAGGCGGCTGCAGGAGATAGTACCCAAACAACAGATCGCGCCGGCGCAATTTGGAATTGTCAACAACCGCATCGTCGTGGTGGATCGGCCACCGACGACTGAAGAAGCTGATAGACGCAATATCAGCGCGGCGCACGAGCACATTCAGGCAAGCGGTCAAGAATTGGCCAGCACTCTCGATCGGTCAAATTGCGACAAGAAGCTGATAAACAGCGTCAAGGCCCTTCATTCGCAGATCGTCGCTGGAGGAAACATCATCAAGATCGGCCTGGCCAATATGGGTTGCAGCATAATGGCGGCGCAGTATCAACACGAACTTCCCGACGCTGTTGTTGCGATGCTCAAAGCTTATACTAGCGACATCGCGATGTACGTGGCTCAGTTCCCAGAGTGGGAACAATTTACGGATAAGGCCGCGGCGATTCGGATTGATGAAGATGACGTCGCCAGTGTGAGTCGCGCTGTAGGTGAAGTTATCGACACACTGAGCGCTCACCCTGAACTCGCCGATCCGGAAGTTCCACGGACGATCGCCTTCATCCGCGAATTGCTCGCAGAGCCAGGAAAATCGTCCAAGCGAGCAGCGTTTGCGATGATTCGGACGATCGAGAATCTCGTTTCAAGCATAGTGCAACATAGCATCAACTTCCTTCGAAAAACGGCGGAGAAGGCAGTTGATGTTGGGTCGTCCGCAGCATCCAAGATTATTGTTGGGCTACTGAGCGTCGCCCTTGTTGGTGCAGTGGGTATTGGTCCAGCTGCTGTCAATGCGGGAGTTCCCTGGATCCAACAAGCTGCAGAAATCGTTCAGCGTCAAATCGAGACTCTTGCGCGACCATAGTAGGTGGAGCGGCAAGTAAGTGGGGTGAGCTGAAAAACAGAACTTGAAGAGCTTCACAACAGCGAACGCGTCAGCAATGATGCCGCCTCGGGCCACCAAAATCGCCCATCTAGATCAGCTCTATATTGCACATATGCACAGTATCACATGCCCTTCAAACGACAAATTTGCCATTCCATTGTCACCATGCGCGCTGTACTCCGACGTAGGCCCGATGAGCAGCTAGCTTTCGTGCTTTAGATTAGTTCGCGAAATTTGTCTCGTCCACCCGGCGCATCCATCTTCTCGACATATGTCTGATTGCCGGCGATCGCCCGAGAGCTCAAGCATCATCCACATGGGAGCTTGTGCATTTTCCATCCGAACTTCTCGCCAAGCTCCTTCATTGATACGATTAGTATGGTGGGTCTGGCGGAAAGTGATGAAGAGCTAGCGGCCTTTCGTATCCAGTTGTCTCGTAGACTAGCGTAGCCGAGGTGCCGACACTTGGAGCTATGCCGCCGAATCCGCGATCGTAATCGACGGCATCGTGTTCGTTATAGTCTGTGATCACCCGAGTTGAGAGTCGCTGCCGAGCTATCCACCCTCAGGGTATCCCAAATAATGAAAGCGCCGCGTACTGCAGCAGGATGATCGTCTTCCCGTCTCGAATCCGCCCGTCCCCGATCATCGCCAGCGCCTCCTCGATCGTCGGCTCGAGCAGGTCGATGTCCTCGCCCTCCCCGGCATCGCCGCCGCCGGCCGAGACGCGGTCGGCGGGCGTGTAGGGGGCGACGAAGAAGAACAGCCGCTCGGTGACGGAGCCCGGGCTCATATAGGCCTCGAAGACGCGCTCGACTGGGCCGACGCGGAAGCCGGTCTCCTCCTCCGTCTCGGCCCGGATGCGCGCCTCGGGCTCGGCGTCGTCGAGCAGGCCGGCCGGGGTCTCGATCAGCAGGTCGTCGCAGCCGTTGACGTAGGCGGGATAGCGGAACTGCCGGACCAGCACCACGGTCCGGCGCGACAGGTCGTAGAGCAGGATGGTGGCGCCGTTGCCCCGGTCGTAGGTCTCGCGGCTCTGGCGCTGCCACGTCCCGTCGCGCCGCCGCCAGCGGAAGGTCGTCTTCTTCAGCACGTACCAGTCGTCGGACAGCGTCTCGACGGATTCGATGCGGAGGCGGTCGGCAACGGCTTCCACGGAGGGGCGCGCCGCCTTCATGTTGCCGCCACCGGGATGAGGAGGTCCCTCGGCTCCGCTCGGGACGACGGGAAGGGTGGGATGGTCATCGCGAAGTCTCCTCGACGCTGGCGCAGTAAACGGGCAATATCGTGCATGATCAAGATTATTCGTGCAAGCTCATGCTGACCCGCGAGCGCAAGGCGCACATCCTGGAGGTGCTGCGGCGCGACCGGCGGGTCGTCGCCAAGGACATCAGCCGCGCGCTCGGCCTGTCCGAGGACACCATCCGGCGCGACCTGCGCGAGCTGGCGGGCGAGGGTCTGCTGCAGCGCGTCCATGGCGGCGCCCTGCCCGCCTCGCCCGCGATGGCCGACTATGCCGGCCGCCGCGCGGTGTCGCCGGAGGGCAAGGCCGCGATCGCGCAGGCGGCGGCGCGGCTGGTCCGGCCCGGGCAGGTGGTGCTGCTCGACGGCGGCACGACGGCGGTGCAGCTCGCGCGGCACCTGCCGCCCGGGCTCGTGGCCACGGTGGTGACGCACAGCCCGAGCGTGGCGGTCGAGCTGGTCGGCCATGCTGGGATCGAGGTCGAGCTGATCGGCGGCCGGCTGTTCAAGCATTCCGTCGTCGCCGTCGGGACGACTGCCGCCGAGGCGATCGCGCGGGTGCGGGCGGACGTCTATTTCATGGGCGTCACGGGCGTGCATCCCGAGGTCGGGCTGACGACCGGCGACGCCGAGGAGGCGGCGATCAAGCGGGCGATGCACCGCCAGGCGGCGGAGACCGTGGTGCTCGCCTCCCGCGAGAAGCTCGGCGCCGCCTCGCCGTTCCGGGTGGTCGGGCTGGCGGAGGTCGGCACGATGGTGGTGGAGGCGGGGCTGGCGGACGAGGTGCTGCGACCGTACCCGGAGGCGGGGGTGACGATCGTTTCGGCGTGAAGGCGTCCCCTCCCCCGTCTTCGGGGGAGGTGTCAGCGTCTTACGCTGACGGAGGGGGTCATGGTCGTGTTGTGGCCCATGACCCCCTCCGTCGCGGATTACCGCGCCACCTCCCCCGAAGACGGGGGAGGGAATGATTGCGGGGTGCGAAGACGGCGTGAGGGAATCTGCTATGAAGCGCGATGTTCGCCTCCTTCTTCCCGACCCCCCGCCTCTTCTTCCCCGCCGCCCTGCTGTGGACCGCGCTCGTCATGGCGCTGTGGTACGCGGTGGCCCGCGATCTGGGGCCGTCGCTCAGCCTCGGCGGGCTGGCGGGCTATGCCTATCCGCCGCCGGACGCCAATCCCGCGGCTGTCGATGTCGAGACGGCGCGCAACATCTGGCTGTTCCAGTACATGATCGTCGTCGAGGCGGTGTTCGTCGCGCTGGTCCGCTGGCTGATGCCGCACCCGTGGCACTGGTGGTCGGTCGGCGTGTCGGCGGTGCTGGTCTTCCTGATGTGGTTCCAGGTCCAGCTCGACGTGATGATCAACAACTGGTTCGGCACCTTCTACAACATGGTGCAGCAGGCGCTGGCCAAGCCGGGGGCGATCACCCAGCCGCAGTTCTTCGGCCAGCTCGCGACCTTCGGCGGCATCGCCATGGTCTACATCCTGACCGCCGTGCTCACTGCCTTCGTCACCAGCCACTACGTGTTCCGCTGGCGCACCGCGATGAACGACTTCTACGTCGATCACTGGGGCCGCCTGCGCCATATCGAGGGCGCCTCGCAGCGCATCCAGGAGGACACGCAGCGCTTCGCCTCGACGGTCGAGGGGCTGGGCGCCAACCTCGTCTCGGCGCTGATGACTCTGATCGCCTTCCTGCCGATCCTGTGGGGCCTGTCGTCCTACGTGAAGGAGCTGCCGCTGGTCGGGCCGGTGCCGCAGGCGCTGGTCTTCGTCGCCGTGCTGTGGGCGGCGGTCGGCACCGCGGCGCTGGCAGTGGCCGGCATCCGGCTGCCGGGGCTGGAGTTCCGCAACCAGCGGGTCGAGGCGGCCTACCGCAAGGAGCTGGTGCTGGGCGAGGACGACGAGGCGCGCGCCGCCCCGCCGACGCTGCGCGACCTGTTCACCGACGTGCGGACCAACTATTTCAGGCTGTACTGGAACTTCCTCTACTTCAACGTCGTGCGTTACGGCTACCTGCAGGCCAGCGTCCTGGTGCCGTACATCGCGCTCGCACCGTCGATCGTCGCCGGCGGGCTGACGCTCGGCGTCATGCAGCAGGTCATCCGCGCCTTCGGCCGGGTCGAGGATTCGTTCCAGTACCTCGTGCGTTCGTGGACCACGATCGTCTCGCTGCTCTCCGTCTACAAGCGCCTGCGCGCCTTCGAGGCGACGCTGCGCGACGAGCCGCTCGACGGCATCGAGGCGGAGGCGGCGGCGCGCTCCTGACGCCTAGAGGGCCCGCGCGATCGCCGCGCGGTCGAACCGGCCGCGCAGGCCGATCGCCACCAGCCGGCCGGGCCGGGCGGCTGGTGGCGCCTCGTCGATCGCCGCGCGGGCGCCGACGACGTGCAGGGCGCGCCGACGGCTGCCGTCGGCGACGATCCCCTTGGCGCGCAGCACGCCGAGCGCCGGATCGGTCAGACGGCGGGCCAGGGCCTCGAGGTCGATGCCGGCCGGCAGGTCGAGCGCGACGGACTCGTAGAGCGCCGCCGCGTCCGGCGATCGCGGACCGGCCGGCGGCACGACGGCCCCCTCGCGCAGGCCGAGCGCCAGTTCCGGCGCGATCGCAGCGTGCGCGGCGGCAAGGAGACGCGCGCCGGGAACCTCCCCGGCCAGCCAGCGCAGCACCTCGTCGCGGGCGGCCGGGCTCACGAGGTCGCAACGGTTGGCGATCACCAGGTCGGCGGCGGCGAGCTGGCGGCGGATCGTGTCGCCGACATAGCGGTCGTCGGCGCGGGCGCGCACGGTCTCGGCATCGGCGAGCACGACCACGCCGTCGAGCCGGTAGCCGGGCAGGAGCGAGAGCGAGGCGGCGACCTGGTCGGGCAGCGCCACGCCGCTGGTCTCCAGCAGCACGCGCTCGACCTGCGGCTGGCGCACCGGCAGGTCGGCCAGCGTCTCGATCAGGTCGGAGCCGTACTGGCAGCACACGCAGCCGCCCGACAGCTCCAGCGTGTCGCCGCCGGCCGCGACGATCAGGTCGCGGTCGATCGGCACGCTGCCGAAGTCGTTGACCAGCACGCAGAGCTTGCGCCCGTCGGCGGCGCGCAGCAGGGCGTTGACCAGCGTCGTCTTGCCGGCGCCGAGATAGCCGCCGATCAGCGTCACCGGCAGCCGCCCGCGCCAGGCCAGCGGCGGCTCGTCCACTCTCACGCCTCGGCGGCGGGGAACAGGCGGCCGTCCTGCACGGTGCCCCAGATGCGGACGTCCTTCAGCGCCTCGGGCGCGACCGCCAGCGGGTCGTCCTCGAGCACCGCGAAGTCGGCGCGCTTGCCGCATTCGATCGAGCCCAGCTCGCCGTCGAGCTTCAGCGTCCAGGCGGCGCCGAGCGTGATCGTGCGCAGCGCGTCGGCGACGGAGATGCGCTCGCTCCCGCCCAGCATGCGGCCGCTGGCGGTGCGGCGGTTGACGGCGCACCAGGCGGTGAACAGCGGCCCGAGCGGCGTGACCGGCGCGTCGGAATGGATCGCCATCGGCACGCCCTCGGCCAGCGCGGTGGCACAGGCGTTCATGCGCAGCGCGCGCTCGGGGCCGACCGTGATCTCGTAATGCTGGTCGCCCCAGTAGAAGTGATGGTTGGGGAACAGGTTCACGCACATGCCGAGCTGGCGCATGCGGCGGAACTGGGCGGCGTCGGCGAGCTGGCAATGCTGCAGGGTGAAGCGGTGGTCGCGCGCCGGCTGGCCCGGCAACGCCGCCTCGAGGCAGTCGAGCGCCATCTCGGTCGCCTGGTCGCCGTTGGTGTGGCTGTGCACCAGCACGCCGTGGCCGAGCGCCAGCGCGTAGAGCTCGCGGATCGTCTCGGGCGGCGTGTACCACAGCCCGTTCGGCGCGCCGTTGAAGTAGCCGGGCCAGCGCAGGCGGGCCGAGAACCCCTGGATCGAACCGTCGACGAACAGCTTGATCGCGCCCAGCCGCAGCCGGTCGGTCGCCTGGCCGCGCAGCGCCAGCGCGTGGTCGACCGCCTGCCGCGGGGTCAGCGCCTGGAAGCGGCGGAACGGCACGATGCGCACCGGAAAGCGCGCCTCGCCGGTGACGCGGCGCATCATCGCCACGGCATCGTCGGGCAGCAGGTTGGCGAGGTCGGTCGCGGTGGTCACGCCCTGGCGCACGCAGAGCCGCGCGAAGGCACGCAGGCCGCCCTCATCGTTGGCCATCGCCTCTCGGTCGTAGCCGATGTGGCGGCCGACCATGGTCATGGCGTCGGGGCCCTTCAGCTCGCCGGTCGGCAGGCCGTCGGCGCCGAGCGGTACGCCGGGATGGTTGACGCCGGTGCGCAGCAGGCCCGCCAGCTCGAGCGCGCGGCTGTTGACGTTGAAGATGTGTCCGCTGGCATGCATCACGCCGACGGCGCGCACGGTCGAGACGCGGTCGAGGTCTTCGCGCGCCATGCGCCGGTCGCCGTAATAGATCGGATCGAGCCCCCAGCCGGAGAGCGGCGCGTCGGGCGCCGCGCCGCCGGTGGCCAGGCCGCGCTCCGTCTCCTGCAGGCTGGCGATCACCGCCTCGATCGAGCCGAGGCCCGGCCAGACGCGACCGTCGGGATCCATGCGGTCGAAACGGCCGAGATAGCGGTAGCGCCAGAAGCTGCCCTCGGCCGCATGGCTGTGGCCCTCGACCAGGCCGGGCATCAGCACCTTGTCGGCGAACGTCTCGTCCAGCGTGTGGGTGCCCCAGCCGGCCAGCTCGTCGAGCGGGCCGACGCCCAGGATACGGCCGTCGCGCACCGCGACGTGCGTCGCCTCGGGCCGCGCCGGGTTCATGGTCAGGATGCGCTTCGCGCGATAGATGACGAACGGACTCGAACTCATGCGCGCACGCTTCTCCGACGACAGGGCCTCAACCGAAGTTGAGCTTAAGCCCCGGCGTCGGCCATTGCATCATCCCGAGCCGGCCCGTGTCGGACAGGGTGATGTAGGCCGTGCGCATGTCCGCGCCGCCGAAGCAGATGTTGGTCGGGAAGACATCCGGCATCGCGACCTCGCGCACGATCGCGCCCTGCGGCGAGAACTCGGTGATCTTGCCGGTGGTGAGCGTGGCCACGGCAATGTTGCCGTTGGCCAGCACCGCCAGGCTGTCGAAGCCCGCGTTGCCCGGCGGGGCGCCGCCGACCACGCGGCCGCTATGGGCGAAGTCCGCCTTCGTGGCGGCGAGGACGCCCGGCGCCTCGATGTCGTAGGCGTAGAGCCGGGCGCTCACCGTGTCGGCCACGTAGAGCACCTTTCCGTCGGGCGAGAGGCCGCAGCCGTTCGGGCTGAGGAACGGATAGACCAGACAGGTGATCTGCGAGCCGTCCGGCCGCGCGTAGTAGATGCCGCCATGGTCGCGATGGCGGGCGTAGCGCTTGCCGAGATCGGTGAAGTAGAAGCCGCCGGCGGTGTCGAACACCAGGTCGTTGGGCGCGCTGAGGCGATGGCCGTCGCACTCGGCGTAGAGCAGCGTCGCCGTGCCGGTCTTCGGATCGATGCGCTGGATCGAGCCGCCCTTGTAGTCGGGATGCGGCCCCTGCCCCATCGACTTGCCCTCGACATAGCGGCTGCCGCCGTTGTTGCAGCAGTAAAGCGCGCCGTCCGGTCCGACCGCCAGCCCGTTCGGCCCGCCGCCGTTGGTCGAGAAGATCGCGACCTCGCCATCCGCCGCCACCCGCGAGCAGCGCCCGTTGCGGATCTCGGTCAGGATCACCGACCCGTCCGCCATCGCCACCGGCCCCTCGGGAAACCCGAGCCCGCTCGCCACTATCCGCACATCGCTCATCGCGCTTCGCTCCCGTTGCTTCGTTGGAGGAAGCGTAGCACGCAAATCAGCGAGCAAGGCGAAGACGATTGCTCTCTCAGGTTGCTTCCGGCCCAGTTCCGGGATGATAAAAGACAACATGGTCGACAGTCCCGAAAACCTCGTCCTCGCACAGCTTCGCGCGATCCGCGCTGACCTTGCGGATGTCCAAGGAACGCTCGGCGAGATGAAGGGGCGGCTTGCCAATCTCGAAAGTGGCCAAGCGTCGATCATACAACGTCTCGGCCACTTGGCAGCAGCGGACGCCCAGCAGCAGGTCGCCGTCGATCGCCTGACCGAGCGGCTGGTCCGCATCGAGCGCCGTCTCGACCTGCGCGAGGTTTGAGCGAGCCGGCGTTCAGGCCCGATAGAGCATGACCGGGCTGTCGAAGCCCTTGAGCGGATAGGGTTGGCCGGCGCCAGCGTCCGTCAGGTCGCCGACCCGCTCGCGCACCGCCTCGGTCACCAGGATCTCGCCCGCCTCGGCAGCGCCCTGCACACGCGAGGCGGTGTTCACCACCGTGCCGATGGCCGTCAGGTCGCGGTGCGAGCGACCGAACTCGCCGAAGCTCAGCTCGCCGCAATGCAGGCCGATGCCGACGCCGAGCTCGAGCCCCGCCTCCGCCTTGCGTCGCTCGATGCGGCGCTGGATCTCGCGCGCCGCCAGCAGCGCCTGGCGCGTGTGATCGGCCTGGCGGATCGGGAAGTTGAAGACCGCCATCACGGCGTCGCCGATCGTCTTGTTGAGCAGCCCGTCATGGTCCCAGATCGCGCCGGCGCATTCGTCGTAGAACACGTCGAGCATGCCGCCCATGCTGGCCGCCGACATCGACTGCGACAGCCTGGTGTAGGCGCGCAGATCGGCGAACAGGATCGTGGCGTCGATCGTGATCTTGGTCGCCTTCATCACCCGCTCGAACATCAGCTCGCACAGCGTGCAGGTGTTCGGGTTCATCCGGCTCGGCCGCAGCCCGACGATGCGAAACGGAACCGCCAGCGGGCCGCGCAGAGCGATCGGCACGTGCATGGTCTGCCAGCACCCCTTGCAGATCAGCGATCGCGACTGCGCCATGCGGCTCTCTCGGGTTCGACGTTCCGGCTTCCTAGCACGTTGCCGGGACGCCCGCTAAGCTACCGCTTGCATGGATCCGCTCTCCCCCTCCCTCACCGCGCCGTGGCGCATCGGCGTCGATGTCGGCGGCACCTTCACCGACATGGTGCTGCGCGATGCCGCCGGCGCGGTGCGCATCTTCAAGGCGCCGTCGGTGCCGGCCGATCCCAGCGAAGGCGTGCTGGGCGTGCTGCGGCTGGCCGCCCAGCAGCTCGACCTGCCGCTGACCGCGCTGCTGCGCGACTGCGCGCTGTTCGTGCACGGCTCGACCGTCGCCACCAACACCATCCTCGAGAAGAAGGGCGCGAAGGTGGGCATGCTGACCACCGAGGGCTTCCGCGATTCGCTCGAGATCCGCCGCGGCATGCGCGAGAACCAGTGGGACCATCGCGCGCCCTTCCCCGAGGTGCTGGTGCCGCGCTACCTCCGCCTGCCGGTGCGCGGCCGGCTGGCGGCGGACGGCAGCGAGCTCGCGCCGCTCGCGGAAGAGGACGTGGCGGCGGCGGCGAAAGTCTTCGCCGAGGAAGGTGTCGAGTCCGTCGCCGTCTGCCTGTTCAATTCCTTCCTCGACGGCCGCCACGAGCGCGCGGCGGGCGCGGCGCTGGCGCGCCACGGCGCCGGCCGCTGGGTTTCGTTGTCGAGCGAGGTCATGCCGACCATGGGCGAGTACGAGCGCGGCTCGACCGCGGTCGTGAATGCGTATGTCGCCCCCAAGGTCACGAGCTACCTGCAGGCGCTCGACCGCCAGCTTCGCCAGCTCGGCCTGCCGCGCTCGCTCCTGCTGCTGCAGAGCAACGGCGGCGCGGTGTCGGTCGAGCAGGTCGCGGCGCGGCCGGTGATGCTGGTCCTGTCGGGCCCCGCCGCCGGTGTCGGCGCGCTCAAGGGCTGCGCGGCGCCGGGCGAGGCGGCCAACCTGATCTCGATGGAGATCGGCGGCACGAGCTGCGACGTGATGGTGATG
>CAMFJT010000208.1 GCA_945957125.1 uncultured Rhodospirillales bacterium | reverse complement strand
TGAGGTGGAAGTGTAGCCAGATCGCTTTTTTTGCCATCGGCCGATAAATTCACAACCTCTCCGTGGCGCTCATCTCATGACCATGAGCGCCACGGAGTGGCGCGGTCCCAGCGAAGATCAAGCGCCGAGAATCCGCTGGCGCGAGGCGCGGATCATCGTGGCGGCGCGGTTGGGATCGAAGCCGGCGAGCACGCCGCCCTTCATGCGGGTCTCGCCGTCGACGATCACGGTGTCGATGTCGCGCGGGCTGGTCTGCAGCAGCACGTGGGCGCAGGCGTCGGGCGCGGACGAATCGCCGAACGGACCCTTGCGGATCAGCACGATGTCGGCGCGCTTGCCGGGCGTGAGCGAGCCGATCCGGTCGTCGAGGCCGAGCACGCGCGCTGCGGTGATCGTCGCGGTCTCGATCAGCTTGCGCGGCGTCAGCAAGGGCAGGCCGGGCCGCACGGGCGGACGGCGTCCGATCACCGTCGCGAAGCTGCGCTCCATCGCGCCGTCGAGGAAGCCCTGGACATTGAACATCACGCGAAGCTGGCCCAGCGTGTCCGATGCGATCGAGCAGGGGATGTCGCAGCCGAACACCACGTCGACGCCGCGATCGTGGGCACGGCGCACGACGTCGGCCGGCGTGCCTTGCGTGTCCGCCGTCGGCGTGAAGCAGAGCGGCATGCGTGCCTCGGCCATGCGATCGAGCTCGGCATTGGTGATGAGGTTGCCGTGGATCACCAGGAAGTCCGGCCCGAGCAGGCCGTCGGCATCGAGCCGGGCGATCGTGCCGGTCTCGTTGACGTGGATGCAGCTCGGCGCCGCAAGCGCGCGCGAGAAGGCGAGCTGCTCGGCGAGATGCGGCGTGCCGATCGAATCGATGCCGAAGCCGATCGTGGTGAGGCCGCGCGGATCGTGAAACCTGTCATGGATGCGGCGCGCATCCTCGTAGCGCGCGGCCATCGGGAAATTGTCCGGTTCGAACGTCATGAACGAATAGGTGAAGAGATGCCGGATGCCGCTCGCCTTCAGCGCCTCGATCGAGCGCGGCGCATGGTCGGGGCCGCCGAGATTGTGGCAGTAGTCGACCACGGTGGTCGTGCCGTAGGACAGCATCTCGTAGGCGCCGACATAGGCGGCGTTGAAATTGTCCTCGGGCGTGTAGTGCCGTCGCAGCGGCAGCAGCTTCGTGTTGTAGGTGCCAGGCCAGAGGTCCGGCACGTAGCCGCGCAGCACGGTCTGCCACAGGCAGGTATGGGCGTCGATGATGCCCGGCAGGGCGATCATGCCGCTGCCGTCGATCCGCTCGGCGTCGCCCGCGTCGAGCGACGGCCCGACCGCGACGATGGCGCCATCCTCGATCAGGATGTCGGCGGCGGGGAAATCGCCCAGAGCCGGGTCCATCGTGACGGTCTCGGCACCGGTGACGATCGTTCTTTTGGTCATGCTCAGCTCCTGAAGCGGGCGCGCAACCGCGGCGCCACGTCGCGCGCATAGCGTTCGAGGCTGGGATTCATGTCGTCCGGCCGCATCCCGGGCGGCACCGCCCAGCTCACGATGTCGGTCAGGCCATATTGCTCGATGAAGGACGACAGCTCCGCGACGCAGTGATCGGCGTCGCCCACCACCCAGGTCTGCGGAATGCGTTCGGACTCGGTGATGCCCGCGACGCCGCCATGGCCGCCGGCCTCGGCGCGGAACTTGTTGTAGATCTCCATGCGCCGCCGCTCGGCCACCCGCACCGCGGCCCAGTCGCGCTCGCGATCGTCGGTGACGAGGCAGGAGCGGATGATGCCGATGCGATGCGCCGCCGGATCGCGCCCCTCCTCCGCGAGCTTTGCCAGCCACGGATCGAGCGAGCGGGCGCGTTCGCCCTGCGGCAGCAGGTTGGTGCCGAAACGCGCGGCCCGCAGCGCGCCGGCCTCGGCCATGGCCGCGACCCAGAGCGGCGGCCCGCCCGGCTGCACGTAGCCCGGCGTGATCCTCACGTCCTGGAAGCTGTAGCGCTTGCCCTCGAAGCTGAACTTTTCGCCGGTGAAGGCCCGCTGCAGCACCTCGAGGCCCTCGTCGGTCAGCGATACGCGGCGCGACACCGGCAGGCCGAAGCCGCGGAACTCGTGCGGCGCGTAGCCCATGCCGACACCCATCTCGACCCGCCCGCCGCTGATATTGTCGAGCACGGCGAGATCCTCGGCGAGCCGGACCGGATGGTTGAACGGCAGCAGGCAGACATCGCACGAGAAGCGCACGTGCTTCGTGCGCGCCGCCATCGCCGCCGCGACGGGGATCCACGACGGCAGGTATCCGTCGTCGACGAAGTGATGCTCGGTGAACCACACGAGGTCGAGCCCGAGCCCGTCGAGCCAGGCGACCTGGTCCATGATCGCGGCATAGAGCGCGGCATGGCTGAGGCCGGATTCCGGCGGATTGCGGAAGTCGTAGGCGACCCCCAGTCGGAGCGGCTTGCGAGCCATGGTCGGAGCCTCTTTGCAAAGATCCTCCCTGCGCCAAGCGCGGGAGAGCTTCAGGATATATAAGCTGTTCTCCGTCGTCCCGAGCGGAGCGAAGCGTAGTCGAGGGACCTCTTCATCCCGGCAGAAGTTGCATGAAAAGGTCCCTCCGCTACGCCTCGCTGCGCTCGGCTCCGGTCGGGACGACGGGCGTCATGCCGCCACTATGCAGCCCGCGAGCGCGGCGCGCATCTCCGCGACGGTGGCGGGCTCGCCGCCGGCGGCGCGGACCAGGCGGACGGCGTCCTCGACCCAGGCGAGGTTGCCCATCGCGGTGCCCATCGGCGCATCCTCCAGGCCGACGCGGACATGGCCGCCGCGCGCCACCGCCTCGCCGATCAGCGGGCGGACATCGACGGCGAGGCCGGCGATCATCCACGGCGCCGGGCCGGCCTCCTCTTCCAGCAGCGCGAGATGGGCGGCCAGCGCGTAGGGCCGGGGCGGAAAGTTGAAGGCGAATTTATCGGAGAACATGAAGCGGTAGATCGGCGGCTTCACGCCGCTCGCGCGGGCGAGCGCGGCGCCGGCGCGCGTGAAGCCCGGCTCGTAGATCGCGAAGGCAGGATGGAAGCCCTTGCGCGCCGCGAAAGCGAGGGCGTGGCGGACATGCTCCTCGGGATTGAGATAGGTGAAGGCGGGCCGGGTCGTAGCCGTCGCCGTCGTCATGGTGAAGTTCACGCTGCCGGGATCGACCACCGCGAAGTCGAGCAGGCCGCGCTCGGCCAGCGCCTCGACATGGGCGAAGCGTTCGGCGGGCGTCATGCCGGTCGCGGGGATCGCGGGATAGGACGGATAGACCGGCACGTCGACCTCGGCGCGGATGCCTTCGATGATGCGGGCATAGACCTGCCAGTCGAACGTGTGCCGGCCGTCCTCGAAGGCATGGGTGTGGATGATCGACGCGCCGGCGCGGGCGCAGGCGATGCCCTCGGCGACGATCGCCTCGACCGTGTCGGGCAGGAGCGGCTGCAGCTTGCGGTTCCACGCGCCGTTCAGCGCGACCTCGATCCAGACCTTGTGCATGAGGACTCCTTTGCCGAACGGATCGCGGATAATAGGATCGCTGCATGGAAAACGAGTACGATTTCATCATCATCGGCGGCGGCTCGGCCGGCGCCGTGCTTGCCGCCCGCCTGAGCGAGGAACCGGCGATCCGCGTCCTGCTGCTCGAGGCCGGCCGCGACTTCCGCACCGCCGAGACGCCCGAGCATATCCGCATCCCCAATCCGCTGCGCGCGATCGGCGACGACAATTACCGCTATCCGAAGCTGCTGGCGCGGCGCACCGAGCGGCAGGAGCCGAAGCTCTTGTGGCGCGGCCGGGCGATCGGCGGCAGCTCGACCATCAACGGCCAGATCGCGATCCGCGGCATCCCCGACGATTTCGCCGACTGGTCGCGCGAGGGTGCGGCGGGCTGGGGCTGGGATGCGGTGCTGCCCTATTTCCGCAAGCTGGAAAGCGACGGCGACTACGGCGACGCGCCCTATCACGGCAATGCCGGCCCGATTCCGGTCTATCGCGCGCCGGTCGAGGCGTGGGGCCATGTCGACCGCGCGGTGATGAAGGCGGGCCTGGCGCTGGGATACGGCTGGTGTCCCGACCACAACGCGCCCGAGGGCACCGGCGTCTCGCCCTACGCGATCAACAGCCGCGCGGGCCTGCGTATCTCGACCAACGACGGCTATCTCGAGCCGGCGCGCGGGCGGCCCAACCTCACCATCATGGGTCACGCGATCGTCGACAGCCTGACCTTCGAGGGCAACCGAGCGCATGCCAACGGCGTGCGGGTCACGGTCGGCGGCGAAGCGCGCAACGTGCGGGCGCGGCGCGAGGTGCTGCTCTGCGCCGGCGCGATCCATTCGCCGGCCGTGCTGCAGCGCTCGGGCATCGGCCCGCGCGCCTGGCTCGACCCGCTCGGGATCAAGGTCGTGGCCGACCGGCCGGTGGGGCAGCACCTGCTCGACCATCCGATCCTGAGCGTCGTGCTCGACCTCAGGGACGGCGCGCAGGCGAGCACGCTGGCGCACCGCCACACCAACTGCTGCATCCGCTATACCTCCGGGCTCGCCGGCGCGGGGACCAACGACATGATCGTGATCGCCGGCAATCTGCGGCCGGCGGAAGACGGCGGCACGGCGCGGGCGCGGGTCGCGGTCTCGGCCTTCGCCGCGTTCAGCGAGGGCACGGTGCGCATCACGACGCGCGATGCCGCGATCGATCCGCAGGTCGACGAGCGCATGCTGTCCGACGACAGCGATCTCGTGCGCATGCGCGACGGCATGCAGCGCCTGCGCGACCTCTGCCGCCATCCCGAGGTGCGGGCGATCTCGACCCGCGGCGAATACGGCTCGTCGGGCGTATCGATCGAGGACGATCTGTCGCCGAAAGCGCTCGACGACTGGATGTTCGCCGAATGCTCCGACGCCCAGCACGCCAGCGGCACCTGCCGCATGGGCGCTGCCGACGATCCACGCTCGGTGGTCGATCCCGACTGCCGCGTGATCGGCGTCACCGGCCTGCGCGTGATCGACGCCTCAGTAATGCCCACCGTCGTCCGCGCCAACACCCATTTCACCACGGTGATGATCGCCGAGAAGATGGCGGACGCGCTGAAGCGCTGATCTTCCGCTGGGACCGCGCCATTCCGTGGCGCTCATGTCATGAGGATGAGCGCCACGGAGTGGCGCGGTCCCAGCGAAGAAGCCTACCCCCGCAGCACCACGCCGGCCTTGGCGTCGTGCAGCTTGCCCTGCTCCCAGGTCAGCGCCCCGTTGACGACGGTGTATTCGACGCCGCGGCTCGGCATGACGATGCGCTTGGCGTTGCCGGGCAGGTCGAAGCGGCGCTCGCCGTGGTTGGACGAGCCGATGCGGGTCGGATCGAAGATCGCCACGTCGGCGGGGGCGCCCTTGGCGAGGCGGCCGCGGTCCTTGAGGCCGAACAGGTCGGCGGGATCTGAGGTCAGCTTGCGCACGCCCTCCTCCAGCGTGATCGCCTCCTTCTCGCGTACCCAGGTCCCGAGCAGGTAGGTCGGGTAGCCCGCGTCGCACAGCATGTCGACATGCGCGCCGCCGTCGCCCAGCGCCATCAGGATCGACTTGTCGTTGAGCAGCTCGCGCATGCGGTCCTCGCGGGTGTTCCACGAGGAGATGGTGAACTCGACATTGAGGTCGTCGGCCAGCACGAGGTCGAGGAAGGCATCGACCGCGTCCTTGCCCTGCAGGGTCGCGACCTCGGCGATCGACTTGCGCTCGAGGTGCTTGAGCGTGAGGTTCTTCACGTCGTGCACCACGATGCGGCGCCAGTCGCTGAAGCCGGTCGGGTTCTTCAGGTCGTGCCGGAAGGCGTTGCGAAAGGCCGGATCGGCATAGACCTTCTTCTGTGCCTCGGGATTGGTGTCGGCGAAGACGCGCTTCCACGACGGGAACGCGGCGAAGGCGAACGGGTTCTCCATCGTGCATTCGCGCGTGAGCGGCAGCGGCGAGGTCTGCGGCCGCGCACCCTTGGCGATCATCGGCGCGGCCAGCCGCAGCGTGTTGCGCACCGCGTCGGGGATGTCGTCGCGATCGAACAGGGCGATGAAGGTCACCGGCCGGCCGCTCTGGTCGAGCAGGAAGTCGAGCAGCTCGCACTGGTCCTGCTCCAGCACGCCGACCTGGCGGGTCAGCGCGATCTCGATGGCGCCCTTGCCGCGCTTCTTGAGCTGCTGGCAATACGCGGCCAGCTCCTCACGGCTGGCGTTGCGGCAGGCCAGCGGCTTGCCCTCGAAGCCCATATGCTGGTTGAGCGTGGTCGAGGAGAAGCCGAGCGCGCCCTTGTCGACCGCCTCGCCGATCAGCGCGGCGATCTTGGCAGCCTCCTCCGGCGTCGCGGCGCGCTCCATCGACGCCTCGCCCATCACATAGTGGCGGAACGGCGTGAGCGGCGCGATGAAGGCGAGATTGAGCGAGGGACGGCGCGCCGCGGCGGCATCCATGAACTCGGGGAAGGTCTCCCAGTCCCAGGTGATGCCCTTGTTGAGCACGTCGAACGGGATGCCCTCGACATTCACCAGATCCTTCATGGCGATCTCGCGCGCCTCGGGCTTGCACGGCGCGATGCCGACGCCGCAATTGCCCATCACCACGCTGGTCACGCCGTGCCACGACGAGGGCGTCACCGCGCCGTCCCAGCAGATCTGCGCGTCGTAGTGGGTGTGCGGATCGACGAAGCCCGGCGTCACGACCAGCCCGTCGGCGTCGATTGTGCGCTTGGCACCCTCCGTCACCTTGCCGATCTCGGCGACCGTGCCGTTCTGGATCGCGACATCGGCCCGGTAACGCGGGGCGCCGGTGCCGTCGACGATCGTGCCGTTCTTGATCACGAGGTCGTAGCTCATTGTTTCCTCCAAGAAACCTGGCCCGAGGCTACTCCCCGGAAGCCGCGCCGTCAGGGGGGACTTTGCAGGCCCTCTGCGCAGGTCAAAACGGAAGCACTTCCCTCCCTGCGCGCAAGCACGGAGAAGAAACGCCCCGGCCACGCTCGGAGCATGAGTTCCGCTGGGAGCGCGGCTCTCCAGAGCCGCTCTTTCTTCGGTTTGGCAATACACCATGAGCGGCTCTGGAGAGCCGCGCTCCCAGCAACTCGAACAAATTCACGAGTTCTCAGGACGACAGGAAGGGGCGTTCGAGCGCTCCAGCCTACGGCACCGGCCGGTCCGACACCGCGCCGAGATAGGCGCGGCGGATGAGGTCGCCGGCGCGGATCTCGGCGGGGGTGCCGCTGCCGATCATCGTGCCGTTCTGCATCACATAGGCGCGGTCGGCGATGTCGAGCGCCTGCTCGACCATCTGCTCGACCAGCAGGATCGTCGTGCCACCGGCGCGCAGGCGCTGCAGCACGGCCATCACCTGGTCGACCACGATCGGCGCCAGGCCGAGCGACGGCTCGTCGAGCATCACCAGCCGGGGCTGGCGCATCAGCGCCTGGGCGATCGCCAGCATCTGCTGCTGGCCGCCCGACAGGATGCCGGCCAGCGCGGCCGGCCGCTCGGCCAGCATGGGGAAGAGGTCGTAGACGAAATCGTAGCGCCGCTTCTCCTCGCCGCGGTCGAGCCGCGTGCCGTAGAGCCCGAGCTCGAGGTTGGAATGCACATCCTGGCGGCGGAACAGGCGGCGGCCCTCGGCGACATGCAGCAGGCCGAGGTCAATGATGCGGTGCGGCCGCGCCCCGGCGATCGCTTCGCCGGCGAAGGCGATGGTGCCGGCCGACGGCCGCAGCAGGCCCGAGACGGTGCGCAGCAGCGTGCTCTTGCCCGCGCCGTTGCTGCCGACCAGGGCGACGATCGTACCGGCCGCCACCGACAGGTCGACGCCGCGCAGCACGCCGACCGGACCGTAGCCGGCATCGAGCCCGCCGACCTCGAGCAATGCCGCCTCACTCACGATGCCGCCTGCCCGACGCCGGCCTGCGTGCCCATGTAGGCGGCGATCACCTCGGGATGCGAGAACACCTCGGCCGGCGTCCCCGAGGCCAGCACCGCGCCGCGCTCCAGCACCGTCACGCTGGAGCAGATGTTGGCGACCAGCTCGAGATGATGCTCGACGATCACCACCGTCGTGCCGAGCCGGCCGATCGCGGCGATCAGCTCGCCCAAACGGTCGAGCTCGTCGAGCGACAGGCCGGCGGCCGGCTCGTCGAGCAGCAGCAGGCGCGGGCGGCCGACCAGGGCGCGCGCGATCTCGGCCAGGCGCTGCTGGCCGTGCGGCAGCTCGCCCGCCGGTTCCAGCGCGCGGTCGGCCAGGCCCACGAAGTCGAGATAGCGCAACGCATCGGCGAGCGAGGCGGCCTGCTCGCGGCGCGCGACCGGCAGGCGCAGCGCCGCGGAGAGAGCGCTCTGCCGCTCGGCCGGATAGGCGCCGAGCAGGGCGTTGTCGAGCACGCTCAGCGCCGGCAGCATGCGCGGCGTCTGGAAGGTGCGGCCCACGCCGCGGCGCGCGATGCGGTGCGGCGCGAGCCCGACGACCGACCGGCCGTCGACCAGGATCGAGCCTGCATCGATCGGATAGAAGCCCGAGATCATGTTGAGCAGCGTCGTCTTGCCCGAGCCGTTGGGCCCGACGATGGCGTGCGTCGTGCCGGCGGCGACCTCGAGGCTGACGCCGGCCAGCGCCGTCACGCCGCCGAAGCGCTTCTCGACGCCCTGCACCGTGAGCGCCTCACCGGCCACCGGCTCGACGGCGCCGCGCCCTGCCGCGAGGGGAGGCTGCGAGGCGACGGGCGGAAGGCCGAGCCGCTTGCGCAGATGCTGCCAGCCCACATCCATCGCGCCGACCAGGCCGTGCGGCGCGTAGAGCATGAGCAGCAGGAGCGCCGTGCCGTAGATCAGCATGCGCCAGCTCTGCAGCGCGGCGAGCAGCTCGGGCACCAGGAAGAACACCACCGCGCCGACCACCGGTCCCCACAGCCGGCCGGCGCCGCCCAGCACCACGACCAGCAGGAAGAAGATTGAGAAGTCCGCGGTGAAGTCGTCGGGCGTGACGACGGTCTTCTGTACCGCGTAGAGCGCGCCGGCGACCCCGGCCATCGCCGCGCTCACGACGAAGGCCAGCATCTTGATGCGCACCAGCGAGACGCCCGAGGCGGTCGCCGCCACCGGATTGTCGCGCACGCCGACCAGCGCGCGGCCGAAGCGCGAGGCCAGCAGGTTGGCCATGCCCCAGAGCGCCAGGATGTTGAGCGTGAGCGCGAGCCAGTAGAGATCGAGCGAGCTCAGCTCATGGCCGAGCAGCACCGGCTTGGGAACCCCGACGACGCCGGCGAAGCCGTGCGTCAGCTCGCGCCATTCGGTCAGCAGCCCGCCGACCACCTCGGCAAAGCCCAGCGTGATCAGCGCGAAGTACCAGGTCGAGAGGCGGAAGGCCGGCAGCGCCATCACCGCGCCGACCGCCGACGCCGCCAGCATGGCCAGCAACGCGGCCGGCCAGAACGACCAGTGATGGTCGACCATGGCGATCGCCACGGCATAGGCGCCGATCGCGACCAGCGCGCCATGGCCGAGCGAGACCTGCCCGCCATAGCCGTTCAGCAGGTTGAGGCCGACCGCGACGAGGACGTAGGCGGCCATCTGGGTGGCGATGAACAGCCGGTACTCGGTGCCGATCGCGAACGGCGCCAGGTAGAGCACGGCCGCGAGCGCGAGCAGCAGCGCCGAACGCGTGCGCGACGACATTCAGACCGTCCGCGCTTCGGCGCGGCCGAACAGGCCGTGCGGACGGACCAGCAGGATCGCCAGCATCACGGCGAAGGTCGCGGCGAGCTGGTAGCCAGGCGACAGCACGGTCGCGGCGATCGCCTCGGCGAGGCCGATGACGTAGCCCGCGATCAGCGCGCCGCGATTGTTGCCGATGCCGCCCACTGCCGCGGCCGCGAAGCCCTTCAGCAGCAGCGACGGCCCCAGCCCGGTCGAGGCATAGAGCACCGGCGCGGCCAGCACGCCGGTCAATGCCGCGATGCCGCCGCCCAGGAAGAACGACCAGCTCGACAGCCGGTTGGGATTGATGCCGCGCAGCAGGGCCGCGTCGCGATCCTCCGCCACCGCCAGCACCGCCTTGCCGGCGCGCGTGGCGTAGAAGGCCTCGACGCCCAGCACGAGGGCGACCGTCACGACGACGACCGCGATCTGGTAGGAGCTGACATTGGCGCCCAGCAGCTCGAACGTCTCGGTGCTGAGCGGCCAGGGCGGCTTGACGGCGATCGGGTCGGGCCCCCAGCCCAGCCCCACGAGGTTGGCGAGGATCATCGATACCGCCAGGGTCGTGATCACCCAGCCATGACCGGTTGCCGAGCGGTTGAGCACCGGCGCGACGGCGACCTTCTCCTCGAGCAGCGCCAGCGCCGCAACGGCCAGCATCGCCAGGCCCGCGCCGACGAACCACGGCAGGCCGAGCACGGTGATGACGGTGGCGCCGACCATCGCGCCCAGCATGACGAGGTCGCCCTGCGCGAAGTTGAACACGTTGGTCGGGCGATAGAGGATGTTGAAGCCCATCGCCACCAGCGCGTAGAGGCTGCCGGCGGTGAGGGCTCCGACCAGCAGGTCGGGATCCATGGCGGCCGGTGCCTACTTGGCCATCTCGCGGAAGATGCCCATCGCGCGCGGATCCTTGCCCGACGCGACCGAGGCGAGCGCAATGTCCTCGATGCCGATCGCGGTATGGTTCTCCGGCGTGAAGTTGATCGTGCCGAGCAGGCCCTTGTAGCCCTTCACGCTGTCGAGCGCCTTCTTGACCTTCTCCGGCTCGAAGCTCTTCTCGCCCTCGATCACCATCTTCAGCACGTGCAGGAAATCGTAGTACGGGCTGTTGGCGACCGGCACGCCGGAGCCCTTGCCCTCGGGGTAGTAGCCCTCGACCTTCTTTGCGAAGGCCTTCTGCCGTTCGCCGGGGCTGGTCGTATCGCTCCACATCAGCGAGCGGTACATCGTGCCGTAGACATGGGCCACCGCTTCGGGCGGCACGAGATCGAACAGCGCGTCGAGGAACAGGCCGTTATGGCCGGTGATCGGCGGATACCATTTCTGGCTGTGCATGGCGTTGAAGGCCATCGCCGCGGCGGGCACGCTGGCGATCCAGCAGATCAGCCCGTCGAGGCCGGCCTTGCGCAGGTTGCCGACATATGAATTGAGGTCCGGCGCGGTGAGCGGATAGACCTCGACCCTGACCGGCTCCAGCCCGAGCTTCTTCAGCGTGGCGCGCGAAGCGGCGGTCGCCTGCTCGCCGAAGGCGGTGTTCTCCTGCAGGATGCCGATCTTCTTCAGCTTCAGGTTCTCGACCAGGTAGCGGACGGCGATCTCGCCCTGCTGGTTGGTGTTGAACGTGCACTGGTAGTGGTACGGGTACTTCGTGCCGTCGCCCAGCTCGGCGCCGTTGGCATAGGTCGCCTGGATGATCTTGCCGGG
>CAMFJT010000207.1 GCA_945957125.1 uncultured Rhodospirillales bacterium | reverse complement strand
TGGCGCTGGCCTGCGACTTCCGCCTCGGCGTGAAGGGCATGCGCTTCTTCATGCCCGCCGCCCGCTTTGGCCTGCACTACTATCCGGGCGGCTTGCGCCGCTACACCCAGAAGGTCAGCCCGAGCTTCGCCAAGCGCGCCTTCCTGCTGTCCGAGGATTTCAGCGACGAGGCGCTGCTGCGGGTCGGCTATCTCGACTGGCTGGTCGACCGCTCGGAGTTCGCGGCCAAGGTCGACGAGACCGCCGCCAAGCTCGCCGGCCTCGCACCGCTGTCGATGGCCAACATGAAGCGCGCCATCGAGCAGTTCGCCCAGGCCGAGCCCGATATCTCCCGGATTCGCGACGGCATCCGCGAATGCCAGACCTCGGAAGACCTTCGCGAGGGCCTCACCGCCCTGCGCGAGAAGCGCGCGCCGGCCTTCAAGGGGCGGTGATCCCGCTGCCGCCATGCAGCGTCGCCTCGCCGCCATCGTCCACGCCGATCTCGCCGGCTTCACCCGGATGATGGAAGGCGCCGAATCGCGCACCTTTCGTCACCTGAAGACGGCCCAGATCGACATCTGGCGGCCGGCGATCGAAGCCGGCGGCGGTCGTCTCGTAGGCACCGCGGGCGACGCCATGCTGGCGGAGTTCAAGTCGGCCGTGGCGGCGGTGGGCGCGGCGATCGACATCCAGGAGCGCATGGCGCGGTTCAACGAGTCGCTCGACGACAGCCAGCGCATGCTGTTTCGCATCGGCGTTCATCTCGGCGAGGTCATCGTCGACGAGGAAGACGAGAACATCTTCGGCGACGGCGTGAACCTGGCGGCTCGCATCCAGGGCGTGGCCGAACCGGGCGGCATCGCCGTCTCGCGCGCCGTGCGCGACATGACCGAGCTGCGGATCGACTACGCCTTCATCGACGGCGGCGAGCATCGGCTGAAGAACGTGAGCCGCCCGATGCACGTGTTCCACGTGCGCCAGGCCGCGCGTACGTCGACCCCCACGGCGCAATCCATGCCGCCGGCGAGGCTCCGCTTCCAGGGCGCCGATTCATCGGGTGTGACGTACGAGTTCGAGCTTTCCCTGGACAGGCTGGCGGCGGCCCCCGGCGGCCTCGTGATCGGTCGTGCGGCCGGCCAATGCGAGCTGGTCGTGTCCCACGCCACGGTCTCGCGGCGTCACGCGCGCCTGGTGCTGGCGGGCGAAGCATTGCAGGTCGAGGATCTCGGATCGACCAACGGCACCTCGGTCAACGACAAGGCGGCGCCTGCGGGAACGCGCCTGGCCCTGCGACTTGGCGACCGCCTGCGCCTGGGCGACGTGACATTGTCGATCCGACAGGTCTAGGATTTCGCCACACGACCCATGACTACCGATCCCCCGGACGGCCCATCGGCGAGGCTTTCGCCAGATGTGGATTTCACGGCGCTGCAGCCGGGCCGGGTCGTTGGTCGCTACGAGATCGCCGCCGTCCTCGGGCACGGCGGATTCGGCATCACCTACCGCGCGCGCGATTCTCAGCTTGGCCGCGACGTGGCGATCAAGGAATACCTGCCGGCCGCGCTCGCCGTCCGCCAGGACGGTACGACGGTGCTGCCGCGCTCGACCCGGACGGCCGAAGACTTCAGCTGGGGCCGTCAGCGCTTCGTCGACGAGGGCCGCACCCTGGCCACGCTGCAGCGCGCCTCGGCAATCGTTCGCGTGTTCGATTTTCTCGAAGCCAACGGCACCGCCTACATCGTCATGGAACTCGTGCCGGGCGTCACGCTCGAAAGCAGGTTGAGGGCAGGGCCGCTCGAGCCGAAGGACATCGATCGCATCCTGTGGCCGCTGCTCGACGGGCTCGAGCAGGTCCATGCTGCCGGTTTCCTGCATCGCGATATCAAGCCGGCCAACATCCTGCTCGATGCCGCGGGCAACCCGACGCTGATCGATTTCGGCGCCGCTCGAACCGCGATCGCCGGACACAGCGCGGCGATGACGGCGGTGTTCACCCCGGGCTATGCGGCGGCCGAGCAGATGACGTCGGCGAGGCAGGGCCCGTGGACCGACATCTACGCGCTCTCGGCGACGCTCTACCACGCCATCGTCGGTACCGCGCCGCCGAGCGCTTTCGACCGCATGCTCGACGACAGCTACCGACCGTTGGTCGCGCTTCGGCCCGAGGGGTTCGCGCCAGGCCTGCTGATCGGCATCGATGCCGGCCTGGCAGTGCGGGCAAACGATCGACCCCAGTCGATCGCCGGCTGGCGCCCGCTCCTCGCGCAGGCGGCAGCGCCCGACGCGACGGCAACCGTGGTCATGGGGCGGGAGACGGGATCGCCGGCGACCGTCGTGATGCGGCCCCCGCCGATCGCTGTGGCGGCTCCGGCGGCGCCGCGCCCCAAGCGCGGCGTGCGGATCGCTCTGGCGGCAGCGCTCCTCCTGGCGATCGGCGGAGGCGGCTACTATCTGGTCGGCGTGCCGGCCGGACGGGAGCCGCCCGCGAGCGACGGCGGTCACGCGCCACGACAAGCGGTAGCGCCCGATGCATCGCAGCAGGCAGCGGCCCAGGCCGAATTGGAACGGCTGCGGGAGGCCGAAGCCAGGCGCAAGGCGGACGACGAGGCGCACCTGAAGGCCGAAGCGGAAGCCGCGATGCGGCGGGAGATCGAGGAGGAGACGCGCCGCACGCTCGCGGCCGAGGCGACGCGAAAGGCCGAGGAGCAGGCCCGCCTGAAGGCCGAAGAGGAGGAGGTCGCCCGGCGCAAGAAGGCCGAGACGCAGGCAGACATCGAAGCCGCTCGGCGGGGTGCCGCGGAGGAGGAGGCCAAGCGCACTGCCGAAGCCGACGAGCTGGCTTTGCAGCTGAGCGTGACCGACCGCCAACATGTCCAGGTGGCGCTCATGGCTCTCGGCTACAATCCGGGAGCGATAGACGGCGTATTCGGCGCTCACACGCGGCAGGTCATCGCCGACTGGCAGAAGAGTCGCGGCTACCCGGCCACCGGCCGCCTCACGGGGGCGGAGAACCAGGCGCTCCTGCGCGAGGCAATGCCGGCAATCACCCGCTTCGACGAGGAGGAGAAGCGAAAGGCTACGTCACAGGCCAAACCCTCGACGTTGCCGCTCGATGCGGCGGCACCTTCCGAGCGACCGTCCGTCTCGGCGGCGGCGACTCCGCGAAGCGCGCCGGACGGCAGCGGACCCGACGGTATGTGGCAGGGCGTGATGAGCTGCTCGGCCAACCGTAACAACGCGCCCGAGTTCACCCTGCCGATCGAGATCATGATTTCCGGCGGTGCCGGCACATGGGCCCGACCGGGTTCGGGGAGCGGCACGCGGGCAACGCAGTCGGTTTCCGTGCGCGTCTCGGGGGACCAGGTGACCGTGACCCGGATCTTCGTGCCCAATAACGCTCCCGGTACGACCGCGGCGGCCACGATGAGCGCGCAGCGGTCGGGCAACACCATCCGGGGCGCCGGTCCCGAGCACAATGGCGGTGGTCGCAGGTGCGAGATTTCGCTGAAGCGGACATAAGGGGATGGGCGTCGGTTCGAGGCGGCGAGCACGGCCTCGGCGACGATCCGGAAAACCCGAATGGAACCTTCTTCACCCCGATCGGAATCGAGTTGTCGTCTCCCCATGTGCCCTTCGTCATGACCAGTTCCTACACGGCGCCGGAGGCGGCGCATGCCTATGTGCTCGACGAGGTTCGCTCGGTTGATCGTGACCGCTTCCTGGCGGCGCTGTTCGCACCCGAGCCGCAGCGGCGCGGCCTGCTCGCTCTCCTCGCATTCGACCACGAGCTGTCGCGCACCAGCAGCGTGACGCGGGAGCCTATGCTGGCGCGCATCCGGCTCGAATGGTGGCGCGAGGCGGTCGTCGAAGCGGCAGGTGAGGGCGGGATCCGCGCCCAGCCGATCGTCGAGGCGCTCGGGGAGACGATACGGCGGCACCGCCTGCCGCTGGAGGGCTTCGACGCGCTGATCGATGCCCATGCGGAGGAAATCGACGGTCCACTGGACGTCGTGCGCGCCGGTCACGCCCTGGCCGATCTCCAGCTTGCCGTGCTGGACGTCGAGCAGGTGCCGGCGCGTGAGGCCGCGCGCGCCGTCGGAGCGGCATGGCTGATGGGCGAAGGGCCGGAGCGCCGGGCACTGCTGGCCGAAGCGCGCAGCCATCGCGCTTCCGTCGATGCGCGCGCGCTGCCGGTCCTGTTGCCGGCGCGCCTGCTCGATCGCCAATGGGCGCCATGGCAGAAGCCGTTGGCGTTGTGGTGGACGGCGCGCCGCGGCCGCTATTGAACGGTCCGCTCTGGCCGGTCCGAGGATGTCCCGCCCCCTATCCTCGCCAGCCTTCGGGACGTTCCGCCGGGACGTCGGGGACGGCGGCCGGTGGAGGCGGCTGCATGCCATTCCGGCGCCGCCGTCGGCGCGGTAAGCTGGCTGCCGGAAGCGCTCGCGGCGCGGGCGGCGATGTATCGGGGCAGGGAGGCACCGTGGCGAAGGTCAAGGCGAACGGCATCGAGATCGAATACGAGACGGCGGGCGACAAGGCCGATCCGGCCCTGCTGCTGGTCATGGGGTTGGGCGCACAGCTCACCATCTGGCCGGATTCGCTGTTCCAGGGACTGGCCGGGCGTGGCTTTTATGTCATCCGGTTCGACAACCGCGACACCGGCCTGTCGACCGGCTTCGACGCCTGGGGCGTGCCGAACCTGCCGGCAGCGATGCAGAAGGCGATGAAGGGCGAGAAGGTCGACGCCCCCTACCTCCTGAAGGACATGGCCGCCGACTCGATCGGCCTGCTCGATGCCCTCGGCATCCGGCGCGCGCACATGGTGGGCGCTTCGATGGGCGGCATGATCGTGCAGATCGTCGCCGCGCTCTATCCGGAGCGCACGCGGTCGATGGTCTCGATCTACTCGACGAGCGGTCGTCCCGGCCTGCCCATTGGCAAGCCCGAGGCGCTGGCCATGCTGTCGGCGCAGCCCGAGGGTCCGGCGCGCGAACAGCTGGTGGCGCACGGCATGAAACTGCGCCGTGCCATCGGTAGCCCCGGCTATCCCACGTCGGACGACGAGCTGCGCCCCTTCGTCGAGAAGAACGTCGATCGCCGCTGGTGGCCCGAGGGCGCGGCGCGGCAATATCTGTCGGTGATTGCCTCGGGCGATCGCGTCGAGCTCCTGAAGACGGTCAAGGTGCCGACCCTGGTGCTGCACGGCGAGGACGATCCGCTCCTGCCCGCGGAGGGTGGCCGCGACGTCGCCCGGCTGGTGCCCGGCGCGGAGATCGAAACCGTCCCCGGCTGGGGCCACGATTTTCCCAAGGGACTGATTCCCCGGCTGATCGACCGCGTGGCCGGATTTTGCGAGGGCAAGCCATGAAGTTCGGCATCTTCTACGAACACCAGCTTCCGCGCCCGTGGGGGCCGTCGAGCGAGTACCAACTCCTGCAGGACTCGCTGACCCAGATCGAGCTCGCCGACCGGCTGGGCTACGACTACGCGTGGGAGGTCGAGCACCACTTCCTCGAGGAATACTCGCATTCCTCCGCGCCGGAAGTGTTTCTCGGCGCGGCGAGCCAGCGCACCAAGCGCATCCGGCTCGGCCACGGCGTGATCCAGCTGACGACCAATCAACCCCATCGCGTCGCGGAGAAGGTGGCGACGCTCGACCTGCTGTCGGGCGGGCGGGTCGACCTCGGCATGGGCGAGGCAGCGGGGCCGGCGGAACTGCATCCATTCAACGTGCGCGTGCGCGACAAGCGCGACCGGTGGGAGGAGGCGGTCAAGGCGATCATCCCCATGTTCACGCGTGAAAGCTGGGAGTTCCACGGCGAGTATTTCGATTTCCCGGCGCGCAATGTCATCCCCAAGCCGCTGCAGAAGCCGCATCCGCCGCTGTGGGTCGCCTGCTCCAACATCGCCACCATCGGCAAGGCCGGCGAATGGGGCATGGGCGCGCTCGGCTTCACCTTCGTGACGCCGGAGGCGGCGCGCGCGTGGGTGCACAAATACTACAACAACCTGCTGAACAACTCGCAGAAGCTCACGGAATACCCCAGCAATCCCAACGTGGCGATGGTATCGGGCTTCATGTGCGCGCCGACCGACGAGGAGGCCGAGGCCAAGGCGGCCGGCTGGACGTTCTTCATCTTCGCGCTGTCCTACTACGGCCGGAAGGGCGTCGATGCGCCGGGCACGTCCGATCTGTGGAAGGAATACCAGAGCTGGAAGGGCGGGCCGGAGGAGAAGAAGGCGCTGGAGTCCGGCCTGATCGGCTCGCCAGAGACGATCCGGCGCAAGCTGCGCCAGTTCCAGGCCAGTCGCGTCGACCAGGTGATCCTGCTCAACCAGGCGGGCAAGACCAGCCATCGCGACATCTGCGATTCGCTCGAGCTGTTCGCGAAGGAAGTGATGCCCGAGTTCCACGCGGCCGAGGACGAGCATGCGGCGTGGAAGCAGAAGGTGCTGGCGCGCGAGATCGTGCTCGAGGATCTCGATGTCCAGAAGTACGACATCTACAGCCACCAGAACGAGCATATCGTCCGCCTCACGCCCGAGCAGCTCAAGGCCAAGATGGCCGAGAAGGACGCGCTGGCGAAGAGCGCCTGACCCCCGCCGGCGAACCGGAAACACGAACCTGATGCGCGCCAGCATCGGCGCCATCAAAAGGGATGGGGGCGAGCATTGCACAAGCTATGCGATGTGCTCGCCCTATTATTGTAACTAGCGATTGCAAGGAGAGGTGGCTTCGGTTGTAATTGATGCGACCCAACTCATCCTGTGGACCGGCAGTGGGGGTAGTCATGGGCGCCAATTACGTTTGGGGCGGCAGTCTTTCAGGCGACTGGAACACGGCATCGAACTGGCTGGTTGCGGGGAATCCTGCATCCACACCTCCCGGTCCCAGCGATACCGTCAGTGTCATCTCCGGCGGATCGACGATCACCATCACGGGAGCGGGTTCCCTTCAAAGCGCCTCGTTGTCGGTTACGGGTCCTGTCGATCTCAGCGGAGCATTCTACACCGGGAGCTTCGCAGCCGCCGGCGCCGTCCAGATCCAGGGAAGCCTGACCGATTCCGGCGGCGCGACCTTCACGAACGGAGCCACGCTTCAAGGCGGGGTGACGTCGATCCAGGGCCAGGCCACGTTCGGCAGCACGTTCACGCTCAACGGCGGTGAGCTCGACCTCGCGACCGCCTATCCCGCTTCGGTGGGGACGTTGGTCCTCGTCGGCGCCACGACGCTTGGCGGCAACTGGACCGCGACGACCCTCAATGCAGGCGCAAGCACCTCGCTCACGCTGGGAACGGGATCGCTGCACATCGTCAATGTTCCTGCGAATCTCCAGTCGCTGATCATTGCCGGGAACCAGGCGCTCATCGGCACCTTCACCGCCACCAGCCTGACCGTCCAGAATGGCGCGAGCATCACCCTCGACCTGGGTGATTCGCTGACGGCGCAGACGGCATCGTTCCTGCCTTCGGGATACATCAACCTCGATGCCGGAACGCTCACGGTCACCGGCAACGCTTCGTTCGGAAGCAACCTCACGGTGAGCGGCGCCGGGTCGTTCACGGTCGGCGGCACGCTTTCGACCAACAACGGATCGATCACGGCATCGGGTACGAGCCGGGTCGAAATCAATGCGCTCGATGGAACGAGCGGTGGCCTCACCCTGTACTCGGACGCAACGTCGACCATCGAGATCGGCGGTCAGAACATCGGGACCGCCGGCTCGATCACGATCGATTCCGGTGTGACCTTCACCGAGTCGGGAAGCTTCAGTGCGCCGGTCATCGTCGACAACGGCACGATCGTCGTTGCGGCGAACACCACCCTCACGCTCAACAGCAGCTCCGCGACCCGAGGATTGACGGGAACGGGCACGGTGAACATCAACGCCGGTGCGTCCCTGAAGCTCAACGGCGTCGATCCGGGAACGTCCAACCAGATGACTGTCGGCTTCGCCCAGCCGGGAGGCGGGCTCTGGCTGGCGTCGCAGGACTTCGACGCACTGGGCCTCTTCAAGCCGAAGATTACCGGCTTCGCTTCGTCGGACGTGATCGAGTACCAAGGAACCGCCACGAGCGTCCAATATGCAAGCGGCTTCCTGAGTCTCTACAACGGCGGCGCGTCTCCCGTCGCTCAGTTCAACATCGGGTCGGGCTACGCCAACGCCTTCTCCGTCGTGCCGATCGGCGGCGGGTACACGCAGATCAATTACCTGGGGAGCGGACCGAAGAGCGCGCCCGCGGGGACGGCGAATCCGGATACCTATCGCTGGGTCGGCCCGGTCGCCGGCTTCTGGAATGCGGCCGCGAACTGGAACGACGTGACGACGGGGCAGAACCCGGCGGCGGTTGCGCCGGGCACGAACGATAGCGTCACGATCGGCGCAGCGGCCAACGGTACCGCGCAGGTCATCGTCGGCAACGGCAACGCGTCGGGGCTGCGGCTGGAAGGCGAGACCCTGCTCGATGGGGTGTTCAAGATCGGCGCGGGCGGCCTCACGGTGACGTCTTCCGCATCGGCCTATCTCTACGGCGGGAGCTCGCTGTCGGTTGCGGGCGACGCGACGTTCGGCGGCTACGGTGGCGCGACGCTCGACGGCGGCACGATGACGGTGACCGGAGGGCTGTACGGCACCTATCCGAGCACGTTCACGATCAAGAACGGCGGCAGCCTGACGGCCGGGCAACTCGTCAACTACGGGAGCTACTATAGCGTCAAGTCCGGCGGGACGCTGACGGCCAAGGGGAATGTGTCGGACAGTCCCGGCGGCTGGGGGTCCTATACGGTCGATGCCGGCACGTTCACCGTCACAGGGACGTTCGTCTCGAGCAGCGACTATGTCTATGCCGAGAATGGTGGAAAGATCCAGCTGGCTTCCTTGGCCGAAGATGCGAGCGGCCACGGGATCACGCTCTATGCCGACGCGACCTCGTCCATCGAGGTGGGAAGCGCCGGCTCCGTCGCAGCGGGCTCGATCACCATCGATACCGGCAAGACGGTGACCGAGGCCGGAAGCTTCACGGCGACCGCCATCGTCGACAAGGGAACGCTGAACGTCGGGATGGGGCAGTCGCTGTACACCAGCGGCATCCTCGAGGTCGACGGCAGCGTGTCGATCGGCGCGAATGGGCTGCTGCAGCAATCCGGTGCGTTGACGGGAGCGGGCAAGGTCACCATCGGTGCCGGCGCGAAGCTGGTCCTCCTCAACGGCGCGGGCGGCTCGTCCGCGCAGATCGCCTACGCGGGAGCCGGCGGGCAACTGTCGATGGATACGACCAGCCTCGACGCCTCGAAGCTGTTCCTGCCGACGATCTCGGGCTTCGGATCGACCGACGTCATCGACTTCACCGACTACTACGCCACGATCACCGCCGCGCACTATGCGGCCGGCAAGATCAATCTCTATGCCGGGGCGAGTGTGGTCGCGACCCTCAGCATCGGCGCGGGCTATAGTGACGCCTTCTCTGTCGTGCCGCTCGCCGGTGGTTATACCTACCAGATCAACTACCTGGGCGGCGGGACGAAGAGCGCGCCGGCGGGGACGGCGAGCCCCGATGTCTACCGGTGGGCCGGGCCGGTGGCTGCGTATTGGAATGCCGCTGCGAACTGGAACGATGTGACGGCGGGATTGAACCCGGCGGCGGTGGCGCCGGGCGTGAACGATACGGTGTTCATCGGCGCGGCGGCCAACAGCGCCGCGCAGGTCGTGATCGGCAACGGCAATGCCTACGGGCTGACGCTGGAGGGCGAGACGCTGCTCGACGGCATCTTCAAGGTCGGCGCCGGCGGCTTCGCGGCGACTTCTTCGGCATCGGCCTATCTCTACGACGGCAGCTCGCTGTCGGTTTCGGGGGATGCGACGTTCGGCGGCTATGGCGGCGCGACGCTGGACGGCGGCAAGATGACGGTGACCGGAACGCTGAATGCCAGCTATCCGAGCACATTCAAGATCGTGAACGGCGGCAGCCTGACGGCCGGGCAGCTCGTCAACTACGGCGGCTACTACAGCGTCAAGTCCGGCGGGATTCTGACGGCCAAGGGGAACGTATCGGACAGTCCCGGCGGCTGGGGTTCCTACACCATCGACGGCGGCACGTTCACCGTCACGGCGACGTTCGTTTCCAGCGGCGACTATGTCTATTCCCAGGATGGCGGAACCATCCAGCTGTCGTCGCTGGTGGAGGATGCGAGCGGCCACGGTGTGACGCTCTATGCCGATGCGACTTCCTCGATCGAGATCGGCAAGACGGGCGGCGTTGCGGCGGGCACGATCACCATCGATGCCGGCAAGACGGTGACCGAAGCGGGAAGCTTCTCGGCACCGATCATCGTCGACAAGGGCGCGCTGAGGGTAGGGGTCGGCCAGTCGCTCTACACCAGCGGCACGCTGCAGGTCGACGGCAGCGTGTCGATCGGCGCGAATGGGCTGCTGCAGCAATCGGGCGCGGTGACGGGTGCGGGCAAGGTGACGATCAGCGCCGGCGCGAAGCTGTCTCTCCTCAACGGCGTCGGCGGGTCATCCGTTCAGATCGCCTATTCCGGTGCGGGCGGGCAGCTCGCGCTCGACACGACCAGTCTCGATGCCTCGAAATCGTTCCTGCCGACGATCACGGGATTCGGCACGACCGACGTCATCGACTTCACCGACTACTACGCCACGATCACCGCCGCGCACTATGCAGCGGGCAAGCTCAACCTCTATGCCGGGGCGAGCGTGGTCGCGACCCTCAGCATCGGGGCAGGCTACAACGATGCTTTCTCGGTCGTGCCGCTCACCACGGGCCAGACCTACCAGATCAACTACCTGGGCGGCGGGACCAAGAGCGCGCCGGCAGGCACGGCGAGCCCCGATGTCTATCGGTGGGTCGGGCCGGTGGCTGGCTACTGGAACGCCACCGCGAACTGGAACGACCTGACGACCGGGCTGAACCCGGCGGCGGTGGCGCCGGGCGTGAACGATACGGTGTTCATCGGCGCGGCGGCCAACAGCGCCGCGCAGGTCGTGATCGGCAACGGCAATGCCTACGGGCTGACGCTGGAGGGCGAGACGCTGCTCGACGGCATCTTCAAGGTCGGCGCCGGCGGCCTGACGGCGACGTCTTCCGCATCGGCGTATCTCTACGGCGGCAGCTCGCTGTCGGTTTCGGGCGATGCGACGTTCGGCGGCTATGGCGGCGCGACGCTGGACGGCGGTAGTTTCACGGTGACGGGGGCGTTGCGTGGCAGCTATCCGAGCACGTTCAAGATCGAGAACGGCGGCAGCCTGACGGCCGGGCAGCTCGTCAACTACGGCAGCTACTACAGCGTCAAGACCGGCGGGACTCTGACGGCCAAGGGGAACGTATCGGACAATCCCGGCGGCTGGGGTTCCTACACCGTCGACGGCGGTGTGTTCACCGTCACGGCGACGTTCGTCTCGGGTGGCGACTACGTCTATGCCCAGGACGGCGGAACCGTCCAGCTGTCGTCGCTGGTGGAGGATGCGAGCGGCCACGGTGTGACGCTCTATGC
>CAMFJT010000206.1 GCA_945957125.1 uncultured Rhodospirillales bacterium | reverse complement strand
GTGGCGCGCTCCCAGCGGAAGAGTATCAGGCGCCTTGCACGCCGGGGCGGCCGGGCTCGACGGCGAAGCGGGCCAGGGTCGAGATCGGCGAGTTCACGTCCTTGACCGACTGGACGGTGCGAAAGGCCACCTGCGCGCTCTTCGGGTCGAGCGTGACCAGGCCATAGCCGTTGATGCCGGTGCGGCCGTAGCGCAGGTGCGGATTGCGCGCCAGCAGCGCCTTGACGCGAGCCTCGGCCGGCCCCTGCGAGGTGATCGAGCCGCCGACGAACTCGGTCGCGACGATGGCCTTCTCACGTTCGAGGTCGGCAGCCCAGAAGGAATGGACGTCGCCGCCCAGCACCAGCGTGTCGCGCGCCGGAGAGGAGGCCACGGCATCGAGCAGCCGGGCACGCGCGGCGGGATAGCCGTCCCAGCCGTCGGCCCAATACGCGTGCTGCCCGTTCTGGCCGCGATCGGCCTCGGCCATCAGCGTCTGCTGCACGACGAGGTTCCAGCGCGCCGAGGCCCGGCGCATGCCGTCGGCGAACCATGCCTCCTGCTCGGCGCCCAGCATGGTGCGCGCCGGATCGAGCCGCTCCTCGCAGCCGGTCAGGATCTTGCCGCGCGTGAGCGTGGCGCGGCAGGCATGGTGCGAACGGTACTGGCGATCGTCGAGCACGTGCAGCTCGGCCAGGTCGCCGAAGCGATGGCGGCCGTGGAGGCGCATCGACGGCCCGCGCGGCTGCATCGCGTTGGGCAGCGGCATGTGCTCCCAGAACGCCTGGTAGGCTGCGGCGCGCTGGGCGAGGAAGCGCGCCGGGTCGGGATCGGCCGGCGAGATGTCGCCGGTGTAGTCGTCGGTGACCTCATGGTCGTCCCAGGTCACGATCCAGGGATGCGCGGCGTGCGCGGCCTGCAGGTCGCGGTCGGACTTGTAGAGCGCGTAGCGCTCGCGGAACTCGCCCAGCACCGTCGGGCGTCCGCCGTCGTGGCGGCGGACCAGGTCGCGGCCCCAGGAGATGTCGTAGATGTAGTCGCCGACGAACAGCACGGCATCGAGCGCCTCCGCCGCCATGTGACGGAGCGCGGCGTAATAGCCCTGCTCGTACTGCTGGCACGAAGCGAGCGCAAAGCGCAGCGCCGGCACCCGCGCGCGCGCATCGGGCGCGGTGCGGGTCCGCCCGACGGGACTCGCCTTGCCCTGGACCGTGAAGCGATACCAGTAGGGCCGGCCGGGTTGCAGCCCCTCGACCTCGACATGCAGCGTGTGCGCCCAGCGCGCCTCGGCGATGGCCTCGCCCGAGCGCACGATCTTGCGCAGCCCCTCGTCCTCGGCGATCTCCCATCGCACGGGCAGGACGCCGGCCGGCGTCTCCCACGGCTCCTCGGCCATGAGGCGCGTCCAGAGCACGAGCGACGTGGCCGACGGTTGCCCTGAGGCGACGCCCAGCCCGAACGGCTGCGCGGCGAGCGGCGCCTGCGCGCGGGCCATCGACGGCAACCACAGCGCAGTGGCGCCGGCGAGGAAGGAGCGGCGATGCATTCGGCCCGCCCGCGAAAACCGCGTTGTCGGCATGCGGGCGATGATAGCGCAGAACACGTCATCGCGAAGGCAGGGCGCGATTTCGCGTCCAAGGATTCTCGTCTAGGGTCGCTCCAGACCAAAAGAGGAGACACCCATGAACGCCCATGCCGCCGCGGCCAAGCCCACCCCGAAGAAGCCCCGGCCCGATCTCGATGCCGAGCTCAACAACCTCGCCATGTCGAAGGAATCGCAGCCGCTGTTCGACGCGGTGAAGAAGCACATCGAGGAGAACGTCGCGCCGATCACCGAGGAGTTCCTCCGCCTGGGCGAGGGCCGCAAGGACCGCTGGAGCTGGGCGCCGGGGCAGCTCGAGCTGCTCGAAGGCGCCAAGGACAAGGCCAAGAAGGCGGGGCTGTGGAACTTCTTCCTGCCCACCTCGGAGATCGGCCGCGGGCTGACCAACCTCGACTACGCCTACATCGCCGCCGAGCTCGGCAAGTACCAGCTCGCGTCGGAGTCGCTGAACTGCTCGGCGCCCGACACCGGCAACATGGAGGTGCTCGAGCGGGTCGGCACGCCCGAGCAGAAGGAGAAGTGGCTGAAGCCGCTGCTCGAGGGCAAGATCCGCTCGGCCTACGCCATGACCGAGCCGGGCGTCGCCTCCTCGGACGCCAAGAACATCGCCACCCGCGCCGAGCTCGACGGCGACGAATGGGTGCTGAACGGCGAGAAGTACTACATCTCCGGCGCCGGCGATCCGCGCTGCAAGATCATGATCGTGATGTGCAAGACCAGCCCCGACGCCTCGCCGCAATTCCAGCAGTCGCAGATCCTGGTGCCGATCGGCACGCCGGGCCTGGAGATCGTCGGACCGATGACGGTGTTCGGCCACGACCACGCGCCGCGCGGCCACATGCACCTGAAGTTCAAGAACTGCCGTGTGCCGGCCTCGAACATGCTGCTGGGCGAAGGCCGCGGCTTCGAGATCAGCCAGGTCCGCCTCGGACCGGGCCGCATCCATCACTGCATGCGCTCGATCGGCGCGGCCGAGAAGGCGCTCGACCTCATGGTCAAGCGCGGCGCCACCCGCACCGCTTTCGGCAAGCCGATCATCCAGCTCGGCAAGAACCTCGAGCTGGTGTCGCGCGCGCGCATCGAGATCGAGGCGATGCGGCTGATGGTGCTGAAGGCGGCCAAGGCGATGGACGTGCTGGGCAACCGTGAGGCCCGCGTGTGGGTCAGCATGGTCAAGGCGATGGTGCCGGAGAAGGTCTGCACCATCGTCGACCAGGCGATGCAGATCCACGGCGCGACCGGCATCTCGCAGTGGTCGCCCTTGTCGGAGATGTACGTCAACCAGCGCCACCTGCGCTTCGCCGACGGGCCGGACGAGGTCCATCACATGGTCGTCGGCCGCGCCGAGATCAGCCGGCACTGAGGCCCTCGGTCGCCTTCTTACTTCTCCTTCAGGTTCCTCTCCCCCGCTAGGGGGAGAGGAGCAAGAGGAGGCTCTTCTTCTACCGCAGCAGCGCCATCGTCACCTGCTCCCACTCCTCCTGGAGGGAGCAGGTCGCGACCGGCTTGCCGGCGTGGCGGTACCAGTAGCCGGCATTGGACAGGTCGCCCTCCTCGCGATGCAGGTGGGCATGGACCCAGTCGCAGTCCTTGTCGCCCTCGTGGCCCTGGCACACCTCGTGCGCCTTGCCCCACTCGCCTTTGCGCAGCCACCATAGCGCCTGCAGCGCCGGGCCCATCCCACCGGGCGGCTCGGCCGCCGAGATGCTGTTCCGGAAGCCCTCGATCGTCGTCATGGTCATCCGCCTCCTGTCAGAGTGCAAGAACCCTCATGGCACGCGGGTTGCTCGCGGCATTGTCATAATGCCACGCCGCTCGGGGGAGAAGATCGATGGCTGACGCGAGCGTCCACCCGGTGGATGAAAAGCTGCCGCTGGTACGGCTGCTGCCGCTCGGGCTGCAGCACGTACTGGTGATGTACGCCGGCGCGGTCGCGGTGCCGCTGATCCTGGGCGGCGCGCTGAAGCTGCCCAAGGACCAGATCGCCATCCTGATCAATGCCGACCTGTTCGCCTGCGGGCTGGTGACGCTGATCCAGTCGATCGGTGTCGGCGGCTTCGGCATCCGCCTGCCGGTGATGATGGGCGTGACCTTCGCCGCCGTCGGTCCGATGCTGGCCATGGCGACCACGCCCAACATCGGCCTGCTCGGCATCTACGGCGCGGTGATCGGGGCGGGCATCTTCGGCATCCTGATCGCGCCGTTCATCAGCCGCCTGCTGCCGCTCTTCCCGCCGGTCGTCACCGGCACGATCATCGCGGTGATCGGCATCTCGCTGATGCGGGTCGGCATCAACTGGGCGGCGGGCGGGCTGGGCAACCCGCGCTTCGGCGACCCGGTCTATCTCGGCGTCTCGCTGCTCGTGCTGCTGGTCATCCTCGGCATCACCAAGTACCTGGCGGGCTTCTTCGCCAACATCGCCGTGCTGCTCGGGCTCGTGGCGGGCTTCGTCGTCGCCATGGCGCTGGGCGAGGTCAGCTTCGCCGGCGTCCGGGAGGCGGGCTGGATCGAGCCTGTCTACCCGTTCCAGTTCGGCCTGCCGACCTTCGATCCGCTGGCGATCCTGACCATGTGCCTGGTGATGATCGTGGTGATGATCGAATCGACCGGCATGTTCCTCGCCCTCGGCGAGCTGACCGACCGACCGATCGGCCAGGAGGAGCTGACGCGCGGCCTGCGGGTCGACGGGCTGGGCACGCTGATCGGCGGGGTGTTCAACACCTTCCCCTACACCTCATTCTCGCAGAACGTCGGTCTGGTCGGCATCACCGGCGTGCGCAGCCGCTGGGTCACCGTGGCGGCGGGCGTCATCATGCTGGTGCTCGGCCTGTTCCCCAAGATCGCGACCGTGGTCGCCTCGGTGCCGCAGTTCGTGCTGGGCGGCGCCGGCATCGTGATGTTCGGCATGGTCTGCGCCACCGGCGTGCGCATCCTCTCGCGGGTCGATTTCCGCGGCAACCCGAACAACGCCTATGTGGTTGCGATCAGCGTCGGGTTGGGCATGATCCCGCTCGTGTCGGAACGCTTCTTCGTCCAGATGCCCAAGGCGCTCAGCCCGCTGCTGCACAGCGGCATCCTGCTCGCCTCCATCTCGGCGGTGGCGCTGAACGCTTATTTCAACGGCATGCGCGGCGGCGTCGAGGCCGCGGCCGAAGCCGCCGCCGCCGGCCGCGAAGCCGAGGCGGCCCACTGAGACCGGGCTCATCGAGACCGGGTCGGGAGAGACAATGGACGCCGCCTTCCTCGCCGACTGGCTCAACCTTCTCCTGCGCTGGGCCCACCTGATCGTGGGCATCGCCTGGATCGGCGCCTCGTTCTACTTCATCTGGCTCGACAACCACCTCCACCCGCCGCTCGATCCGGCCGACGCCGCGCGCGGCATCGGCGGCGAGGTCTGGGCGGTTCACGGCGGCGGCTTCTATACCGCCAGGAAGTTCAAGGTGGCGCCCGAGAAGCTGCCGCCCGAGCTGCACTGGTTCATGTGGGAAGCCTACACCACGCTGATCACCGGCTTCCTGCTCCTTTGCCTCGTCTACTATCACGGCGCCGAGGTCGCGCTGATCGACCCGACCGTGATGGCGCTCGACAAATGGGAGGCGATCGGCCTCAGCCTCTGCTTCCTGGTCGCGGGCTGGCTGTTCTACGACTGGCTGTGCCGCTCGGCATTCGGCCAGGACGAGGCGATCCTGGGCGGCCTGGTCGCGCTCTATTGCGGCGTCGCCGCCTGGGCGCTCTGCCACGTCTTCTCCGGCCGCGGTGCCTACCTGCATTTCGGCGCCATGCTCGGCGTCATCATGGTGCTGAACGTCTATTTCGTGATCATCCCGGGCCAGCGCGAGCTGGTGAAGGCCAAGCAGGAAGGCCGCATCCCCGATCCGAAGTACGGGCTGATGGGCCGTCAGCGCTCGGTGCACAACACCTACTTCACCCTGCCCGTGCTGTTCACGATGATCAGCAACCACTACGCCGGCCTCTACGGCCACGAGTGGAACTGGGTCCTGCTGCTGATGATCTCGGTGGCGGGCGCGCTGATCCGCATCTGGTTCGTGCAGCGTCACAAGGGCAACCAGAACCCGTTGGTGCTGGCCGCCGGCCTGGTGATGCTGGCGCTGACCGCCGTCCTGTCGCTGCCCCGCCCGACCGTCGATATCGGGCCGGCGGCGAGCTTCGCGGAGGTCCAGCCGGTCTTCCAGGCGCGTTGCCAGCCCTGCCACGCCACCCGGCCGACGCAGGAGGGCTTCTCGGCGCCGCCCAAGGGCGTGATCCTGGAATCGCAGCCCGAGATCCGTGCCCGCGCAGCGATGATCAACCAGCAGGTCTGGGCCTCCCGCGTCATGCCGCCCGGCAACCTGACCAACATCACCGAGGACGAACGCCGGCTGATTGCGCGCTGGGTCAAAGGCGGCGCACAATAGGGGCATGATCCGCCCGGGTGGCTTGCCGTGGCGCCACCTGCTGACGGTGGCGCTCGCCGCGATAGCGATCGTCGTCTACTGGACCCAGCTCGGCGAGCGCAACGCGCACGTCGCCGCGCGCGAGCCGCCGGCCGCGAGCGATACCGCGCTCCCGGCGCGCCCGCATGTCGGCTTCGTCAACGAACGCCGGCTCGAGGAGCATTACGAGAAGCACGGCAGCGAGTTCGGCCGCATCAGCAAGCAGGAGTATCTGCACCAGGCCCAGCTGCTGCGCGACGCGCAGGTCGGCGGACCGGTGCTGCAAACCGTGCGCGCCGACGGGGTGACGACGAAGTTCGACCGCCAGACCGGCGCGTTCGTGGCCTTCAATCCCAACGGAACGATCCGCACCTTCTTCAAGCCGAACGACGGCGAGCGCTACTACCGGCGTCAGGCCGACAGGGTCGGCGAATGAAGCCGCCGATCCCCATGGGCCCGCCCGACGTCGGCGAGCTGCGCGACCTGGTCGACCAGTGGGCCGAGTTCGCCGGCGACCTCGAGCGCCACGACTATACGTTCGACCTCGACAACTGGCGCAACGACGTCGACGTGCGCGAGCTGATCCTCGAAGCACTGCCGATGTTCAGCCGCGAGGAGATGGGCGACCACGCGCTCAAGCTCGACGCCGCCGATGCGACGTTCAAGGCGGCCACCCGCGCTTTCAAGCGCTGCGTCTGGGGGCACGGCACGCAGAAGAAGGAGAAATGGACCGCCGAGACAAACTGGTGGTACTTCCGCACCCCGCTGCGCTCCAACGCCCAGCTCGAGGACGAGCTGGCGACGGTGCGGTAAGTCCGCAGCCAGTCTATCGTAGCGTTGGGGAAGGGGTGCGTGGCCAACTATTTCATTAGCTGCATTTCGAGCGACCTTGTCGAAGCGCAGTGGATTGCGCAGGAGCTGCACGCCCTTGGCCATGCGGCGCACATACACGAATGGGAGATTGGCGGAGGCGAGGTCGTCGCTGGCTGGATGCCGGACCGCCACGGTGCCGTTGACCATGTGGTTTGTGTCGTCTCTGAAGAATACGTGAGGAAGCGCCTCTCGAGCTGGGAACACAACTGCGCGCTTTGGGAGGCGGTGACCGACCGGCCAGGCTTTGTGCTGTTCGTCGTCGTGAAGCAGTGCGAGATGCCTGTCAGGCTGGCGCGCTTGAAGTGTTGCGAATTGCATCCGTTGACCGAGGACAAATGGACGCGCAAGCGGCTACGCGCCTATGTCGCCAACCCCGCTCCGCCGCCGGGATATATCTCGTTGAGACCTCCGGTCGCAGCCGAATCAAACATAGTGACTCGTGTTCCGACCCATTTCGTGGGACGGGACGGCGAGCTCGCTGCGATCGGCAATATTCTTGCGCGTTGCGAAGGCCGCGCAGAGAGGGTGCAGGCTGCTGCACTATGTGGCATGCGCGGCGTCGGGAAGAGTGTGCTGGCGGCTGCCTATGCGCATATTCAGCGCTACCGCTATCGGGCGACGTGGTGGATCAAAGCCAAATCGCCCTCGACCATGCGTGCTGACCTCGCTGGCCTGGGTGCCCGGTTCGGATGGCTCTCAAGGGATGAACAGCAGGCTGCAAACATCGTGCTGGATCGATTGCAGCACAAGGGCGAGGACGTCCTCCTCGTTTATGACGGTGCCGAAGATTTACCCTCTCTGTTGCCATTCCTACCGAAGTGCGGCGCCGCTCACGTGCTGATCACGTCGAACGATAAAACTTGGCTCGAACTCGTCGAGCCGTTCGAGATCAGCCCTTGGCCGGTGGACGTCGGCGCCGCTTTCCTCGTTGCACGTGCCCGACACCCAAACGACCGCATTGCAGCTCTCGCTCTTTCGAAAGCGCTTGCGGGACTTCCGCTGGCTCACGAACAGGCAGCAGCCTACTGCGAGCGGCTCGACATCTCTTTCGATGAGTACCGCCAACGCTTTGAGGCGGCCGCAGTCACAGTCATCTACAACGATGATGACGCAATCGAGGAAGATCCAGATCGCCGGACCATCGAGAGAACCTTCAGCCTCGCCATCGAAGAAGCGACTAAGCTCCATCCAGCGGCCGGGCCTCTCATCGTCCATGCTGCCCTCCTCGCGCCTGAGCACATTCCCCGGTATTTGTTCTCGGAGGGCCAGGAGACTCTCGGCGAGCCATTGGCATCGATGTTGACCGGCGACGGCCTCGTGAAGGCGATTTCGGCTCTACGGAGCTTTGCGCTGATCGAGTTGGAGACCGTCCCCGATGAGCGAGATCATACAGTGACGACGGAAGCCATCCGCTTGCATCGGATCGTCCGTGACGTTGCTGCCTTGCAATGTTCTCCGTCCGATCGTTCCGAGCGGATTCAAGCACTTCTCGCCCTCCTCATTGCGCTCTATCCAGATCCTCTTGCCGATCGTCGCACGACATTGCCTCGCGCCCGCCGCCTGGACGGGTTTGCGATGGATCTTGTCCACGCGAAAGGCGCGCCACTCTCTGGCACCGAAGAAGCCTTCTCTAAGCTGCTCGACCGGCTTGCAATCTACCGGCACGGCGCGCTCGCCGACTATAAGGCTGCGCGCACTCTCTATGAGCGCGCGCTGGCCATCCGGAAGAAGACCTTCGGACCAACCGACGCCACGATCGCCATCAGCCTCGACAATCTCGGTGAACTGCTCGAAAGCGAGGACGATTTCTCGGGTGACTATGCCTGCGTAGCGGCTCGCGTCCTTTACCAGCGAGCGCTATCAATCCGGGAAAAGGCACTCGGACCGTATGACCTCTCCGTCGCTATCAGCCTCGACAAGCTCGGTGGGTTGCTGGAAACCGAGGATTTCGAGGCGACTCGTGTCCTCTACCAACGCGCGCTGGCGATCCGCGAAAAAGCCCTCGGGGCAGATCACGCTGACAATGCCATCAGCGCAGACAATCTCGCATTCCTGCACCGTCGATACGGCTATCCTGCAGCAGCCCGTCCCTTCTATGAGCGCTCGCTCGCAATTCGCGAGAAGGCCCTTGGATTGGGTCATCCCTTTACATATGCGAGCCTCGAATATCTCGTCAGGCTACTCGAAAGCCAAAATGATCTCTTGGCGATTCGCCGCCTTTACGAACGCGCATTGGAGATCAGCGAGAAAACGCTCGGACCAAGCCACTCTATTGCCACCATGTACCGCGACCGCGTCGCCAGAATGCTCGAAAGTCAAGGCGACCTCGCGGCGGCACGCCTCCTCTACGAGCGCACCCTGGCCATCAGCGAGACTGTGCTCGGTCCAGACCACCCCGATACCGCCAACTGCCTCAACAACATGGCCGGGCTGATCGGCAAGCAGGACGGTCGTGCTGCGGCTCGTCGCCTCTATGAGCGCGCTCTGACGATCAATGAGAAGGCGCTTGGTTTTTATGCTTTCGCCACGAAGATGGTCGCACGCAATCTAGTCAACTCGCTGTAATTGCTTCATTCGACAGTAGTGCAGCTTGCTATCTCGATCGTAGTGACTAGCCTTATTGTGTACCCAATAAGATATACTACGATGCTTGGAAAACACTGATAAAGGCAGAGATGGCAACAGAAAAACTCCTGGTGAAACGCAACGGCCCGGTCGTCACGATCGTCATCAACCGTCCGAGATCGAAGAACGCACTCGACAACGAGGCGGCGCACGGCCTCGCCGAGGCGCTGAAGGCATTCGAGGCCGATGCCGAGGCGCGCGTCGCGGTCCTGACCGGCGCGGGCGGGGCGTTCTGCGCGGGCGCCGATCTCAAGGAGCTGGGCGGCGGCACCGATTACTTCCCTTGGGCGGGCAGCGACGGTGGGCCGTTGCGGGCGCCGCTGTCGAAGCCGGTGGTCGCCGCGGTCGAGGGGCACGCCTGCGCCGGGGGGCTGGGCGTGGCGCTGTTCTGCGACATCCGCATCGTCGACGAGACGGCGGTGTTCGGCGTGTTCTCGCGGCGCTGGGGCGTGCCGATGAGCGACGGCACGACGGTGCGGCTGCCGCGCATCGTCGGGCAGGGTCGCGCGCTCGACATGCTTCTGACCGGGCGCGCGGTCGGCGCCGACGAGGCGATCGCCATCGGGCTGGCCACGCGCAAGGTCGCGCGCGGCACGACGCGCGCGGAGGCGGAAAAGCTCGCGGCGCAGATCGCGGGTTTCCCACCGATTGCCATGACGTCCGATCGCCAGTCGGCCTACGAGAGCTTCGACCGCGACCAGGCTTCCGCCATCCGGCGCGAGATGGAATTGTCGCTGGCGGCGCGGCGGCAGGAGTCGCAGAAAGGCGCCGCGCGCTTCGCCGAGGGCGAAGGCCGGCACGGTTCGTTCGGGAGGAAATGAAGCAGATGCGTGCGTTGGTGTGTCATGCCTACGGTCCCATCGATTCGCTGGAGCTGGAGGACGTGCCCGAGCCGAAGCCCGCTGCCGGCGAGGTGCTGGTCAAGGTCGGCGCGGCCGGGGTGAGCTTCGCGGCGATGCTCGGCGTGCAGGGCAAGCACCAGAACAAGCCGCCGCTGCCCTT
Source organism: uncultured Rhodospirillales bacterium (assembly GCA_945957125.1). Classification (GTDB taxonomy): domain Bacteria; phylum Pseudomonadota; class Alphaproteobacteria; order Reyranellales; family Reyranellaceae; genus Reyranella. Next base: position 979 of record CAMFJT010000206.1, on the reverse strand, counting down.
CGTGCCGGGCAACGAGATCGCGGGCGAGGTCGTGGCGCTGGGCGAGGGGGTGAGCAACCTCAAGGTCGGCGACCGCATCGCCACCGGCGGCAGCCGTGGCGGGTTCGCGGAATATTGCGTCACCATCGCCGCCAACGCGGTGACCATCCCCGACGCGCTGCCCTATGCCGAGGCAACCAACTTCCCGACGCTCTATCCGACCGCCTACGGCGCGTTGAAGTGGAAGGCCAACCTGCAGCCCGGCGAAGTGCTGCTGGTGCACGGCGCGGGCGGCGGCTCGGGCCTGACCGGCATCGAGGTCGGCAAGGCGATGGGCGCGACGGTGATCGCCTCGGCCGGCGGCGCCGACAAGCTCGCCGCAGCGAAGGCAGCCGGCGCCGATCACCTGATCGACTATCGCCAGGAGGACGTTCGCACGAAAGTGCTGGAGCTGACCGGCGGGCGCGGCGCCGACGTGATCTACGATCCGGTCGGCGGCGATGCCTTCGCCGCCTCGTTGCGCTGCGTGGCGCCCGAAGGCCGCATCATCCCGATGGGCTTCGCCAGCGGCACCATCCCGCAGATCCCGGCCAACATCCTGCTGGTCAAGAACGTCACGGTGATCGGCTTCTACTACGGCTACTGGAACGGCTGGGGCGGCAAGACCGAGCCGTCGCCCAAGGAAGCCGCCGCGCTCGCCCATCGCCGCGCGATGGTGGCCGACGCGCAGCAGGAACTGATGCGCTGGTTCGTCGAGGGCAAGCTGAAGGCGCTGGTCGCTGGCAAGTATGACCTCGCCGACTGGGTGAAGGCGTTCAAGCTGATCGAGGATCGCGCGGTGGTCGGCAAGGCGGTGCTCGTGCCATGATGAGGCCTCGTCGCTGGGACCGCGCCACTCCGTGGCGCCTCATGATCATGAGGCGCCCCCGGTGGGGGCGGGCCCAGCCCTGGAGCAACAGTTCAACGCCCCCCGCGCCGGCGGGCGCGGGGGGGGAGGGGG
>CAMFJT010000205.1 GCA_945957125.1 uncultured Rhodospirillales bacterium | reverse complement strand
TCGCCTTGGCCTGCGCGGGCTGCAGGCCGATCGCGTCGAGCGGCGTGCGGGCGCTCAGCCCGGTCGCGCCGATCGCGGCGAGCTGTTCCATCAGGAACGCCACGCCGGGCGACGATACGGGATCGGCCGACGGCGCCTCGGCCGGCTGCGCCAGGCTCTCCTCCAGATGGGCCGCCAGCTCGACCACGTTGGCGTGGTCGTAGAGCCGCGTCGCCTGGAGCTGCGTGCCGAGCTCGTCGTTGAGGCTCTTGGTCAGCTCGACGGCGAGGATGGAATCGAGGCCGAGATCAGCAAAGCCCGCCCGCTCGTCGAGCTGCGCCTCGTCGAGATAGAGCGCCTGAGCGAGATGGCGGCGCACCACGGTCCGCACGTCGCGTCTTGCCGGACTGCGGGCCTCCGGCTCGCTCATGAGGCGGGCCGAAGGCCCGCGGTCCGGCAAGAAGGTCCGCGTCTCGATCAGCGCCGCGAGGCGGCCGAGGTCGGGGCACTTGCCGATATCGGCCTCGCTCAACGCGCAGCCGAAGCGGTCGTTGAGGCTGCCCAGGATCGCCTTGGCCTGCGCGGGCTGCAGGCCGATCGCGTCGAGCGGCGTGCGGGCGCTGAGCCCGGTCGCGCCGATCGCGGCGAGCTGCTCCATCAGGAACGCCACGCCGGGCGACGATACGGGATCGGCCGAGGGCGCTTCGGCCGGCTGCGACAGGCTCTCCTCCAGGTGAGCGGCCAGCTCGACCACGTTGGCGTAGTCGTACAGCCGCGTCGCCTGGAGCTGCGTGCCGAGCTCGTCGTTCAGGCTCTTGGTCAGCTCGACGGCGAGGATCGAATCGAGCCCGAGATCGGCGAAGCCCGCGCGCTCGTCGAGCTGGGCTTCCTCCAGATACAGCGCCTGAGCGAGCTGCCGGCGCACCACGGCCCGAACGTCGGTTCTTGCCGGACCGCGGGCCTCCGCCCCCCCCGCCCGCCCGGTGGGTTGTGGCCGGCGGGGGGGCCCCCGCCCGGCACTGCCACTGCCGGGGGGGGGGCGCCCGGGGGCCCGCCAAGACCGGCGCCGACACCTCGCGGTCGCACCAGTAGCGCGTGCGCGCGAACGGATAGCCGGGCAGCGCGATGCGCCGTCCCGCCGTCACCTCCGCCGGCAGCTCGGTGCCGACGACCCACAACGCGCCCAGCCGGCCGAGCTGGCCGCTGGCCATCAGGTCGGCGAGGAACTGGCGCGCGCCCGCCGCGTCGTCGCGGCCGAGCGCCGGCCGCGCGACGGTGCCGATCCACACGTCGTCCGGAGAGGCGGTGCCGGCCGACGCTTCGGCCGCGAGCTGCAGCCGCTCGGCGAGCGGCTGGCCGGGCCGCCACAGCAGCGCCGCGCGCGCCGCCATCGGCTCGCGGCCCACGGCCAGCGTGTGGGCGATGTCGGCCACGGCGGCATCCGGCGCGCGGCCGGCGAAATCGGCGAGGCGGCAGAGCAGCTCGGTCAAACGATCCTGGTCGCGCGCGGAAACCATCAGCAGCTCGGGCTTCGGCGCAGCGGCGGCCTGCACCGCGGCCGGGCTCTCCTGCAGCACGAGATGGACGTTGCTGCCGCCCAGCCCGAACGAGCTGACGCCGGCACGCAGCGGCAGCGCGCGGCCCTCGCCGTCGTTGAGCGGCTCCCACGGCCGCGTCCGGTCGGCCACCGAGAACGCCGTGCCGGAGAAATCGATCAGCGGATTGAGCTTCTGGAAATGCAGGCTGGCCGGCAGCGTGCGGTGCTCCAGCGCCATCACCGTCTTGATCAGCCCGGCGATTCCCGAGGCGGGCTCGAGATGGCCGACATTGGTCTTCACCGTGCCCAGCCGGCAGTCGCGCCGCTGCACGCTGCCCGGCTCGGCCGCCGCGGCGAAGCCCTCCTTGAGCGCCATGACCTCGACCGGATCGCCCAGCTCGGTGCCGGTGCCGTGCGCCTCGACATAGCCGATCGTGTCGGACGGCACGCCGGCTCCGCGCAGCGCCGCGGCGACCAGCGCGGCCTGCGCGGTGCCGTTGGGCGCGGTCAGCGAATGCGCGCGGCCGCCGTGATTGGCCGCCGAGCCCAGGATCACCGCATGGATCGGATCGCCGTCGGCCCGCGCCTTCGCGAGCGGCTTGAGCAGCACGACGCCGACGCCCTCGCCCTTGACGTAGCCGTTGGCGCGCGCGTCGAAGGTGTGGCAGCGGCCGTCCGGCGAGACGACGCCCAGCTCCGCCGTGCTGACGATGCTCTCGGCGGTCAGCACGAGGCTGACGCCGCCCGCCAGCGCCATGTCGCATTCGCCGGCCTGCAGCGCGCGCACCGCGCGGTGCACGGCGACCATCGAGCTGGAGCAGGCGGTGTCGATCGCCTCGCTCGGGCCCCTCAGGTCGAACAGGTAGGAGATGCGGTTGGGCAGCATGGTCGCGATGTTGCCGAGCGCGATCTGCGCGCGGGCGATGTCGCGGTCGGGGATGATCGCGCCGTACTCGTTGACCTGCGCGCCGAAGAACACGCCGACCGGCTGGCCCGCCAGCGCGCCCATCCGCAGCCCGGCATCCTCGACGCAGTGCCACACCGCCTCGATCGCCAGCCGGTGCTGCGGATCGAGGAAGCAGGCCTCGCGCGGCGAGATGCGGAAGAAGCCGGCATCGAACGTGTCGATGCGCTCGAGGAAGCCGCCGCGCAGCGCGCCGCTGTCGTACGGCCCCTGCGCGGCGAGCGTGCGTCCCTCGGGCAGCCGGCCGACGAGATCGGTCGCGGCCTCCAGGTTGCGCCAGAACGCCGCCAGGTCCGGCGACCCCGGAAACCGCCCGCTCATGCCGATCACGGCGATGGCGTCCTCCCCTCCCCCGTCTTCGGGTGGGCGTTTTGGCCGCGCAGCGGCCAAAAGCGCCTTGGTGGCGCGGTAATCCGCGACGGAGGGGGTCAAGGCTTTCGGTGTTCCAAGAGTCTGACCCCCTCCGTCCGCGTAAGACGCGGCCACCTCCCCCGAAGACGGGGGAGAGGAAGCGTGACGCGCGGTGACTTCGTTCGGGTAGGTCTCCGCGAGATAGCGCGAGAGGGCGTCGATGGTGCCGCGGGCGAAGAACACCGCCGGGCTGATCGACACGCCGTATTCCTCGCTCAGCGCCGCGCCGAATTCCTTCAACGCGATCGAGTCGAAGCCGAAATCGGCCAGCCCCGCTTCCGGCGCTAGCAGCTCCTCGTCGATCTTCAGCAGCCGAGAGATCATCGCCGTGAGATTGCTTCGGACGGCCGGCACGGGGTCGTCGCCGGCGACGGCCGGCGCGGCAGCGACAGCTCGCGGCCGGACGCGGACGGGAGCGGCGGTGCCGGCGATCGGCGGCGTGAACAGCGCGACCGCGGCGGCGTGCTCGCCCGGCACGACGGCGAGCTGCGGCGCGTCCATGGCCAGGCAATCGCGGAACGCCTGCCAGCCGGTCTCGGTCTCGAGATAGGGCATGCCGGCGGTGGCGAGGTAGATCTTCTCGCCCTCGGCCGACAGCACGCCCCTTCCCTCGCGCCACAGCGGCCAGCCGAGCGCGACGGTGCGGCCGTGGCGACGGCCGGCGGCGCGCTCGTCCTCGCGCCACGCGGCGAAGCGGTCGCAGAAGGAATTGGCCGCCGCATACGAGCCCTGCCCGAAATCGCCCAGCTCGCCGGCGAGCGAGGAGAACAGCACGAAGAAGTCGAGCGCCTCGCCGCCCAGCGCGCGGTCGAGCGCCACGGTGCCGCCGACCTTGGGCGCGAGGCACTCGGCCATCGCCGCCCAGCCGGTGTCGCGGAACAGCGCGCCGCCGGCCACGCCCGCGGCGTGGATCACGCCATGGATCGGTCCGTGCGTGCGACGCACCTCGGCGATCACCTCGCCGAGCGCGGCCTCGTCGGCGACATCGACCTGGCGATAGATGCCGGCGCCGACCGCATCGAGCGTGGCGCGCACCGCCCCGGTTGCGGGCGAGCGGCCGAGCAAGGTGATGCGTCCGCGCGTCGCCGCAGCGAGCCGGCGGGCGAACAGCCCGGCCAGCACGCCGCCGCCACCGGTAAGCACGAAATGCCCGCCCTCGCGCAGCGCGACCTCGGGGCCGCGCGCCGGCTCGGCGACGACCATGCGGCGAATGAAGCGGCTGCCGTCGCGGATCGCCGCCTCGGTTTCCGCGCCGCGCGGCGCGGCCAGCTCGGCGGCGATATGCGCGGCGAGCGCCGGGGTCGGCGGCAGCACGCCGGGGAAAGCCAGGGTGCGCAGGTCGACGCTCGCGCCGTCGAAATGCAGCGAGCGGCGGAACGCCTGCACGCTGGCGAGGATCGGCTGGCCGCGATGGACCACGAGGATGCGCGTGCGTTCGGCGAACAGCGCCTGCGCGAGCGCGAACAGGCCCCGGAGCGGCGCGGGATCGTCGCCCGCGAGACCGTCGAGGCCCGGCAGGTGCAGGACCGCCTCCGGCACCCCTTCCCGCTGCTTCACCGCCGCGACATCGGCCAGCTCCACCGCACCCACCTCGGTCACGCGCAGCCCGGCCGTGCGCAGCGAGCGCGCCAGCAGCGCGCCGATCCCGCCGGCATCGCCCACGATCCAGACCGGCCCGCCCAGCGTCGCAGGCGTGAGCGGCGCCGGCCTCCAGCTCGGCGCAAAATACGTCGCGCGCGCCTCCCCCCCGTCGTCCCGACCGGAGCCGAGCGCAGCGAGGCGTAGTGGAGGGATCTGCTCATTCAACGTCGGCCGGGAAGAAGAGGTCCCTCGGCTGCGCTTCGCTTCGCTCGGGACGACAGGGGCATCGAGCCAGTAGCGGCGCATCTCGAACGGGTAGGTCGGCAGGGAGATACGGCGGCCTTCCACGGGGATCGCCGCGTCGGCGATCTCGCCGGTGCGCAGGTAGTCCTCGGCGGCGGCGAGCAGGGCCGGCGCACGGCCGTTGGTCGCGTCGATCACGCCGGTGCTCGCATCCGAGAGCGCAGCCCGCAGTTCCGTCTGGCTCGCGACCACCGCCACCCAGCGATGCTCGAAATGGCAGCGGCCGGCATCGAGCGTGCGGGCGATGTCGCGCAGGTCGGCGTCGTTCGAGGCGAGCCACGTGCGCAGGTCGGACAGGCGCCGCGCCAGGGCCGCCTTGCTGCGCGCCGAGACGGCGACCAGGCACGGCTCGGTCGACGCGGCACGCGCCGGCAACGGCTCCGGCTCGGACAGCAGGATGTGCACGTTCGTGCCGCTGAAGCCGAACGAGCTGACGGCGCCGACTCGCGGCCGGCCGCCGGTCTCCCACGGCCGCAGCGCGGTGTTCACCACGAACGGCGTCTCGGCCAGCCGCAGCTCCGGATTCTCGTGGCGGAAGTTGAGCGACGGGAACAGCGTGCGATGGCGCAGCGAGAGCACGACCTTGAGCAGGCCGGCGACGCCCGCGGCGTGCGCGGCATGGCCGATATTGGTCTTCACCGAGCCGATGGCGCAGAAGCCGGTGCGCTCGGTCCAGCGGCGGAAGGCGCGCGTCAGCCCCTCGATCTCGATCGGATCGCCGAGCTTGGTGCCGGTGCCGTGCGCCTCGACATAGGAGATCGCCTCCGGGCTGATCCCCGCCTTCTCGTAGACCTCGACCTCCAGCGCGCCCTGCGATTCGGGACTGGGCGCGGTGATGCCGTTGGTCTTGCCGTCCTGGTTCATCGCCGTGGCGAGGATGACGGCCTCGATATGATCGCCGTCGGCCAGCGCCTTCGCATAGGGCTTCAGCACCACCACGCCGGCGCCCTCGCCCGGCACGAAGCCGTCGGCGTCGGCATCGAAGGTCTTGCACGCGCCGGCGGGCGACAGCATGCCGGCCTTGGCCGCCGCCGTGTTGAAGCCCATCGTCGTGGTCAGGAACACGCCGCCCGCCAGCGCCATGTCGCACTCGCCCTCGAGCAGGCTGCGGCAGGCGAGATGGATCGCCGTCAGCGACGAGGAGCAGGCGGTATCGACCGCCAGGCTCGGTCCCTTGAGGTTGAGCACGTAGGAGATGCGGCCCGACAGGATCGCCGCGGCATTGCCCATGAAGGCGAACGCCTCGGGCACGATGCCGATGTCGGTCATGCGATGGGTGTAATCGCCGCCATAGGCGCCGACGAACACGCCGCAGCGCCGGCCGTCGAGCTCGCGCTCGCCGTAGCCCGCATCTTCCAGCGCGCGCCACGCCTCGGTGAGGAACACGCGGTGCTGCGGATCGGTCAGCTCGGCTTCCTTGCCGGAAATGCGGAAGAACAGCGGGTCGAAGTCGGCCGCGTCCTTGAGGAAGCCGCCCCAGCGCAGGAACGCCGATTCCGATTTCACCCCGTCCGGAAGCTCGCCCGCCTCGGCCGACCAGCGATCCGCCGGCACCTCGGTGATGCCGCTGCGCCCCTCCGCCAGCATGGCATGGAACGCCCGCACGTCCGGACAATCCGCGAACCGCGCGGCAAGGCCGATGACCGCGATCCGCCGGTCTTCGCTGGGACCGCGCCACTCCGTGGCGCTCTTCTCAGGGTCATGATCATGCGCGCCACGGAGTGGCGCGGTCCCAGCCATGAGCCTGATCTCGCCGCCATGCGTGCGCTCGATATGGCGGGCAAGGTCGCGGACCGACGGATGGTCGAACAGCACGGTCGGGCGCAGCGTCAGCCCGAGCACCGTGTTGAGCCGCGCCACGACCTGGCCGCCGAGGATCGAATCGATGCCGAAATCCATGAACCGCCCACGGCGGTCGAGCTTGTCCACCGGCAGGCTCAACGCCCGCGCGACTTCCGCCGCGACGATGTCGGCGAGGTTTGCCGGGGCAACCTCATCGTCCTGAGCGGCGTCGCGCACCGCGACCAGCACGCTCTGGCTCGCCCGCTCGGCCGTCTCGCCGGGCAGGCCGAACGAGGCGAGCCGGGGGAATCCGGCGGCGGCGAGGACGCCGCGCCAGCCGGCCACGTCGAGCAGCGGCGCGTTGGCGATGCGCCGCTCGGCATCCTCGAACGCCCACCAGCCGTCGGTCAGCCCGAAGGTCAGCGTCGCATAGTCCTGCAGCGCCGTGACCTCGTTGAGCAGCAGGAACCCGCCCGGCGCGACCAGCGCCGCCGCATGTCCCGCCGCGCGCGCGATATCGTGCGAGGCGTGCAGGACGTTGGAGGCCACGACGATGTCGAACGATCCCGCCTCGAAGCCCTGCTCCCGGGGATCGCGCTCGATGTCGAGCGCGGCGAACCGCATGAAGCCGTGCGACGCACCGAAGCGCTGCTGGCCGAGCTGCACGAAGCCGCGCGAGATGTCGGTGTAGTGATAGGACTCCACCGCCTCCGGCGCCGCCAGCGCGCGCAGGATGCCGGCCGTGGCGCCGCCCGTGCCGGCGCCGATCTCGAGGATGCGGGCCGGCCGGCCGAGCCGCTGGGCGAGCGTCGACACCGCGTCGGCCAGCAGGCCGTTGAAATGCTCGGCCAGACGGCTGCCCTGGTAGATCGGCTCGACCAGGTCCATGCGGCCGTCGGGGAACAGCGCCTCGGTCGGCGTCATGCGCCCGGTCAGCACCTCGGGCAGGCATTCGATGCAGCGCGCCAGCAGGGCGAGGAAAGGCGCCAGCTCGGGCGCCGCCTCGGCCAACCGCCGGCGCTCGGCGGCGAGGTCCGTCGCCGGCGCGGCAGCGCGCACGCGCAGCAGGTCGCCCTCGCGCTTCAGCACCCCGTCGCGCACCAGCATGTCGGCCAGCGCGTCGTGCAGCCGCCGCTTGGCCGGCACGATGCCCGCCGCCTTGCGCAGCCCGGCCACGGTATAGACCTGCCGCCCGAACAGCCCCATCGCCGCATAGGCGCCGGCCAGCGCCCGCCGCCCCCACGCCTCGACCGCCTGGAACGCGGTCGCCTGGTCGGCGAGATCGGGGCTCGGCCGGTCGGCGAGCGCGGTCTGCAGCTCGGTAAGCGCATCGCTGGGAGCGCGGCTCTCCAGAGCCGCTCTTCCTTCGGCTTGCTCCACCGCATGAGCGGCTCTGGAGAGCCGCGCTCCCGGCGCGATGGTGCAGCTCACCCGCTCGAACGGATAGCCGGGCAGGCTGCAGCGGCGGCCGCCGGCGGCGCCGGGCAGCGTCGCCCAGTCGAACGACGCGCCCTGCACGTAGAGGTCGGCCAGGATGCGCAGCGCCTTGAGGTCGGGCGCCTGCCGCGCGGTCTGCTCGCCGAGCGCGGTCAGCGCCGGCCCCGGCCCTTCCGGCCGCGCCTCGCCGGCCAGCACGTCGGGACCGCGCTCGCCCGCCAGCCACGCCTGCAATGCCGCGCGCAGACCCGCCGCGTCGGCCGCGACGATCGCCAGCCGGTGCGGATAGTGCTCGCGCCCTGCCGCCAGCGTGAACGCCACGTCGCGCAGGTCGGCCGCCGACGCGCCGGGATGCGCCTCCAGCGCAACCGCCCGTGCGCGGCGCGCCTCCTCGCTGCGGCCCGAGAGCACGAACAGGAACGGTCCCTCCGCCGGGGCGCGGCGCGGCGCGGCCGGCGCCTCCTCGACCACGAGATGCGCGTTGGTGCCGCTGAAGCCGAACGAGCTGACCGCCGCGCGGCGCGGGCCGGCCGCCGTCCACGGCTCGGCCGTCGTCGGCAGCACGAACGGCGTCGTCGCGAAGTCGATCCGCGGATTGGCCTCCGTGAATCCGACCAGCGGCGGGATGCGCTTGTGGCGCAGCATCAGCAGCAGCTTGAGCAGCCCCGCGATGCCGGCCGCGGTGAGCGCATGGCCGATATTGGTCTTGGCCGAACCGAGCGCGCAGAAGCCGGTGCGGTCGGTGAAGCGGCGGAACGCGGCGGTCAGCGCCTCGACCTCGATCGGATCGCCGAGCGGCGTGCCGGTGCCGTGCGCCTCGACATAGGAGACCGTCGCCGGGTCGATCCCGGCGCGGCGATAGACCTCGACCTCGAGCGCGGCCTGCGACGGCGCGCTGGGCGCGGTGATGCCGTTGGTGCGGCCGTCCTGGTTGATGCCGCTGCCGCGGATCACGCCATGGATCGCATCGCCGTCGCGCAGCGCGTCGGCCAGACGCTTGAGCACGACCGCGCCGCTGCCCTCGCCGCAGACGAAGCCGTCGGCCGCCGCGTCGAACGTCGCGCAGCGGTCGTTGGGCGAGAGCATGCCGCCTTCGCTCGCCGCGACGATGAATTGCGGCGTGCTGATCACCGCCACGCCGCCCGCCAGCGCGATGTCGGTCGTGCCCGAGATCAGGCTCTCGCAGGCGAGATGGACCGCGACCAGCGACGACGAGCACGCCGTGTCGAGCGCGACGCTGGGGCCTTTGAGATTCAGGAAGTAGCTGATGCGCGCGGCCAAGATGGAGGTGACGTTGCCCATCAGCCCGAGCGGGTTGGTCTCCAGCCCCGCGTCGCGGAAGCGCTGCGCGTAGTCGCCCGCGCCCGCGCCCACGAACACCCCGCAGCGCGCGCCGGAGAGCTGCTCGGGCGCGTAGCCCGAATCCTCGAGCGCATGAAAGGCGGTCTCCAGGAACAGCCGCTGCTGCGGATCCATCAACGCCGCCTCGGTCGGCGAGATGCGGAAGAACAGCGGATCGAAGCGGTCCTCGTCGGGCAGGAAGCCGCCGCGCCGGCGCGCGCCCTCGAGCGTCGGCCAGCGCCGATGCGGCATCTCGACGAGGCAGTGGCGCCCTTCCTCGATCATCCGCCAGTAGGCGTCGAGGTCCGGCGCGTCGCCGAACCGGCCCGCCATGCCGATCACCGCGATGTCGCGCGACGGCTCGGCGACCGGTGCGCTCGCCGGCTGCGGCACCAGCCCGCGCGAGCGGCGGATGAACGCCATCGCCTGCTCGGCCGTCAGCTCGCCATCCGACACCATGCGGAAGACCAGCTCCTGAAGCGTCCCGGGCTCGGCCATCGCGCTCACCTCTCGAATCGCTGGGAGCGCGGCTCTCCAGAGCCGCTCATGGGATATCGCGCGACCGAAGAAAGAGCGGCTCTGGAGAGCCGCGCTCCCGGCAGGCGTGACACGATTTCCGTCTCCCCGATCATGGCTACGGGTTCATCATCAGCTCGGCGAGCATCGCGGAGCCGGAGAAGGATTGGCCGCCGTCGGCGACGAGGCTGACGCCGGTCAGCAGCGAGGCCGCCGGCGAGGCGAGGAAGCAGCACACCGCCGCGCAGTCCTCGATCGTGCCGAAGCGGCCGAGCGGCACGTAGGTGCGCAGCTCGGCGATGTCCTCCTCGGTCAGCAGCCGGCGCAGTCCCTCGGTCTTCTCGATCGGGCCGGGCAGGATGGAGTTGCAGCGGATGCCGTGCTTGCCCCATTCCAGCGCCAGCCCGCGCATCAGGCTGTCGATGCCCGCCTTGGCCGCGCCGACATGCGCCTGGAAGGCGAACGGCATGACCGAGTTGGTCGCCGACACGAAGATGACGTTGCCGCGCGTCGCCTTGAGATGCGCGAACGCCGCCCGCGAGGCGTTGAACGAACCCATGAGATCGACCGAGATGACCTTGCGGAAGCCGTCGGCCGTCATCTGCTCGGCCGGCGCGGGGAAATTCGCCGCCGCGCCGCAGATCAGCACGTCGGTCTTGCCCAGCAGCCGCTCGCTCGTCGCCAGCGCCGCCTCGAGCGTCTCGATCGCCTGCACGTCGGCCTCGACCGCGACGATCTCGCCGCCCTGCCCGCGCATCGTCGCCGCCGCTTGCTCCAGCCGGCTCATGGTCCGCCCGCACAGCGCCACGTTGGCGCCGAGCTGCGCGAAGCCCTTCGCGATGCCGGCATTGATCGTGCCGCCGCCGCCGGTAACGAACACGGTGCGCCCGCGAAACAGCCCGGGTGCGAAACTCTCGATCATTTTCCAGTCTCTATCATGCTCCTCTCCCCCGATAGGGGGAGAGGTGGGGAGAGGGGGTTTCAGATGCCCTTCGCCATGGGCAAAGCCCGTCGTACCACGCGGATGAGAAGCGGCAGTGCAAGATGCGCCGAGCGTCACCCCCTCTCCCCGCCTCTCCCCCTATCGGGGGAGAGGAGCATGACGTCTTGGCAATCACTTCCCGCTCTCCGCCAGGGCTTCGGCGACGCCGATGCTCTTGGACTCGAGCCGCTGCAGCAGGTCGAGCAGGGCTGCATCGTCGTCGGGCGCCTTCGTGTCGGTCATGCCTTCGCGCCGCTTGCGGATGATGCCGCGCAGGCGTTCGGAGCGTTCCTTCAGGCGGCTCACCGGTTTGGGCGCATCGTCCTGCGTCACGCCGAGCTTCGCGGCGAACTCGGTCCGGATGTAGTCGGCAAGCGTGGCGACGGTCGAGTAGTTGAACAGCGCCGTGGTCTTGAGGTCGATGCCGAGCGCGGCGTTGATCTCGCGCACCAGGTCGACGCTGATGATCGAATCGGCGCCGTAGTCGGCGAAGCTGGTCTCCAGCTCGACCTCCTCGGGGCCGAGCCGCAGCGCCTTGGCGACGGTGCGGCGCAGGATCTCGGCGAGCTTGCCGCCGTCGGCCGCCGGCGCGGCGGGAGCGGCTGCACGGGCCGGCGCCGGCGTCGTGCCGTCGCCTTCGGCGGCGATCACGCTCTGCAGCGCGCCCTCGCCGCCGGCCAGCACGCGCGCGCCGCGCAGGCC
>CAMFJT010000204.1 GCA_945957125.1 uncultured Rhodospirillales bacterium | reverse complement strand
GGCGCCGCCCTTGCCCTTCTCGCAGAAGCCGAGATCCTCGAGCTGCATCAGCACGGTGATGGTGAAGCTGTCGTAGATCGAGGCGTACTTGATGTCGGAAGGCTTCACGCCCGCCTCGGCGAACGCCGCCGCGCCGGTGAAGCGCGCGCCGGAATAGGTCAGGTCGACCTTGCCGCCCATCTGGGTCTTCACGAACTCGCCGCCGCCCAGGACCTTGACCTTGGGCCGCTTGAGCTTGGCGGCGATCTCGGGTGCTACGACCACGATCGCGCCGCCGCCGTCGGTAATGACGCAGCAATCGAGCCGGTGCAGTGGATCGGAGATCATCGGCGAGTTCACCACGTCCTCGACCGTGACCACGTCCTTCAGGAGCGCATGCGGGTTGTATTGCGCATGGTGGGAGGCCGCGACCTTGATCCAGGCGAGCTGCTCGGCGGTGGTGCCGAATTCGTACATGTGGCGCATGGCGCACATCGCGTACATGTTCACCACCGTCGGCCCGTAGGGGAACTCGAACGGCTCGTCCGGGGTCGGGGTGCCGCCGCGACTGCGCGGCACGGTGCCGGTCGCCATGCCCTCGGCGCGCGGCCGGCCGGCCAGCGTGATCAGCGCCACCTTGCACTTGCCTGCGGCAATCGCCTCGGCCGCGTGGCCGACATGGATCACGTAGGACGAGCCGCCGGTATCGGTCGAGTCCACATGGCGCGGCTTCAGCCCCATGTACTCGACCATCGACATCGGCCCCAGGCCGGGCGCGTCGCCGGCGCAGAAATAGCCGTCGACATCGTCCTTGCTGAGGCCCGCATCCTCCAGTGCGCCCTTGGCCACCTGGGCGTGGATCTGCGCGAGCGAGATATCCTTCGCCAGCCGCGTCGGATGCTCGTAGATGCCGGCAATGTAGGCTTTGCCCCTGATGCTCATCGGCGGGCGATCTCCCTGGTCAATGTTGCGCCGCATCGTAGGCGAATGACGCTCACGGGAAAGCGACTTCTTTCGTCATGAGGAACCCATGCTACTGTCGCGATCTCACAGGGAGGGAAAATGATGTTTCGGCTTTTGGGGATGATCGCCGCGGCCTGCCTGGCGCTCGCCGGCACGGCCCAGGCGCAGGGCAAGACAGAGCTTCTTTGGTACAGCCAGGCCGCCTTCAAGATCACGACGCCCGGCGGCAAGGTGATCATGGTCGATCCGTGGATCATGGGCGCGACCAAGATCCCGCCGGAGCTGAAGGACCTCGGCAAGATCGGCAAGGTCGACCTGATCCTGGTGACGCACGGCCACGGCGACCATCTCGGCGACGCGCTGGAGATCTCGAAGACCAACAATGCGCCGATCTGGGGGCCGGCCGGCATGAACCAGTGGCTGGCCACGCTGGGCCGCATGCCGGCCAACCTCGTGCCGCGGATGAACAAGGGCGGCACGATCGAGCCGTTCCCCGGCGTGAAGATCACGATGACCCATGCCGAGCATTCGTCCGAGATGATCCTCAAGGACGAGCACGGCAAGGACACCAGCTATCCCGCGGGTGAGCCGGCCGGGTTCATCATCCAGCTCGAGAACGGCTTCAAGATCTGGCACATGGGCGACACCGGCGTGTTCGGCGACATGAAGCTGATCGCCGAGCTGCACAAGCCCGACCTGATCCTGATCCCGATCGGCGGCCACTACGTGATGGATCCCAAGGACGCCGCGTTTGCCACCAAGGAGCTGATCAAGCCGAAGATGGCGTGGCCGATGCACTACGCCTCCAACCCCTTCCTCAAGGGCACGCCGGCGGAGTTCAAGGCCGCGCTCGGCGACAGCAAGATCGAGATGATCGTCGCCGAGCCGGGCACGAAGAAGGAGTTCTGATCCTCCTTGGACCGCGCGCAGCATGCGCGCGGTCCAAGGATCAATCCCCCGAGGCGACCCTCGCCTCGGCGGCGGCGGGCTCGAGGGCGATCGGGCCGTCGTCCAGCAGCATGACGTCGGAGGCCGACCAGCGGGCCTCGACCTTGTCGCCGATGTCGAGCGGGCTGCGGAAGAAGGCGTCGTCCGGCACGTGGGCCACGAACTCCTCGCCGTTATCGAGATCGATCGTGACCTTCACGTAGGAACCCTGGTTCTCCAGCGTATGCACCTCGCCCACGGTCGAGTTCAGGCCACCGGCGGGCTTGGCGCCGGGCGGCACCTTCTCGACGCCGATGCGGTCGCGGCGGATCGAGCCGTATAGCTTCGAGCCGCGCGTCGGCCGGATGTCGCCGACCGGGAAGGCGAAGCGCGCACCCTTGTCGCCAGCCACCGCGGCCGTGCCGTTCATCGTGCTCTCGACCGTGCCCGACAGCACGTTCTGGCCGCCGACGAAGCGGGCGACATAGGCGTTGCGCGGCGCCACGAAGATGTCGCGCGCGCTGGCCGCCTGCTCGATGCGGCCCTGCGCCATCACCACGACCATGTCGGCGACGGCGATCGCCTCGAGCTGGGTGTGGGTGACGTGCACGAAGGTGATGCCAAGCTCCTTCTGCACGCGACGCAGCTCGCCGCGCATGCGCAGGCGAAGATATTCGTCGAGCGCCGAAAGCGGCTCGTCGAGCAGAAGCACCTTCGGGTTGGTGATCAGCGCGCGCGCCAGCGCCACGCGCTGCTGCTGGCCGCCCGACAGCTCGGACGGCAGGCGGTTGGCGAACTTCTCGAGCTGGACCTTGGCCAGCAGCTCGCGCGCCGTGTTGTGCCGCGCCGGCAGGCCGACGCCCCGCACCTTGAGCGCGAAGGCGACGTTGTCGAGGACGGAGCGGTGCGGGAACAGCGCATAGCTCTGGAACATCATCGCCGTGCCGCGCTCGACCTGCGGCAGGCCGACCACCGACCGGCCGCCGATCCGCACGTCGCCGGTCGTGGGATTCTCGTGGCCCGCGATCATGCGCAGGATCGTGGTCTTGCCGCAGCCGCTCGGCCCCAGCAGGCAGCAATAAGCGCCGTGCGGGATGGTGAGGCTGAGTTCCTTGACCGCCACGCTCTCGCCGAAGCGCTTGGTGACGCTCGCGACCTCTACCTGACCGCTACCCGTTGCCTGGGTCATGTCTTGCTCCGACTACGCCGGCGCTGGATGGCGCCAATGGAGGTGAGGGCCACCATGATCACGACGAACGACACGATCGTGGTGACGGCGCCGACCGCGTAGAGCGTCGGCGAGGTGACATTGGTGGTCATCGCCCAGATCTCGAGCGGCAGCGTGTTCTTGGCGCCGGCCGCCAGAGCCGTACGCGCGATCTCGTCATAGCTCAGCGTGAAGCCGAACAGCGCCACGCCGATGATGCCCGGCAGCAGCATCGGCAGAGTGACCTCCTTCAGCTTCTGCCAGTTGGTGGCGCCGAGGTCGGTCGCCGCCTCCTCGTAGGAGCGGTTGAAGCGGCCGAGCACGGCGAACATGATCAGCAGCCCGAACGGCAGGGTCCAGGTGAGCTGCGCGCCGAGGCCGGAGCTGTACCAGCCGGTCGGCAGGCCGAGCAGGCGGAAGGTGAGCGCAATGCCCAGGCCCACGAACAGGCCGGGCATGATGAGGCTGGCGATCGCGAGGTAGAAGGCGAAGGCCGAGCCGCGGAACGGCCGGCGGAAGGCGAGGCCAGCCAGGACCGACACCAGCACGGTGACGATCGCCACGATCGCCGCCAGCGCGATCGAGCGCTGGAAAGAGCCGGCGATGTCGCCGACGCGCGACTGCGAGATCAGCGCGTCGAACCAGTGCAGCGACACGCCGTTCATCGGGAAGGTCATGCCGCCGCTCGGGCCCTGGAACGACAGGACGTAGATGACGACCATCGGGCCATAGAGGAAGGCGACGAACAGCGCGAAGAACGCCGCAAAGGCGTAGAAGGTCCAGGGCCGGGAGCCGTCAGCGGCGTACATCAGCGCCTCACCACGTCAGCCCTTCCCTCCCCCGTCTTCGGGGGAGGTGGCGCCGTCATACGGCGACGGAGGGGGTCATGAGTCTCGCCGCACCGCGATTCATGACCCCCTCCGTCGCGGATTACCGCGACACCTCCCCCGCAGACGGGGGCGGGGAACGTATGATCGTGCAGCTGTCTCATCGGGCCAGCTCCTTGCGCACGTCGACCAGGCGCAGGATGCCCGCCACCATCAGCGTGACGATGATCACCATGATCACCGCGCTCGCCGCCGCCGGCGGGTACTGCAATGCCGCGACCTCGTTCTGCAACGCCGAGACGACCGAGGCGCTCTGGCCGCCGCTCATGGTGCGCACCACGAAGCTGTCGCCCATCACCAGCGTGATCACGAAGATCGAGCCCAGCGCGATGCCGGTGCGCGACAGCGGCAGCACGACCTCGAACACCGTGCGGACACGACCGGCGCCGGCGTCGCGCGAGGCCTCGAGCAGGCTTTTGTCGATGCGCGCCATGGCATTGAAGATCGGCACCACCATGAACAGCGTGAACAGGTGGACATAGGCCACGACCACCGCGAAGTCGGAGAACAGCAGGAATTCCAGCGGCGCGTTGGTGATGCCGGCGCCCTGCAGGGCCTGGTTGAAGATGCCGTTGCGTCCGAGGAAGGGAATCCACGAGATCATGCGGATGA
Organism: uncultured Rhodospirillales bacterium; assembly: GCA_945957125.1. GTDB lineage: Bacteria > Pseudomonadota > Alphaproteobacteria > Reyranellales > Reyranellaceae > Reyranella. The sequence goes on along the minus strand of CAMFJT010000204.1, from coordinate 7,007 downwards.
TGTTCGAGGTCAGGAACGGCACCGTGCAGAGCAGGAACAGGCCGATCTGGACCAGCAGCCCACGCACGTGAAAGACCAGGAAATAGGCAATGTTGAAGCCGATCAGCAGCGTGATCGCCCAGACGATCAACGCGAACTTGAGTGAGCTGGCGTAGAGCCGCAGCGTCACCTCGCGGGTGAACAGCTCGACGTAATTGTCGAGGATGAAGGCCGGGATGATGTCGCTGCGGTCGAAGTCGAAGAAGCTGACGACCAGGACCACCAGCATGGGCAGGCCGAAGAACAGCGTCAGCACGGCGACCATCGGAGCGACCTGCCACCACGAGGCGCGCTCACCGGCATTCTCGGCCGGCGGCGCCTGCTCCTCGAGCAGGGCCGCCGCGTGTTCGATGCTCGTCATGGGCAGGACCCGATGCTCAGGACGAGATGAACTCGTTCCAGCGGCGCGTGAGGTAGCGGTCCTCGTCCATCACCGTGTTCCAGCAGGCGATGTTGCCCATGCGATCCCAGATCGCACCGCCGTCGCGCGTCGAGCCCTTCTTCTCCATCAGGGTCCCGTACGGGTCCTTGATGTCGACCGCGGCGGGCTTGCCGTCGTACCAGTAGTCCCATTCCTCCGGCGTGAGGAACTTCTTGGCGGTCGAGGGCACCGCCGAATAGTAGCCCTGCTTGGCGATGAAGCCGCCCTGCCAGCCCGAGTTGAACCAGTTCATGTACTCGTAGGCGCAATCGAGCTTGAGCCCGCTGAGATGGGCCATCGGCGCGAGGCCGACGAACCAGCCGCGATAGCCTTCCTTGAGCGGCACGTAGTAGCAGTCGATGCCGCGGCTGCGCACGGCGGTGACGGCGGGCGACCACATCGACTGGACGACCACCTCACCCGAGGCCATGAGATTCACCGACTGGTCGAAGGTGCTCCAGAACGAGCGGAAATGCCCGCCCTTCTTGAGATCGACCATGATCTTCACGGTCTTGTCGATCTCCTCCTTCGTCATGTTGCCCTTGTCCTTGTACTTGAAGTCGCCACGCGACTCGAGCGCCATGGCCACGTCCATCACGCCGACCGGGGCATAGTCGACCAGCGCGGTCTTGCCCTTGTACTTGGGGTCGAGGAGGTCCTTCCAGCTCGTGATCTTGTCGCGGCCGCCGACCAGGTCGGGCCGGATGCCGAGCGTGTCGGCGTTGTAGATCGTGGGGATCATGGTCAGGAACTCGGTCGGCTTGGACGCGAGCTTCTTGCCGTCGGCGGCCTCGTAGAACATGGCTTCGATCGGCGAGAGGCCCTGCGTCGAAGCCATCGTGCCGTTGGGATAGCTGCCCTTCGTGAAGAGCGGCACCGTCTCGCCCCACAACTTGTATTTCGACACCGGGATCGGGGCGAGCACGCCCTTGCCGGCGAGATAGGGAAGCTTGGTGCTGTCGATGTTGTTGATGTCGATGGTGTTCGGCTGGGTCAGAGAGCGGTTGAGCTGCACATCGTCGGTGATCGCCTGCATCACGATCTTGAAACCGAGATCCTTGCTCGCCTGCTCGCCGATCTCCTTGATGGCGGCATACGAGCCGCCGGCATGGACCAGCGTGATGTCCTTGGCATTCTGCGCCCACACGGTGGGAAATCCGGTGATCGTCTCGGTCGCCGCGATGGCGCCGCCGGCGGCGGCTCCCTTGAGAAGAAGCCGTCGATTGATCCGCTTCATGAGCCCGCCTCCGTATCGACTTCGGTGAATTGGAAGTCGCCGGAAACGTCGCAAGAAATATGCCACCGGCGCGCGGTGCGCATGCATCAGACGTGAACGGGATGGGGCGCGCGTCTTGCATCGGCTGCTCCATGGAAATCGGTGTCTTCATTCCCATCGGCAGCAACGGCTGCTCCATGGAAATCGGTGTCTTCATTCCCATCGGCAGCAACGGCTGGCTCGTGTCGACGACCTCGCCGCAATATAAGCCGAGCTTCGATCTCAACAAGCGCACGACGCTCAATGCCGAGCGCTACGGTCTCGACTTCGTGCTCTCGATGATCAAGCTGCGCGGTTTCGGCGGGAAGAGCGAGTTCTGGGATCACAACCTCGAGTCGTTCACCTTGATGGCGGGTCTCGCCGCCGTGACCTCGCGCATCAGGCTGTTCGCGACCGTTCCGACGCTCGCTGTTCCACCGGCGATCTGCGCGCGCATGTGCTCGACCATCGATTCGATCTCGAACGGGCGGTTTGGCCTGAACGTGATCACCGGCTGGCAGCGACCCGAATATTCGCAGATGGGCCTGTGGCCGGGCGATGCTTATTTCGGCCACCGCTACAAGTACGCCGCCGAGTATGTCCGCATCCTGCGCGCGCTGCGGGAGACCGGCGCATGCGATCTCAATGGCGAGTTCTTCACCATGAACGACTGCCGGCTGAGCCCGCGCCCGCAGGCCGACATGAAGATCATCTGCGCCGGCCAGAGCGACACCGGCCTGGCCTTCACGGCCGAGCACGCCGACTACAATTTCAGCTTCGGCAAGGGCCTCAACACGCCGACCGCCTGCACCGACATCGTCGAGCGCATGCAACTCGCCGCGGCGAAGACCGGCCGCACGGTCGCGTCCTATTGCCTGTTCATGGTCATAACCGGCGAGACCGACCGGGAGGCGATGGCCAAGTACGAGACCTACAAGGCCGGCGCCGATCTCGAGGCGCTGGGCTGGATGGTCGAGCAGGCTACCGCCGACAAGGCCTCAGGCTCCGACAGCGGCGTGCACCAGGCGATCATTCCCGATTCGATGGTCAACCTGAACATGGGCCTGCTGATCGGCTCGCACAAAACCGTGGCGCAGATGCTCGACGAGGTGGCGACGATTCCGGGCCTGGCCGGCGTGCTGCTGACCTTCGACGAGTTCCTCTCCGGCACCGAGACCTTCGGCGAGCGTATCCAGCCGCTGATGAATTGCCGCGGCCACGTGACGTCGCTGGCGAACGCCGCCGAATGACGTCGAACCGATTTTGACTGCCCGGCCGACTTCCATCTACCGTGCAGGCAGCGGATGTTCCGAGGAGAACGGCATGGCCCAGTTCACGACACGCCAGATCACGCCCGAATTCGGCTGCGAGATCAGCGGCCTGGACGTGAGGCGGCTTGCCGAGCCGGCCATCCTGGCCGAGACAAAGGCGCTGATCGGCAGGCACCACATGCTCTGCTTCAAGGACCAGCGCCTCGACGCCCGCGAGATGGTCGCGTTCACCGAGCATTTCGGCGAGCCCGACTCCCACATCCTGCGCCAGTACACCGATCGCGACCATCCGGCCGTCTACGTGATCTCCAACATCGAGGACCGCCTCGCCAACGTGAACGACGTATCGCTCAACTGGCACACCGATCTCGCCTTCAAGACGCATCCCTCGGCGTTCGTCGCGCTCCATGCCGAGACGGTGCCTGAAGAGGGCGCGGACACCTGCTTCGCCAGCATGCAGCGCGTCTACAAAGCGCTCACGGACGCGGAGAAGGCGGCGCTGCGCGGCCGCCTGGCGACCTACAGCTATGTCCGGCTCCACGCCAAGCGCACCAAGATCGAGCCGCTGACCGCCCCGCTCTCGCCGCAGCAGCTCGCCGAATCGCCGGACGTGTACCACCCACTCCTCCGCCGCCACCCCGACACCGGCGAGGAAATTCTCTATCTCAACCTGGCGGACTGCATGGGCATCGAAGGCCTCGAGGAAGAGGAGGCGCTGGCCCTCATCAGGAGCCTGTTCGACCGCGTCACCGATCCGGCCCACGTCTATGCGCACAAATGGTCGGTCGGCGATCTCGTGATCTGGGACAATCGCACCCTCCTGCACGCCGCCACGTGGTTCGACGCCGGGCGTTTCCAGCGGCGGATGCTGCGGACCTGCGTCAAGGGCGAGAAGCCCATGCCCTCCGTGCCACCGCGCGCCGCGGCGGCGTAGCCGGCCCTTTGATTGCCACAGGAGAGGCAAATGGAAATCGGCGTGTTCATCCCGATCGGCAGGAACGGCTGGCTCGTTTCCACCACCTCGCCGCAATACAATCCGAGCTTCGAGCTGAACAAGCGCACGACGCTCAACGCCGAGCGCTACGGCTTCGACTTTGCCCTGTCGATGATCAAGTTGCGCGGCTTCGGCGGGCAGAGCGGCTTCTGGGACCAGAATCTCGAATCCTTCACGCTGATGGCCGGCCTCGCCGCAGTCACCTCGCGCATCAAGCTCTACGCCACGGTGCCGACGCTGGCCATCCCGCCGGCGATCGCCGCGCGCATGGCGGTGACCCTCGATTCGATCTCCAACGGGCGTTTCGGCCTCAACATTATCACCGGCTGGCAGCGGCCGGAATATTCCCAGATGGGCCTGTGGCCGGGCGACGAGTACTTCGCCCGCCGCTACGACTACGCGTCCGAGTACACACAGATCATGCAGGAGCTGTGGACGACCGGCGTCTCCAACTTCAAGGGTGAGTTCTTCAAAATGGAGGACTGCCGCCTCAGCCCGCAACCGCAGGTGCCGATCAAGCTGATCTCCGCCGGCCAGAGCGACGCCGGCATGAAGTTCATCGCGAAATACGCCGACTATAATTTCGTCTTCGGCATGGGCTTCAACACGCCGACCGCCTGCGCGGCGACGGTGGAGCGGCTGCAGAAGGCGAGCGCCGGCAGCGGTCGTACGGTCGCGACCTACGGCCTGTTCATGATCATCGCCGGCGAGACCGACGCCGAAGCCAGGGCCAAGTGGGAGCTCTACAAGTCCGGCGCCGACCATGAGGCCCTGCGCTGGCTGACCCAGCAAAGCGCCGCCGACACAAAGTCCGGCGCCGACACCAACGTGCGCCACATGTCGTCGGAGGTCAGCAACGTGAACCTCAATATCGGGCTGCTGTGCGGCTCCTACGCGTCGGTGGCGCGCATGATGGACGAGCTGGCGACGGTGCCGGGGCTGGCAGGCGTCTTGCTTACCTTCGACGAGTTCGTGAGCGGCACGGAGATCTTCGGCCAGCGCATCCAGCCGCTGATGAAGAGCCGCCAGCACGTCGCCCGGACGGTGGAGGCCGCCCAATGACCGATCGCAATCCCGATCCCAAGCCCGTCAGCTACTTCCCGATCGACGATCCCGCCGCGCGCTGCCTGCCGGCAAAGCCCGAGCCGATCATGCTCCGGCCGCAGGAAACGGCGCTGATCATCGTCGACATGCAGAACGCCTATGCCTCGCCCGGCGGCTATACCAGCCTCGCCGGCTTCGATGTCTCCGGTGCGCCGGCAGCGATCGCCAACATCAAGCAGGCCGCCGCCGCGGCGCGCGCGGTCGGCATGCCGGTGATCTACTTCCAGAACGGCTGGGACCCCGACTATGTCGAGGCCGGCGGCCCCGGCTCGCCCAACTGGCACAAGTCCAATGCGCTGAAGCTGATGCGCCGCAAGCCCGAGCTGCAGGGCAAGCTCTTGGCCAAGGGCGGCTGGGACTACGAGCTGGTGCAGGAGCTGCCGCCGCAGCCCGGCGACATCGTCGTCGAGAAGCCGCGCTACTCCGCCTTCTTCAACACCAATCTCGACAGCGTGCTGCGCAGCCGCGGCATCCGCTCGCTGGTCTTCACCGGCATCGCCACCAACGTCTGCGTCGAGTCGACCCTGCGCGACGGCTTCTTCCTCGAATATTTCGGCGTCGTGCTGCACGATGCCACGCACCACGCGGGGCCCGACTTCATCCTCGACGCCTCGCTCTACAATATCGAGAAGTTCTTCGGCTGGGTTTCGTCGACCGCAGAGTTCCTCGATGCGCTGAAGGCCAACGCCAATCCAATGGCCAGCACGAAGGGAGAAACCTGATGCCCAAGACCGCGATCTTTCCGCCCGGCGCTGGCCCGACGCTGGCGCCCTACTCGCCCGGCACCTCGGCCGATGGCATCGTCTACGTCTCGGGCACGCTGGCGCTCGACAAGGAATTCAACGTCGTGCATGTCGGGGACGCCGGCAAGCAGACCGAGTTCGTGCTCGAGCAGATCAAGGCGGTGATCGAGGCGGCCGGCGGCACCATGGCCGACGTCACCTTCAACCACATCTTCCTCACCGACTGGGCGAACTACGGCGCGATCAACGGCGTCTACGGCAAGTATTTCCCGGGCGACAAGCCGGCGCGCTACTGCATCCAGTGCGGCCTGGTGAAGCCCGACGCCCTCGTCGAGATCGCCTCGGTCGCGCATATCGGCAAGAAGTGAGCTTCTTCGACGTCCACGAGAGCGGGCGACCCGGCGCGCCGACCGTCCTGCTCTTGGCGGGGTTGGGCGGCGCGGCGGGCTACTGGACGCCGCAGCTCGCCGCGCTCACCGAGCGCTACCGCGTCGTCGCCTACGATCAGGCCGGCACCGGGCGCAACAAACGCGACCTGCCCGACGATCACAGCATCGCGGCGATGGCCGAGGAGGCGCTCGCGGTCATGGACGCCACGAAGACCGACAAGGCGCACTTTGTCGGCCACGCGCTGGGCGGCCTCGTCGGGCTCGACCTCGCCGTGCGCCACCCCGATCGCCTGCACTCGCTCACCGTCGTGAACGGCTGGGCCGCAGCACATGCCCACACGAAGCGCTGCTTCGAGCTCCGCCTGCTGCTGCTGAAGCACGAGGGACCGGCCGCCTATGTCCGCGCCCAGCCGATCTTCCTCTATCCCGCCGATTGGCTGGCGAAGAACGCCGACCGCGCCGCGCGCGAGGAGGCACACGGGCTGAGCGGCTTCCAGGGCGCCGCCACGCTGAAGCGCCGCATCGCCGCCCTCCTCACCTTCGACGCCACGCCCCATCTCGCGACCCTGCGAGTTCCGACGCTGATCTCAGCCGCCCGCGACGACGTGCTGGTCCCCTGCTCGATGTCGGAGCACCTCGCCGCCGCGATTCCCGGCGCCACCCTCGATATCGTGCCCTGGGGCGCCCACGCCATCAACGTGACCGAACCCATCGCCTTCAACACGACGCTGCTGAACTTCCTCGACGCCAATTCATAGCGACTCTTCCGCTGGGACCGCGCCACTCCGTGG
>CAMFJT010000203.1 GCA_945957125.1 uncultured Rhodospirillales bacterium | reverse complement strand
CTTCTTGGGGTGACACCTTTTCCATGCCTTGCTGGGCGCGGGGGTCTCCACACCCGCTCTTGACTCTGAGGGGGTCTGGCGACCCGCGCTCCCCGCGGGACCATCACAGCTTGGGACGATGCGAGCGCCAGCCGGTGGCGCGTTCGTAGGCAGCGCCGGCGGCGAAGACGCTGGCCTCGTCGAAGGCGCGGCCGGCGAGCTGGAAGGCGAGCGGGAAGCCGTCGCTGCCGAAGCCGCAACAGACCGTCGCCGCCGGCTGGCCGGTGACGTTGAACGGCATGCTGAGCGAGGGCTTGCCGAGGAAGTGGAAGATCGGCTGCGGCTCCTCGAAGGTCTCCGGCGCGCCCCACTGGTTGGCGCACATCACGAGGTCGTAGCCGCGCATCGCCGCGCGCGTGTCCTGCTGGAGCTGGCGGCGGAAGCGCAGCGCGGAGAGATACTGCTCGGCGGTGAGGAAGGCGCCGAGCTGGAAGCGGCGGCGCGTCGTGTAGCCGAACTTCTCCGGCGTCTCGATCACCTCCCGGCGATGGATCGCATGCGCCTCGGCGGTGATCACGACCCGGCCGCAGATGTGATAGTCCCAGATGTCCGGAAACACGATATCCTCGACCGTGGCGCCGAGATCCGCCAGCACGCGCGCGGCCTCGTCGATGCCCGCCTTCATCTCGGGCGTGACCGCGTCCTTGCCCTCGTACCAGCTCCGCGCCAGCGCGATGCGCAGGCCCTTGAGCGAGCGATGGCAGGCCGCGCCGTAGTCGACCTTCGGCGCCGTCACCGAGCCCTGGTCGTTGGGATCGTAGCCCGCCAGCACGTCGAGCATCAGCGCGCAGTCCTCCGTCGTCCAGGCGAGGGGACCCGCGGTGTCGAAGCTGAAGCTCAGCGGATAGATGCCGCAGCGGCTGACCAGCCCGTAGGTCGGCTTGATGCCGGCGGTGGCGCAATAGCCGGCCGGGTTGCGGATCGAGCCCCCGGTATCGGAGCCCATCGCGCCCATGCAGAGCTGGGCGGCGACGGCCGCACCCGAGCCGCTCGACGAGCCGCCGGGCTGGTGGTTCGTGTTCCACGGATTGCGCACCGCCGGGAACGGCTGGTCGGGCGTCATCGCGCCGTTGGCGAACTCGTGCGTGCCGAGCTTGCCCAGGATGACCGCGCCCGCGTCCTTCAGCCGGCGCACCGTCTCGGCATCGATCGCCGGCACGTAGTCCTTGCGCAGATGGGAGTGTCCGGTCGTCGCGACGCCGGCGGTCTCGTAGATGTCCTTGAGCGCGACCGGGATGCCGTGCATCGGTCCGCGGCGCAGCCCGCCCTTCATCTCCCGGTCGGCTTGGCGGGCCGCGTTGCGCGCCAGGTCGGCGGTGACGGTGATGTAGCTGGCGATCCTGGAATCGACGGCCTCGATGCGTTTCAGGAACGCTTCGGTGAGATCGGCCGAGGTGAGCTCGCCGCGCGCCATCAGGCGGCCGGCTTCGGCGATGCCGAGCAGGGTGAGGTCGGTCATGCTCGCGCCTATTCGCCGGCGCGGAAGATCTGCGGCGGCTCGGCGGCCCATGCCCAATGGGTCGGAATGCGCTCCATCAGGGCGAGCAATCCGACATAACCCTTGTGTAGATGCTCGATGTCCTCGGACGTCAGGGTCAGTCCCGTCTGCGCGGCGCGCACGCGAAACTCCTCGAGTGTGGGTGCCTTTGGCGACGACATGGATTCAGCCCTCCCGACCCCGGACCGCATGCAAGCGACATGCCGCAGCGGCTTGGCTTGCCGCTTGCATGTCCATGCCGCGAACAGGGGAGTCGTGGATGTTCAAGAGCTTTCGCCTTGCCGTTGCCGCCGGCCTCCTTGCCGCGACGGCGACGCCTGCCTTCGCGCAGGGCACATTGCGCATCGGCATGACAGCGGCCGACATCCCGCAGACCACGGGGCAGCCGGACCAGGGCTTCGAGGGTTTTCGCTTCGCCGGCTACACGATCTACGACGCCCTGGTGAACTGGGACCTGTCGAAGGCCGACGCGATCGCCGACATCAAGCCGGGCCTTGCGACGGAATGGTCGGCGGTCGAAGGCGACGGCAAGCGCTGGATCTTCAAGCTGCGCCAGGGCGTGAAGTTCCACGACGGCACGGATTTCGATGCCGACGTCGTGGTCTGGAACCTCGACAAGATCCTCAACGACAAGTCGCCGCAATTCGATCCCAAGCAGGCGGCGCAGGCGCGCGGCCGCGTGCCGACGCTGGTCGGCTGGAAGGCGATCGACAAGCACACCGTCGAGCTCACGACGCGCGTGGTGAATTCGCTGTTCCCCTACGACATGTCCTACATCTTCTATTCGAGCCCCGCGCAGTGGGAGAAGCTCGGCAAGGACTGGGTGAAGGTCGGCCTGCAACCGGTCGGCACCGGGCCGTTCAAGGTCGATCGCGTGGTGCCGCGCGAACGGCTCGAGCTGTCGCGCTTCGACGGCTACTGGGACAAGGCGCGGGTGCCCAAGCTCGACAAGGTGTTGCTGTTCCCGATGCCGGAAGCGGCGACGCGCACCGCCGCGCTGCTGGCGGGGCAGGTCGACTGGATCGAGGTGCCCGCCCCTGACGCGGTGCCGCGCCTCAAGCAGGGCGGCATGAGCATCGTCACCAACAAGTATCCGCACAACTGGGCCTACCAGCCCAGCATGGTCGAAGGGTCGCCCTGGACCGACATTCGCGTGCGCAAGGCGGCCAACCTCGCCATCGATCGCGCCGGCCTGAACAAGCTGCTGGGCGGGCTGATGATCGAGTCGAAGGGCCATGTCTATCCGGGCCACCCCTGGTTCGGCACGCCCGCCTTCGACATCAAGTACGATCCGGCGGCGGCCAAGAAACTACTGGCCGAGGCCGGCTACAGCGCCACCAAGAAGCCCAAGATCAAGATCGCGATCTCGACCTCGGGCTCGGGCCAGATGCTGCCGTTGCCGATGAACGAATACGTGCAGGAGAACCTGAACGCGGTCGGCTTCGACACTTCGTTCGAGGTCATGGAATGGAACGCGCTGGTGAACTTCTCCTTCCAGCCGGTGACCGGCGAGAATGCGAAGAAGGCGGGCGTCAACGGCATCAACATCAGCCGCGCCACGGTCGATCCCTACTCGGCCTTCATGCGCCTCTATCACGGCGACTACGTGCCGCCGCGCGGCGCCAACTGGGGAATGCTGAAGGATCCCAAGCTCGACGCGCTGATCAACACGGCGCACACCTCGTTCGATCGCACCGAGCAGACCAAGGCGCTGGCGGACGTGCATACCTACATCGTCGACCAGGCCTACTGGGTCTACATCGCCTACGACCTGAACCCGCGCGCGATGAGCCCCAAGGTCAAGGGCTTCGTCCAGGCCCAGTCCTGGTTCCAGGACCTCACCCCCGTCACGGTGCAGTAGCCGTGGCCATGAGCATGCATTTCCCGCTGAGGAAAACGGAACACGGCCTGTCATCGTCTTGCCGGACCGCGGGCGTCCCGCCCGCTCATGATCATGAGGCGGGCGGGACGCCCGCGGTCCGGCAAGAGCGCCAATACCGGGGGCTCTGATGCTGCTCTATGCCCTTCGACGCCTCATCTATCTCGTGCCGGTGGCGTTCGGCGTGTCGCTGCTGGTCTTCGCGCTGGTCCATCTCGCGCCGGGCGATCCGATCTCGGCGATCGTGCCGCCCGATGCGCCGAAGGAAGTGGTCGACAAGCTCAAGGAGTATTACGGCTTCGACAAGCCGCTGCCGGTCCAGTACGGGCGCTGGCTGCTGGTCACGTTGAGCGGCGATTTCGGCACCTCGATCGGCACCGGCCGGCCGGTCGCGCAGGAGGTCGGCTCGGCGTTCGGCAACACCATCATCCTGGCGATCGCCGCCTGCCTGCTCGCCTTCTCGCTCGCCGTCGTGCTCGGCACCGCGGCGGCCTACGCCAAGTCACGCATGGTCGACCGGCTCGTCACCTCGATCTCGCTGGTCGGCGTGAGCGTGCCGCATTTCTGGCTGGCGATCGTGCTGGTGATCGTCTTCTCGGTCGAGCTCGGCATGCTGCCGCCGATGGGCATCGGGCCGGAGAACGCCACCGGCTGGCGGCTCGACTGGCCGCACATCCAGCACATGATCCTGCCGACCATCGCGCTGTCGGTGATCCCGCTCGGCGTCATGACCCGCACCGTGCGCTCGACGATCAAGGAGATCCTGAGCCTCGAGTTCGTCACCGCCCTGCAGGCCAAGGGCATGAACGATCGCCAAATCCTGTTCCATGTGCTGAAGAATGCCGCGCCCGTCTGCCTCGCGGTGATGGGCCTGCAGGCCGGCAACCTGATCGGCGGCTCGATCCTGATCGAGACGGTGTTCGCCTGGCCGGGCACCGGCTTCCTGCTCAACAGCGCCATCTTCCGCCGCGACCTGCCGATCCTGCAGGGCACGACTCTGGTGCTGGCCTTCTTCTTCATGGTGCTCAATCTCACCGTCGACGTGATCCAGACCATGGTGGATCCGCGCATCAAGCGAGGCTGACGATGGCGATCCAGAGTCCGTCGCTCGACATGACGACCGCGGCTGCCCCGGCGCCGGTCGCCCGCCCGGCAACACGCAGCTACTGGCAGCAGGTCGGCCGCCGCCTGCGCCGCGATCCGGTGACGCTGGTGTGCGGCGGCATCCTGCTGCTGATCGTGCTCGCGGCGCTGGGCGCGCCGTGGCTCGGCCTGGCCGATCCCTACAAGACCTCGATGCTGCGCCGGCTCTACCCGATCGGCTCGCCCAACTTCCCGCTCGGCACCGACGAGCTCGGCCGCGACATGCTCTCGCGCCTGATCTATGGCGGGCGTCTGTCGCTCTTCATGGGCGTGACGCCGGTGATCTGCGCGTTGTTGATCGGCGGCGCGCTGGGCATCACGGCGGGCTTCATGGGCGGCCGCGTGAACATGCTGATCATGCGCATCATGGACGTGTTCTACGCCTTCCCCTCCGTCCTGCTGGCGATCTCGCTGTCGGGCGCGATGGGTGCGGGCGCGGAGAACACGCTGCTGGCGCTGACCCTGGTCTTCATCCCGCCGATCTGCCGCGTCTCGGAGAGCGTGACGACGCAGGTGCGCGGCTTCGATTTCGTCGACGCCGCGCGCGCCTCGGGCGCGGGCACGCTCACCATCGTGCGTGTCCACGTGCTGGGCAACGTGCTGGGGCCGATCCTCGTCTACGCCACGTCGCTGATCAGCGTGGCGATCATCCTCGCCGCCGGCCTCTCCTTCCTCGGGCTGGGCGTGAAGCCGCCCGAGCCGGAATGGGGCCTGATGCTGAACACGCTGCGCCAGGCGATCTACGTCAACCCGCTGCTCGCCGCGCTGCCCGGCGTGATGATCTTCATCACCTCGATCTGCTTCAACCTGATGAGCGACGGCCTGCGCGCCGCGATGGACGTGAAGGCCTGACATGGACAGCGTGCTCCCCGTCACCGACCGCGGCGGTCCGGTCCAGCCGCTCCTGCTGGCCAAGGGCCTGCGCAAGCATTTCCCGATCCCCGGCGGCCTGCTCGGCCGGACGACGAAGGTCGTGCGCGCCGTCGACGACCTCTCGCTCTCGGTCGCCAAGGGCGAGACGCTGGGCGTGGTGGGCGAGTCCGGCTGCGGCAAGTCGACCGTGGCGCGCCTCTTGATGCGGCTGATCCGGCCGGACAAGGGCACGATGGTGCTCGACGGCGACCCTGTCGACGAGCCGCACGGCATCACGCTCAACGAGCTGCGCCGCCAGGTGCAGATGGTGTTCCAGGATTCCTACGCCTCGCTCAATCCGCGCCTGACCATCGTCGAGACGCTGGCCTTTGCACCCCGGGCGCACGGTCTCGCCGGCGCCGAGGCGAAGGCGCGCTCGCGCGACCTGCTGGCCAAGGTCGGGCTCGATCCGAACAATTTCGCCGACCGCTATCCGCACGAGCTGTCGGGCGGCCAGCGCCAGCGGGTCAACATCGCCCGTGCGCTGGCGCTGCGGCCGCGGCTGGTGATCCTCGACGAGGCGGTGTCGGCGCTCGACAAGTCGGTCGAGGCGCAGGTGCTGAACATGCTGGTCGATCTCAAGGAAGAGTTCGGCCTGACCTACATCTTCATCAGCCACGATCTCAACGTCGTGCAGTATCTCAGCGACCGCGTCATGGTCATGTATCTCGGCAAGATCGTCGAGATCGGCGCGGTCGAGGCGATCTATGGCGACCCGCAGCATCCCTACACACGCGCGCTGCTGTCGGCGCGGCCGAGCATGGACCCGCGAAGGCGCACCCGCGAGGCGCCGATCCAGGGCGATCCGCCCAACCCGATCGATCCGCCTTCCGGCTGCCGCTTCCGCACCCGCTGCCCCTTCGCCGAGGATGTCTGCGGCAAGGCCGAGCCCCTGCTGACCGATACCGGCGCGCAGGAGGTCGCCTGCCACATGCGCATCCGCGGCTCCGGCCATACCAGGGCACCCTGAGATGCCCCACCCTCCGACGAAGTCTTCCTCCTCCCCTGTCTTCGGGGGAGGTGGCGCGGTAATCCGCGACGGAGGGGGTCGGAAGTCGGAGGCGCGCATGACCTTGACCCCCTCCGTCCGCGTAAGACGCGGCCACCTCCCCCGAAGACGGGGGAGGAGAAAGATTCCAGCATGACCGACCCAAAGAACGCACCGCTCCTCGAGGTCGAGGACCTGCACGTCACCTTCGTGACGCCCGACCGCACGGTGCATGCCGTGAACGGCGTGAGCTTCGCGCTGAAGCGCGGCGAGACGCTCGGCATCCTGGGCGAATCGGGGTCGGGCAAGAGCGTCACGTTGCGCTCGATCCTCAAGCTCCATCCCGAGCATCGCACGCGCTGGTCCGGCAGCATCCGGCTGGAAGGCGACGAGGTGCTGCCGATGAAGGGCAGTGCGCTGGCCAACCTGCGCGGCAACCGCGTGTCGATGATCTTCCAGGAGCCGGCGACGGCGTTCGATCCGGTCTTCACCATCGGCCAGCAGATCACCGAGACGATCCGGCGGCATACCGGCAAGTCCGACGCCGATGCGTGGAAGCGCGCGAAGGAGCTGCTCGAGCTGGTGCGCATCCCCTCGCCGGCACAACGCCTCAAGGCCTATCCGCACGAGATGTCGGGCGGCATGCGCCAGCGCGCCATGATCGCGCTGGCGCTGTCGTGCAACCCGAGCCTGCTGCTGGCCGACGAGCCGACCACCGCGCTCGACGCCACTGTCCAGATCCAAGTGCTCCTGCTCATCAGGGAGCTGCAGCGCGAGCTCGATCTCGGCGTGATCTTCGTCACCCACGACATCGGCGTGGCGGTCGAGGTCTCCGACCGGATCGGCGTGATGTATGCCGGCAAGCTGGTCGAGCTGGGCGGCGTCGAGCAGATGGTCGATGCGCCGCGCCATCCCTATACGCGTGGCCTGCTCGCCTCGACGGTGCATGGCGGCATGCGCGGCCAGCGGCTGGAGGCGATCCCCGGCGCGCCGCCCGATCTCTCGGCGGCGCCGACCGCCTGCAGCTTCGCGCCGCGCTGCAAGTACGCGGAGGCGCGGTGCCTCGCCGCGCCGCCGCCGCTGACGGCGGCCACCGAGGGCCATCTCGTGCGCTGCGTCGGGAGGATTGATACGCTCGCGGCGTGATTGTCCGCGAGATCCACGCCGCCAACTACCGGTCCCTGCGCTCGATCCGCTTTCCGACGGGTCGGCTCACGGTGTTCGTCGGCGCAAACGGTGTCGGCAAGACCAATCTCTATCGCGCGCTCCAGCTGCTGCAAGCCTCGGCCGCCGGCACTCTGGCCCGCGAGCTCGCGACGGAAGGCGGGATGGTATCCGCCTTCTGGGCCGGCAAGCGCCGGATGGGCGAGCCCGCCCGCATCAAGCTGTCAGCGGGCTTCGGTGAGCCGGCGCTTGAAGGCGTCCTCTACAGCTATGAGGTCGAGATCGGCGTGCCGCCGCCCGGCGGTCCCGGCGCCTTTCCGCTGGAGCCCGACCTGAAGGACGAGACCCTGCTCTTCCACCATCGCGGTCGTGTGCAGAAGCTGCTCGAACGCCGTGGCAGATCGGTCATGGGTCGCGATGCCGACGGCAGGCGGGTCGAGATCAGCCGCGACCTGCTGGCCTCTGAGACGGCGCTGGGCGCGTTCGACGCACCGCAGCGCTTTCCCGACGTCCATGCGCTGCGCCAGCTCATGCTCGACTGGCGCTTCTATCATGATCTCAGGACCGACAGCGCTTCGCCGCTTCGTCGCCCCAGCCTCGCGGTGGCGACGCCGACGCTGGCGTCGGACGGCTCGAACCTGGCGGCGGTGCTGGCGACGCTGATCCATATCCGCTGCGACACGGTCGATCTCGATCGCGCGATCGAGGATGCCTTTCCCGGCGCGCGGCTGGACGTGCCGCCACCCGGGAAGGAGGCCTCGTTCGGCATGGTCTTCCCCGATCATCCGCGGCGCGTGTTCGAGGCGCAGGAGCTGTCGGACGGCACCCTACGCTACCTGGCGCTGGCCGGCGCGCTGCTCTCGCTGCGGCTGCCGTCGTTCATCGCGCTCAACGAGCCGGAGAGCAGCCTGCATCCCGACCTGCTCGACCCGCTGGCCCGCCTGATCGCGCGCGCGTCCGAGCGCACGCAGGTCTGGCTCGTGACGCATTCCGAGCGTCTCGCCGCGGCGCTGGAAAAGCATGGCGGCGTGGCGCCGCGCACGGTGATCAAGAAGGACGGCGAGACCTGGATCGACGGCCTTAAGCAGATCGGCCGGTTCGACGACGAGGGGTAGTTTCGCTGGGGGCGCGCCACTCCAGTGGCGCGTCATGGGGTGCTGCAACGGCGAGGAAGACGCGCCACTGGACTGGCGCGCCCCCAGCGGAAGACGTCAGTCGCCGCTGAACATCTCTTTCATCTTGCTGAAGAAGCCTTCCGCCTCGGGGCTGGTCTTGCCGGCCTTCTCGAATTCCTTGAGCAGCTCTTTCTGCTTGGCGGTGAGGTTGGTCGGGGTCTCGACGTTGATCTCGATGTACATGTCGCCGCGCTGGGTCGAGCGCACGATCGGCATGCCCTTGGCGCGCAGCCGGAACTGGTGGCCGTTCTGGGCGCCCGCCGGGATGTTGATCCGCGCCGCCTTGCCGTCGAGTGTCGGCACCTCGATATTGCCGCCGAGCGTGGCCTGCACCATCGAGATCGGCACCCGGCAATGGACGTCGGCGCCCTCGCGCTCGAACATCTGGTGCCGGCGCACCGAGAGGAAGACATAGAGGTCGCCCGCCGGCCCGCCGCGTGTGCCGGCCTCGCCCTCGCCGGTCAGGCGGATGCGCGTGCCGTCCTCGACGCCGGCCGGGATGTTGACCTTGAGCGTCTTCTCGCGCCGCACGCGGCCCTGGCCCGCGCAGCTCTTGCACGGCTTGTCGATCACCTGGCCCGAGCCCTGGCAGGTGTGGCAGGTGCGCTCGACGGTGAAGAAGCCCTGCTGCGCGCGCAGCCGGCCATGCCCCTTGCAGGTCGGGCACTGGTGCGGCTTGGAACCGGCTTCGGCGCCGGAGCCGTGGCAGGTCTCGCACGACACCGAGCTCGGCACGCGCACGGTGGCCTCGGTGCCGCCATAGGCCTGCTCGAGCGTGATCTCGAGATTGAAGCGCAGGTCCTGGCCGCGCGTGTCGCCGCGTCCGCCCGCGCGCCCGCCGCGTCCGCCGTTGAACATCTCGTCGAAGATGTTGCCGAACACCGAGCCGAAATCGAACTCCTGGCCGTTCATGCCGCCCGGTCCGCCCGGTCCCCGGCCGCCTTCGAAGGCCGCGGCGCCGTAGCGGTCGTAGGCCGCCCGCTTGTCGGGATCCTTCAGGATGTCGTAGGCGTGATTGAGTTCCTTGAACTTCTTCTCGGCGTTCTTGTCGCCCTGATTGCGGTCAGGGTGATGCTGCATGGCGAGCTTGCGGTACGCCTTCTTGATGTCCTCGGGGCTCGCGGTCCGCGAGCAGCCCAACATCTCGTAAAAGTCCTGAGACATGTTCCCTTACGCAGCCCCCGCTCGCGCCGACCCGTGAACAAGTCGGCCCCCCGTTGTGCGGGGGGCCGGCTCTTCGCTCCTGAATCCCGGCGTCAGCCGGTCTTCTTGTTGTTCTTGTCGGTGACGTCCTCGAACTCGGCGTCGACGACCTTCTCGCCCTTCGCCTCGTTCGCGGCCGCACCCGGCCCGCCCGGTCCCGCGCCGGCACCGGCCTGCGCATCGCCCTGCTGGGCCTTGTACATCGCCTCGCCGAGCTTCATCGCCGACTGGGCAAGCGCGTTGGTCTTGGCCTTGATCGCCTCGACGTCCTCGCCCTTGAGGGCCTCCTTCAGCCCTTCCAGCCCGCTCTCGATCTCCGACTTCTCGGTGGGGCTCACCTTGTCGCCGAATTCCTTGAGGTGCTTGTCGGTCGAGTGGACCAGCGCCTCGCCCTGGTTGCGGGCGTCGATCAGCTCGCGCTTCTTCTTGTCCTCCTCGGCATGCAGCTCGGCGTCCTTCACCATCTTCTGGATGTCGGCCTCGCTGAGGCCGCCCGAAGCCTGGATGCGGATCTGCTGCTCCTTGCCGGTGGCTTTGTCCTTGGCCGAGACCTGCACGATGCCGTTGGCATCGATGTCGAACGTGACCTCGACCTGAGGCACGCCGCGCGGCGCCGGCGGGATGCCGACCAGGTCGAACTGGCCCAGCATCTTGTTCTGGGCGGCGATCTCGCGCTCGCCCTGGAACACGCGGATGGTCACCGCGGTCTGGTTGTCGTCGGCCGTCGAGAAGGTCTGGCTCTTCTTGGTCGGGATCGTCGTGTTGCGCTCGATGAGGCGCGTGAACACGCCGCCCAGCGTCTCGATGCCGAGCGACAGCGGCGTCACGTCGAGCAGCAGGACGTCCTTGACCTCGCCCTTCAGCACGGCCGCCTGGACCGCCGCGCCGACCGCGACGACTTCGTCGGGATTGACGTTACGGGCCGGCTCCTTGCCGAAGAACTGCTTCACGACCTCGATGACCTTCGGCATGCGGGTCATGCCGCCGACCAGGATGACCTCGTCGATCTGGCCGGCCTGCAGGCCGGCATCCTTGAGCGCCGCCTTGCAGGGCTCGAGCGTCCGCTGCACCAGATCGTCGACCAGCGACTCGAGCTTGGCGCGCGAGAGCTTGATGACGAGATGCTTCGGACCGCTGGCGTCGGCGGTGATGAACGGCAGGTTGATCTCGGTCTCCTTGGAATTGGAGAGTTCGATCTTGGCCTTCTCGGCCGCTTCCTTCAGGCGCTGCAGGGCGAGCTTGTCGTTGCGCAGGTCGATGCCCTGCTCCTTTTTGAACTCGTCGGCCAGGTAGCTGATGATGCGCTGGTCGAAGTCCTCGCCGCCCAGGAAGGTGTCGCCGTTGGTCGCCTTGACCTCGAACACGCCGTCGCCGATCTCGAGGACCGACACGTCGAACGTACCGCCGCCCAGGTCATAGACCGCGATCGTGCCGCTCTTGCGCTTGTCCATGCCGTAGGCAAGGGCCGCCGCGGTCGGCTCGTTGATGATCCGCAGGACCTCGAGGCCCGCGATTCGGCCGGCATCCTTGGTCGCCTGGCGCTGGGCGTCGTTGAAGTAGGCCGGGACGGTGATGACCGCCTGCTCGACCT
>CAMFJT010000202.1 GCA_945957125.1 uncultured Rhodospirillales bacterium | reverse complement strand
CGAGACGGTCCGCCTCCCGGTAGATCCACGTCAGCTCCTCCCAGGAGCTGGCCGAGATCTGCTGAGATGCCGACTGCGGGTTGTCGTCGCCTCTCTTCGCCTTCTCCGCGTCAAGCGCGAATAGAGAGGCGAAAGCGTGCCAAAGCTGCTGCGCGGAAACTTTACAGATCGTGACCGCTACAGTCTGAGAGGTGCCTTAAGGTTGAGCCCTAGTTGCTTAGCGGAGCATGTTCCAATTTGTCAGCCTTACCTCCTTCGATTGCAAACTTCACGGCCTCTCGCCACTCTACGGCGATCGCCGGATCCACAGGACCTCCATCCGCCAGCAGCGACATGCTTCCGAGCAAACTGGCCACATCGCCTGATTTCGTCCGATTATAAAAATCATCAAGAAAACGAAACATAGCTGCATAAGCTTGTTCTTCAGTAAGCGTTATCATGCAACGACCTCCTTCTTGCGATTAATCATAGACTTCTCTTTGCACCTACGTGACCTGCTCCGTGGCTTTCGGACCGAGGGTTAGTTGAGAGACTGGCCTCCGATAGGAGGCAGGATGCGCAAGTCGAAGTTCACGGACGAGCAGATCGTGGGGATCTTTCGGGAGACGGATCGCGATCCGGTTCCGGCTGTGGCCAAGGCAGTATCCACGGTTCGGCTACCGCCGTATCCGCATCTTCCTCGACCGCGAAGGCTACGGCATGAGCTTTGGACGCTGCTATCGGCTGTGGCGGTGCGCCCGGCTGCAGGTGCCGCACCGGCGGTCACGCAAGCGCATCGCCGGCGACCGGCCGAGGCCGCTGGCACCGCCAGGCGCCAACCAGGCCTGGTCCTACGACTTCGTGTTCGACTGGTGCGCCAAAGGCCAGCAGCTCAAGTGCCTGACCGTCACCGACGAATGGACCCGGGAGCGGCTGGCGATCGAGATCGATGGCCGGATCCGCTCGGGCTGCGTCATCGCAGTGCTGTCGCGGCTGATCAGCGAGCGTGGCGCACCGCATTACCTACGCTCGGCAACGGCCCTGAGTTCGTCGCCCGCGCACTCTTGAAGTGGATGGCGGACCACGGCATCGAGACCGCGTTGATCGATCCCGGTAAGCCTTGGCAGAACGGCGTCGCCGAAAGTTTCAACGGCACGTTCCGCGACGAATGCCTGAGTGTCGAATGGTTCCTCTCGCGCGCTCAGACCAAGGTCATCATCGATGCGTGGCGCCGCCACGACAACGAAGTGCGCCCTCATTCGAGCCTCGGCTATTTGACGCCCACCGAGTTCGTCGCGAAACTGAACGATGCAGCCCCCGCTTCCGCAACGGGCCGGCCGCTGCGCGATCTGGGGGCTACGCGCCCCGGCTCGTTGCATCTTCGTCCTTCGCGGGACATTCAAAAGGCAAGGAGACGCCAGTTCTCTCAAGTTAAGCGTGGTCCGAAGAATCAGGGCAGGTCACTAGTCCTGCAAACAAGGGCATTGAAGTGACGAGCGCTCGGCGGCTTCGACGGCCGGACAGGCGCCGGCTGCCACCGACCATAGCGGGGACGCGGCCCCGGGGCGCACCGTCCCAATGGATCAAGCTGCCGGTGCGCGCGGCCGCGACTATTCGACGATGAAAGCCTTTTCGCCGACAACGCGCACGCGGATCCTGTCGTTCTCATCGTGGAAGTCGCGAGGATCTGCGAACTCGCCGGTGCTTACCAGTTCTTCCGGACGGAACATGCAACTCTCCTCCTCGGGAAAGCTCACGCTGTAGCTATAAATCTTTCCATTCTCCTCGCTGATGCCAACCATGACACCAATCTTCCCATTATATTCGGGAAATCTTTGGCTATTCGTGATACGGACTTTCTCGTAGAATCCCAAGCGCATAACAGTCACCTGTGTGTAATGCGTCCATCGAATGGAACGTTGAGATGTTCTTTGTCAGTGACGTTTCCAAACTGACGTCGTCCACTTCCACTAAGCTGAACGTCCCATTCAAAGTCCTGTCCCTTCGTACGCGACATTCCTCACATCCATTCGTTATCAAATCTATCACGGAAGTCACCGTTCGGGCCACGGGGCAATGGATTTCTCGGATGGTATCCCTTTGTGGGAACGTATCGAATTTTCGCGTTACTTGCGGGAAGCCTAGTCACTTTCAATCAGGACTTAATTGTCTAAACTCGTGCCGCACCAACATTTCCAGGCGCTAATCCGCTGGCAGCAGTCATGAGGCTCACATGTGCTCCATGAGCGATGCTTATGCTATACTCTCGAAACAAAGCATGACAACCGCCGTTCAAATACTATTCAATCACCAAACGTCCAGCCTGCCATTCCCTTATAACCATTTTCGAGCTGTGGCCGATTATCCCCCCTCGCCCAGCAATGGCGACGAGAGTTACAAGCGCCTCCTTCTCAGAGATCGGTAAACTATGAGTAGCGGCCCACATCGCAACAGCGTCTGATCTGTCCGTCATGAGTCGACGCAGGATTTCTTCTCCATGCTTCCCAGTGGCACGCAACTTCTGCAGTAGCTTGGCCAATTTCAAATAGTTCTTGTTTGTGGTCTTGTAATCGCCTTGTATATAAGCAGCGCCATAATCTTCTGCGCACTTTCGGTATTCGGATTCAAGTATTCTAGAATCGCAAGTCATCTGTGTGCCTTTCTAAATTGCTCAATGATATCTCGTCCGTACGCTGCCTGCTCTTCAAATGTTTGTTCGGCAAGCCACTGCCGTACCGCTTTTCCTCCGGACGGCGCTGCACGATCCTGGACACGGGTCTCGTTCGCCTCCTTCGCATGGCGCTCATAGATGGCGAACATCGAATCGCTGACCTGGCCGAGCGCCTGGCCCGCGGCCTGCAGGTCGCGCGCCCGGTCGGCGCCGAACAGCGCGGCATCACCCGCCGCCGGCACGTTCAGCGCGACATCGGGCAACGGTTGCGGCGAGACCTCGCCGACCGGATAGGTTCGAACGATCGGCATTCAGCCCTCCCAGCCATCAGGATCGGAGCCTTGCAGCTCCTCGAGCGGGTCGTAGTCGGAGCGGTGATGGCTCGCGCGCACGAGCCGTCGACCGGCGTCGGGCGCGACCGTGCACAAGGGCAGGCCGGACACCACGAAGTAGCGCGTCGCGTCCATCAAATGGTCGTCCTTCTTGACGACGGCGCCCTTCTCGTCGCGCCGGTAGAGGCGGTATTCGGCCAGCCAGCTCTGCAACGTGCGGAACACCTTCAGACGCCCGGTGCTCAACCGCTGCCACACGTCGAACAGCCCCGCCTCCACGCCGTTCTCCGCCGGCGTCAGCAGCAGCCCGAGATCGAGGTAGCTCCGCAGCAGCTGCGCGCCGTCCCGCTGCCCCCGCCCGCGCGCGGCCGGATCGATCGCGCCCGCCATCCAATCGCCGCGCGCGCGGATCGCGGCGGCATGCACCGACGGCTCCGCCTGGCCGCGATAGTGCTCGCTCCACAGATAGACCGTGTCGGTGTCGCGATCGTGCGCGCCCCACACCGCCGCCGTCCGGTTCCACCCGACATCGAGCCCGTAACCGCGCGGCCAGAACGCCGGCAGCTCGAACGGATCGACCACGATCTCGCTCTCCGCCACCGGGTAGATCGCCCCGCTGCCGAGCTGCGGGATGCCCTTCGCCCTTGCGTCGCGCTGGTACGGCGGGATCGAGCCCCACAGCTCCGCCTTCTGCTCGGCCGTCAGATGCGGCACGTCATCCCACGTCGCGCCGATGACCAGCTTGCTCATCGGCCGGCTTCCCGCTCGGCGTCGAGGAAGCTCGTCACCACCTCGCTCATCCCTTCCAGCGGCGTGAACGTCACCATCACCAGCCCGCCGGTCGTCATCGTGCGCACCAGGCACTCGGTGTAGACCTCCAGCGGCGGCTCCTCGTCGAGCCACACCACGTCCTGCTCGGTGCCCTCGAACGCCCCGCGCCCCTGCTGGTAGGATTTCAGCCCCAGCGTCGAGAACCCGCCGCTGGCGTGCCGGATCGCCACCGTGTCGGCGAGATCGGGGAACGCCCCGCGCCACGCGCACGCGCCGATCGCCTCGCCCGGAACGAGGCCCGTACCGGCGAAGCGCTTCTTCGCGCCCGAGCCCTCGACCGGCCCGAACAGCTTGGCCTGCACGATGTCGCGCGTCGTCTCGTTCGTCTTGCCCGCCGCCCATGCCGAGATCGGACGGTCGAAGCGCCGGCCCTCCCACCAGGGCGGATAGGCGCCGGTGAGATGCAGCACCGTCTCGTAGCCGCCCACGCCCTCGGTCTTGCCCACGCGGTTGGCCGCCATGAACAGACGCTCGCGATGCACCGCCCCGCCGGCGAAGAACGCCAGGTGCTTCGGATAGAGCGCGCGGCGCAGCGGGCCGCTGTCGGGATAGTAGGTCACAAGCTTGTGCCGCCGCTCAGCCCGCGCCACGAGACGGTCCGCCTCCCGGTAGATCCACGTCAGCTCCTCCCAGGAGCTGGCCGACCCGGTCGCGAATCCGGCGAATGTCATCGAGCTTCATCCCTTCGAACGGTGTGAGGTCGGGCGTCGTCTTCTGCGGCCACAGGCCGAAATGCCGGCCGAGCAGCTCGAGCACCTTCAGCCGGTCGATCACCTTGCCGGCCTCGCCCGTCGGCTCGAAGCCCGACAGCGCCGCGGCCTCCGCATCGCCCAGCTCGTGCACCTTCCGCGGCGTGCCGTCGGCGTGGAAGAACTTGCGCGGATCGGCGCGCGCGATCTTCACCAGCTCCGCCACCACCCAGCCCGCCTCGGCGCGCGCCTCGGCCTCGGCCTGGCGCTGGCCGCCGTCCTGCAGCTCCGCCACCCGCGCGCGCACCGCCGCGTCGCCCATCAGCCGCGCCACGACGGTGTAGATCGCCCGCCCGCCCGGATAGCCCGCGCGCACCGCCGCCGCCCGCGCGTCGAGGTCCTTGACGTATTCGAGGCAGAAGCGCTCGCGCCGCGCGATGCGGTGCGCGCTCATGGCTGGCTCCGCGCCAGCCGCCGCGCCCTGAGGTTGCGTACCGTCGCCGTCATCGCCTCGGACTGCCCCGGCTCCAGGCCGAGCGCCGCGCGCTTGCGCAGCACGCTCTCGCGCGCCCGTCCCAGCGCGCCGCCGATGCGTGCATCCGTCCAGCCCGCCGCCACCAGCCGGCGCAGCGCGGCGAGATCGTCGGCCGACCAGCCGCGCCCGTTCATGGCATGCCTCCGCCGCGCCGGCGCGGCCGGTCGGGGAGCGTCAGCGTGGAAGTGGTGAGCGGGACTGTCGGGGAGCGGCCATGGATCGACATATGGATCGACATGGCTCCGCATATGGGGAAACTGTAACTCGCCGATGCAAGCGGAAAATCGCCTTCCGCCGGGCGCGCGTCCCTCCGGTGGCGCGCCCATAGGCGCTAATTTTATCCGTCTGGTTGCTTCTTGCTGTGGCGAGGAGCCTCCCGAAGACTTCAACTGCCCGCAGCGAAGCAAAATTACCGCTTAAGAGTGACGTGTCTCGCAGCGTTCTGCAGGCCGATCATTTCGGAATCCTTCGCAGCCAATCCGTCCACGCCGCGGGGGCCTTTTCGAGTGGCCGCTCCCAGGCGTTCGCGATGACCCTGTAGCTGGACGGATCGAATTCCCTGAGGTCCTCTCGCGTGAAGGGAAAATAATCGACGGTTCCGAAGTAGGCTTCGCTCAGCTCGGCGAAGAACTCGCGATGGTCCGTCATCGCATAAGCTTGCTCGACACGCCCCGAGGGACGGCGGACGCCATCGTAGCGGCCATTCAACTGGGCGCTTCGATACGCTGCGAGAACCGGATCATAGGCATAGGACAGCACCCGATCGTGATAGGCATGCGCGATTTCATGCAGGAGCGGGTTTCGCGCGCTTCCCGCCATGACCGCGAGCGAGCTGTAGAACTGGATCGATCTGGCCTTTGCGACCGCAACACCGTTGGCGGCAAGCACCTCCGGAGCGCCGAAGTACGCACCGACGTGCGGCTTGTCCGCCTCGTATTCCAGCCAGATCGGCGTGCCGGAGATTTTCTTCCATGCCGTGGAAGGAATGACATCCTGCATCCGTTTCGCGCTGGCTTCGAGGAATTGCAGGCATTGCTCCACGACCGATCGATCGTGCTTGTCGAACTCCGGGGCGATGTAGACCGGAAAGGAGAGGATGTCCTTCCTTCGATAGTCGCCTTCCAGAACGGCGACGATCTCCCATGTTTCCAGCTTTTGCTCCGGCACGAATCTCGACAGGCAGCGCCGACGGGCATCGCGGCTCACCCACGCAGCGGTCAGGTACGTCCACAATTGCGTGCTCGCGCCGGGAGCCAGCGTGACGGATTGCGGGACGGCCCCTGCTCCCTCCACCCATTCGACGGTCAGCGGTGTCGGCCGGCGGTTCGAGACCGTGACCGTGGACATCGTGTCCGCATTCGTGTCCGCGCTGAGGGACCGACCGGAGTCGGGCGCCCCGCATGAGCGCTCCCGGGCGCGCACGGGAACGGCGGCGGCGAGCGCGACGAGCAGGGCCACGCCGACCGATACGCGCAAGCCGAATCGCATGGTGACCCGGCCACAGTCCCGCGAGCCGGCGCCATCGTTCAACGTGCGCGATCCGAGCGGAACATATCGGCGTGCACGCCCGACGTTATGCTCGCGCACCCGTTCCTGCCGAGGGTGACCGTGTATCCTTGATCCTCGGTTCCGCGCAAACGAAAGCCGACAACGGCAAATCCATCTTCGAGCTCGACCATGGGCTCGTCGAAATCGGATCGCTTCCGGTGGTTGTCCCCGATCATTTGTCCGAAGACGCTCTCACCACTCGCCAAGGCCCTTTCCCTTGTCCACGTCACGTCCTCGCAGGAAAAGCAAGGCGCCAGAAGAACCAAGCTCGGCAAGAACGAAAGCATTTTCATAACGCCGTCGCCACGTTGACGGGATCGGGTTGCTGCAAGACTCCATCGAATCGTCGGCAACCGCAATGAACCATCGGTTGCATTCTACAACTCCACACAATCCTCACGGCGCCGCTACCCCATCGGCAGCGGCCGGATCTCCGCCTTGGCCAGCGCGCCCAGCGCGAACACCCGGCGGGCGACCACCAGCGCCTCGCCGGCGGTACCGGCCACGGCGGCGGCGAGGCGGTCGTGCGCGGCCTGCAGGGCGAAGTCGAGCACCGTGCTCATCACCGCCGTCGACGAGGCGGTGAGCAGCGAATGGGTCATCACCCGCCACAGGCTGCGCGCGCTGTGGCGCAGCCCGTAGATCGCCATCAGGTCGCGCACCAGCGCCACGCTCACCGCCACCACCACCAGCGCGTCGAGCGCGGGATGCGGGCAGCTCGCCACGCCGGCCACGGCGCGGATCGCCGCACGCTGGATGCGCTCGTCGGCGGCGCGATCCATGGCGGCGAAGACCTCGCGGTCGAGCAGCGCGATGGCGTCGCGGTCGGAATGATGCGGCTGCAGCGCCGTGCCTGCCGCGGCCAGCCGGCCGAGCACCGCCGGGTTATTGGCATAGAGCGCCTGCAGCACGCCGAGCAGCTGCGGGCCGCTGCCCGCGCCGTCGAGCCGCGCCAGCCGCCGCGCCATCTCGCGCGCCCGCTCCGCCGATTTCAGCGTGCGCAGCGCCCGCGCCTGGCGGGCCAGCAGCGTCACGATCGCGCCGAGCAGCACCGCCAGCGCGCCGAGCAGCGCGAAGTCGAACAGCCCGCCCTGCCGCAGCACGCCGTCGACGAACGTCACGGCCGCGCGGCCCACGACCAGCGCCAGCACCGCTGCCGATGCGCCCAGCGCCAATTTCGCCGCCGGCCCCATGCGCCGGCCGCCGCTGTCGCCGTCGACCGCGTCGCCCCCCGGATCGAGCTCGGCCAGCGCTGCCGCCTCGGCGGCGGGCAGCTCGCCCGGCCGGAATTCCCGGTCGACCAGCCGCGCCGGACGGTCGGAGCTTTGCACGGACGCTGATGGCGACATGCCGGACACCTTCACGCGATGAGGAACTGCAGGACCTTGTCGAGATTGATATGGGGCAGCGGCCGCCCATACCCAGCCCCCAGCCGCGGCGGCGCGAAGCGGCGGATGTTGAACTCCAGCCCGCCCCCGTCCGCCGCCGCCGGAATTCCGCCGGGAATCACGCCCGGCCGCACCTCGACCGCCTCGCCGCCCGCCCGCCCGTCCGGCACGCCGAGCAGGAAGGGCAGCGCCTGCCCCTGGTATTTCCGCAGGATCTGCGTCGTGGCCCGCACCGAGGCGATGGCGAACAGGCCGGACTGGCGGGCATTGGCCTGCACGAAGGGCTCGCCGATCATGTCGCGCAGCAGGCCGACCAGGTTGTTGAGCTGGTCGGCGGTGACGTGGTCGGCCTTGGTCGCGGCCAGCGCCAGCCGGTCCACGCCGCCCAGCGACAGCGCGCGCAGGATCGGGTTCTTCAGCGCCTCGAACGCCTCGGTCAGGCGGCGCGTGGCGAGCGCGAGGTCGGCGAACGACTCGGGCCCGTCCTGCAGCGCCGTCAGCAGGTCGACCAGCACGACCTGCCGGCGCAGCCGCCCGAACACCTGCGCGTAGAAGCCGCGCACCAGCCGCCGGTAGGCCCGATAGCGCGCCTCCAGCGCCGCGCCATTGCTGCCCGCCCTCGCCGTCCGGGCCGAGACCAGCGGGAAGAACGGCGCGCCGCGTCCGGGATCGACGCCGTCGGCGGCGAGGAACCGTCCCGGCTGGACGAAGTGCAGGTGCCGCTCGGCGCGGCAGCGGCGGATGTAGTCGAGATAAAGGCCGCCGATGCGCGCGAGGGCCGCGGGGTCTTCCGGCGCGTCGGGATCGAGGCCGTGCGCCGCCTCGCGCCAGTCGCGCGAGAGGTCCGCCCGGCTGCCCGCCCCGGCCAGCGCCATCGTCGCGGCCGACCATTCGGCGTAGCTCTGGCCCAGCATCGGCAGGTCGAGCAGCCATTCGCCCGGATAGTCGACCAGGTCGAACGCCACGCTCGCCACCGGCCGCAGCCGCCGCGCCAGCCGGCCGGCCGGCGCATAGCGCAGCCGGACGCGCAGGCCGGTGAGCCCGGTGGTCGGCGCCGGCCACGCCGGCGGATCGGCGAGCAGCGCGTCGAGCCGCGCGCGATAGGGGAACGGCGGGACACCGGGGATGTCCTCCACCGCCACGTCCCGCACCTGCCCGCGCCACGGGAAGAACGGGAAATCCGAAACGGGCGCGTCGGCGGCGTGCAGCAGGGCGTGAACGAAGGCAGTCACGAACACCGTCTTGCCCGAGCGCTGCAGGCCGGTGACGGCGATGCGATGGGACTGCCGGCCCGGCACGCCCGGCACCTCCGCCAGCGCCGCCCCGATCGCCTCGAGCGAGGCGCCCGCCAGCTCGCCCATCCGGCGCAGCGGCGTCATCGTCCGATATCGCAAGCGCAGAGCATTCGCCGAGTATAACGCGCGACGCGGCGGATCGTGCGAACGGGTCGTGGTCTCGCCGGAGCACCGACGGCGGAACAAGGTTTGCGCCCATGAGGGGCGTCGACGCCCTGCGGGCGCACCATTGTCGCAGACCGCATGACAAGGGGGCGGCGCCCGTCTATTGCTGCGGGCGGGAAGCCGACCCTTTGGGCGGGGTCGAAGATCGGGGTATCGCCATGGCGACACGGGACGTTCCGGGAACCTATCCGACGATTGCCGCGGCCGTGGCCGCAGCGGCGGACGGCGACACGATCGCGGTGGCCGCAGGTTACGCCGGCAACGAGAGCGTCACGGTCGGCGTCCAGAACCTGACCTTCACCGCCCCCGCCGGCGTCGCGGGGATCGTTCTCCAGCTCGGCGCCGGCGTCCAGAATGTCACCCTGGCCGGCGCCGCCGCCTTCACCGTCCTCGGCAACGGCGGCGACAATGTCTTCACCAGCGGCACGGGCAACGACACGCTGACCGGCGGCGGCGGGATCGACACGGCCAGCTATGCCGGCGCCGGCGGCGGCGTGCGGGTCAACCTCGCCACGACGACGGCGCAGAACACGAAGGCGGCCGGCAACGACACGCTGGCCGGCATCGCCAACCTGGTCGGCTCGGCCTACGGCGACCAGCTCACCGGCGACGGCAACGCCAACCGCCTCGAGGGCGGCGCCGGCAACGACACGCTGTTCGGCGCGGCGGGCGACGACGAGCTGGCCGGCGGCGCGGGCGACGACACGCTGACCGGCGGCGCGGGCTACGACACCGCGAGCTATGCCGACGCACCGTCGGCGGTGACCGTCAGCCTCGCGATCGCGACCGCGCAGGATACCGGCGGCGCCGGCATCGACACGCTGGCCTCGATCGAGAACCTGGTCGGCTCGGCCCAGGGCGACGTCCTGGCCGGCAACGATTTCGCCAACTTCCTCGACGGCGGCGCGGGCGACGACACGCTGTCGGGCGGCGCCGGCGGCGATACGCTGGTCGGCGGCGCGGGCGACGACGTGCTCGAGGGCGGGGCCGGCGCCGACGTGCTCCAGGGCGGCTCGCCCTATGCCGGATACGGCAAGGTCTACCAGCTCATCGACACCAACCTGTCGTTCGCCGCCGCCCAGGCCGCCGCGCACGACACCCAGCTGAACGGCGTGGCCGGCCGGCTGGTCACGATCTTCTCCGCGGCCGAGAACCGCTACGTGTCCAACATGGTCGCCGGCGGCGCGACGTTCTGGCTGGGCGCCAGCGACGCGGCGACCGAAGGTGCATGGTACTGGCTGAACGGCACGACGCCGACGCAGCAGTTCTGGAGCGGTGCGGCGAACGGCAGCGCGGTCAACGGCCTGTTCTCGGCCTGGTCGGCGGGCGAGCCGAACGACGCGGGCGGCGCGGAGGACTACGCCTACGGCAATGCGGTGAATGCCGGCTCGGCCAACCCGCAATGGAACGACTTCTCGGGCTCGGGCACCGCCTGGGTCGTCGTCGAATGGGATGCCGGCGTGGCCGGCGCCGAGGGCAGCGACACCGCCTCCTACCGCAACAGCGCCGCGGCGGTGACGGTCAATCTCGCGGCCGGAACGGCCAGCGGCGGCGACGCGGCGGGCGACCTGCTGGTCTCGATCGACAATCTCGTCGGCTCGGCCGGCGACGACCGGCTCACCGGCGACGCCAACGCCAACCGCCTCGACGGCGGCGCGGGCAACGACACGCTGTCCGGCGGCGCGGGTGACGACGTGCTGGTCGGCGGCGACGGCAACGACACGCTGACCGGCGGCGACGGCGTCGACACCGCGAGCTACGCGGCGGCGGCAGCCGGCGTGACCGTCAGCCTCGCGCTCGCGGGCGCGCAGGCCACCGGGGGCGCGGGCAGCGACACGCTGGCGACGATCGAGAACCTGACCGGGTCGGATTTCGCCGACGCGCTGAGCGGCGACGCCGGCGCCAATCTCCTGCGGGGCGGCGCGGGCGACGACACGCTGGCCGGCGGCGGCGGGACGGACACGCTCGACGGCGGCGCGGGCAGCGACACCGCCGTGATCGGCGCGAGCTGGCGGCAGGCCGCGGTGGCGCAGCAGCCCGACGGCAGCTACCGGCTCACGCTCGCCACCGGCGTGCTGACGGCGATCGGCATCGAGCGGTTCCAGTTCGTCAACGGCACCTTCACGGCAGCCGAGATCGTCGACGACGCGCCGATCGGCGTCGACGATGCCGATGCCAGCC
>CAMFJT010000201.1 GCA_945957125.1 uncultured Rhodospirillales bacterium | reverse complement strand
AGGTCCCTCCGCTACGCCTCGCTACGCTCGGCTCCGGTCGGGACGACGGGGGCTTGCGCACCATGACCTCCCCCGCTCTCGAGCTCGTTTCTGTCACCGCCGGCTACGGCGACAATCCGATCGTGCGCGAGTTCTCCGCGCGGCTGCAGCCGGGGACGATCACGACGCTGATCGGCGGCAACGGCGCGGGCAAGTCGACACTGTTGCGCGCGATCTACGGGACCAACCGGTTCTTCTCCGGGCAGGTCGTGTTCAAGGGCCAGCCGATCGAGAAGCTGCCGCCGTGGGAACGGCTCAGGCGCGGCGTCGGCTTCGTGCCGCAAGGCCGCTGCAACTTCCCCGCCATGAGCGTGGAGGAGAACCTCCAGATGGGTTGCTACACGCTGCCCGGCGGCAAGCACGCGGCGGCGATCGATCGGGTCACCGGCCTGTTCCCGATGCTGCGGCAGAAGTGGCGCACCGAGGCCGGCAACCTCTCCGGCGGCGAGCAGCAGATCCTCGAGATGGCGATGGTGCTGCTGGTCGAGCCCAGCCTGCTGCTGCTCGACGAGCCCTCGCTCGGCCTCTCGCCGCGCATGCAGGGCGACGTGTTCGCCACGGTGCAGCAGATCGCAGCGACCGGCGTCACCGTGCTGGTCGTGGAGCAGAACGTGCGCGGCGCGCTGCTGATCTCCGATCGCGCGCTGGTGATGGAACAGGGACGGCTCTTCATGGAAGGCCCGGCGGCCGAGGTGCGGACCGATCCGCGCATCCGCCAGGCCTATCTCGGCGGCAACATCCAGCAGACGGCGGCATAGGGGTCATGGAAAAAGCACGTTTGGCGGTCGATATCGGCGGCACCTTCACCGACCTGTTCCTCGAATGGAGCGGCAAGCGCTCGAGCGCAAAGGTGCTGACCACGCCGCGCGCGCCCGAGGAAGGCGTGATGACCGGCATGGCCGAGATTCTCAAGACGTCGGGCGCCAAGCCGTCCGACCTCGGGCTGATCATCCACGGCACGACGCTCGCCACCAACGCGATCATCGAGCGCAAGGGCGCGAAGACGGCGCTGGTCGTCACCGAGGGCTTCCGCGATTCGATCGAGATCGCCTTCGAGCATCGCTTCGAGCAGTACGACATCTTCATGATGAAGCCGCCGCCCTTGGTCGCGCGCGAGCTGCGCTTCGGCATCCCCGAGCGGCTCGACGGCCGCGGCAACGTGCTGATCCCGCTCGACGAGGACGCCGTGCGCGCGCTGGCGCCCAAGCTGAAGGCGCAAGGCATCGAGGCGGTCGCGATCGGCTACATGCATGCCTATCTCGACGGCAAGCACGAGCGGCGCACGCGCGAGATCCTGGCCGAGGCGATGCCCGGCGTGTCGTTCTCCCTGTCGAGCGAGGTCTCGCCCGAGATCCGCGAGTACGAGCGCTGGTCGACCGCCGCCGCCAATGCCTACGTACAGCCGGTGATGGACCGCTATCTCGGCCGGCTCGACGAGGCGCTGCGCAAGCTCGGCGTCACCTGTCCGCTGTTCCTGATGACCTCGGGCGGCGGGCTCGCCGCCCTCGACACGGCCCGCAAGTTCCCCATCCGGCTGGTGGAGTCGGGTCCGGCCGGCGGCGCGATCCTGGCGGCGTCGCTCGCGCGCCGCTGCGGCCTAGACAAGGTGCTGTCGTTCGACATGGGCGGCACGACGGCCAAGATCTGCCTGATCGACGACGGCGAGCCGCAGCATTCGCGCACCTTCGAGGTCGCGCGTCAGTACCGCTTCCTCAAGGGCAGCGGCCTGCCGCTGCGCATCCCGGTGATCGAGATGGTCGAGATCGGCGCCGGCGGCGGCTCGATCGCCCATGTCGATTCGCTCTCCCGCGTGAATGTCGGCCCCGAGAGCGCGGGCGCCGAGCCCGGGCCGGCGAGCTATGGCCGCGGCGGCACCGAGCCGACCGTGACCGACGCCGACGTCGTGCTCGGCCGGCTCGATCCGGGCTATTTCGCCGGCGGCAGCATCAAGCTCTCGCCGGAGAAGGCCGGTGTCGCCGTCGACAAGGCGGTCGGCAAGCCGCTCGGCCTCGCCCGCCTCGACGCCGCCTTCGGCGTCAGCGAGATCGTCGAGGAGAACATGGCCAACGCCGCGCGCGTGCATGCCGTCGAGCGCGGCAAGGAGCTGCAGGACCGCACCATGATCGCCTTCGGCGGCGCCGCGCCGATCCATGCCGCGCGGCTCGCCGAGAAGCTCGGCATCGGCAGGGTGATGATCCCGAGCGGCGCGGGCGTGGGCTCCGCCGTCGGCTTCCTGATGGCCCCGGTCGCCTACGAGGTGGTGCGCAGCCGCTACGTGCAGCTCGACGAGGACAAGTTCGATCCGGCGTTCGTCAACAAGCTGTTCGCCGAGATGCGCGCCGAGGCCGAAGCCGTGGTGAAGGCCGGCGCGCCCAACGCGAAGCTGGTCGAGGTCCGCACCGCCGACATGCGCTATCGCGGCCAGGGCCACGAGATCACGGTGGACCTGCCGGCCGGCGACTTCACCGCCGCCTCGCGCGCCAGGCTGGTCGAGCTCTACGAGACCGGCTACGCGGCGACCTTCGGCCGGACCATCCCGGGCCTCGGCGTCGAGATCATGAACTGGACCCTGCGGCTCGCCGCCGAGCAGCCGCCGGTCGACAAGGCGCCGCCGCAGCCGGCCGACATCCCGTCGAAGGCACGCGGCAGCCGCCCGGTCTACGACCCCGCCGATCAGGACATGAAGGACGTGTCGGTCTATCATCGCGCCGACCTCACGGTCGGCAGTTGCGTGCCCGGCCCCGCCATCATCGCCGAGGACGAGACGACGACCATCGTGCCGAAGAGCTTCGCCGCCCGGCTCACGCCGATCGGCGCCCTCCTGCTGGAAAAGGTGGAAGCATGAGCATCAACGATCCGCTGTCGCCCATTCGCCTGCAACTGATGTGGGACCGCCTGATCGCGGTCGTCGAGGAGCAGGCGCTGGCGCTGATGCGCACCGGCTTCTCGACCTCTACGCGCGAAGCCGGTGACCTTTCCGCCGGCGTGTTCGACCTCGACGGCGCGATGCTGGCACAGGCCGTGACCGGCACGCCGGGCCACATCAACTCGATGGCCCGCGCGGTCTATCACTTCCTCGACCGCTTCCCCGCCAAGACGATGAAGGAAGGCGACATCTTCCTGACCAACGATCCGTGGAAGGGCACCGGCCATCTGCACGACTTCACCTTCGTCACGCCGACCTTCCGGCGCGGCAAGATGGTCGCGCTGTTCGCCTCGACCTGCCACGTCGTCGATATCGGCGGCCGCGGCATGGGCGCCGACGCCCGCCAAGTCTACGAGGAAGGCCTCTACATCCCGCTGATGCACTTCGCGCGTGAAGGCAAGGTCGACCAGACGCTGACCGACATCGTCGCCGCCAATGTGCGCGAGCCGGTGCAGGTGGTGGGCGACCTCTACTCGCTGGCGACCTGCAACGAGATCGGCTGCCGCCGCCTGATCGAGATGATGGACGAGTTCGCCATCGACGACCTCGACCGGCTGGGCAAGCACATCCTGGAGAAGTCCAAGCAGGCCTCGCTCGAGCAGATCCGCAAGATCCCGTTCGGCGACTACAAGTTCTCGATGACGGTCGACGGCTACGACAAGCCGATCGACCTCGTGGCGACCATGACGATCGGCGACACGGGCATCGACGTGTCGTTCGACGGCACCTCGGGCGTGTCGGCCTACGGCATCAACGTGCCGGTCTGCTACACTGAAGCCTACGCGTCGTTCGGCGTGAAGTGCATCGTGGCACCCAAGGTGCCGAACAACGAGGGCTCGCTGTCGGTGATCCGCATCACCGCGCCCGAAGGCTCGATCCTCAACGCCAAGCATCCCGCGCCGGTCGCCGCGCGCCATGTCACCGGCCAGATGCTGCCCGACGTGATGTTCGGCTGCCTGCACCAGGCGCTGAAGGGCGGCGTTCCGGCCGAGGGCGCCTCGTGCCTGTGGAATCTCTCGGCGCTCGGCGGCCCCGGCCGCGCCGACGGCGATCCGGCCGAGACGGTCAACGCCAAGGTCTTCACCATCATGAGCTTCCATGCCGGCGGCACCGGCGCGCGGCCGGGCCGCGACGGGCTCTCGGCCACGGCCTTCCCGAGCGGCGTGCGCAACGTGCCGATCGAGGTCAACGAGACGATCTCGCCGATCGTGGTGTGGAAGAAGGAATACCGCCAGGATTCCGGCGGCGCGGGCGAGTTCCGCGGCGGCCTCGGCCAGATCATGGAGGTCGGCACGCTCGACGACGCGCCGTTCGCGATCGCCGCCTACTACGACCGCATCGACCATCCGCCGCGCGGCCGCGACGGCGGCCAGAGTGGCATGGCCGGCAGGGTCGCGCTCGAATCCGGCCACAAGCTGCGCGGCATGGGCCAGCAGACCGTGCCCAAGGGCGAGAAGCTGATCATCTCGATGCCGGGCGGCGGCGGGCTGGGCAATCCGCGCAAGCGGCCGATGGCGCTGGTCGCCGAGGACGTGCGCCAGGGCTTCATCTCGTCCGATTCGGCACGCCGCGACTACGGCGTGGCGGTCAACGACGACGGCTCGGTCGACGAGGCCGAGACCGCCAAGCTGCGTGCGGTCGCGGCGGAGTAGCGCTGGGAGCGCGGCTCTCCAGAGCCGCTCTTCTTCGCTTTGCAATACCCTATGAGCGGCTCCGGAGAGCCGCGCTCCCAGCACAAGACGGAGACGACGATGCGTGTGAGTGCCGGCCTGCCGACCGGGATGGAAGGGCTGACCTATCCCATCCCGTTCTCCGATCCGGAGAACGTCATCAAGATTGCCCAGGCGGCCGAGAAGTTCGGCTACGACTCGGTCTGGGGCAACGACCACATGACGACCCAGAACTACGTGCGCGCCGAGTTCCCGGTGCCGCCGCGCTTCTGGGAGCCGCTGGTCACCTACGCCTTCGTGCTGTCCGAGACGAAGACGATCAAGGTCGGCACCGGCATCCTGGTGCTGCCGATGCGCCACGATATCGTGGTCGCGGCCAAGCAGATCGTCACGCTCGACCATTTCGGCAAGGGCCGGCTCGAGCTGGGCATCGGCATCGGCGCCTATCGCGAGGAGTTCAAGGCGCTGCAGCCCGACGCAAAGATCGATCGCGGCGACATCGTCGACGAGGGCCTGCAGGCGCTGAACCTGCTGTTCAATGACAGGGTCGCGAGCTTCGATGGCCAGTACTACAAGTTCAAGGACGTCGAGCTCTTCCCCAAGCCGTTCCAGAAGAAGCTGCCGATCTATGTCAGCGGCAATCACGCCAACAACATCGAGCGCACGGTGAAATGGGCCGACGGCTGGCTACCCGCCGGCATGCATGTCGACCGCATCCGCGCCGGCGTGAAGAGCCTGCGCGAGCAGGCCGACAAGGCCGGCCGCGACTGGCGCGAGATCGAGGTCTGCCCGCAGTTCGTGGTCCATGTCGGCAAGACGCGCGAGGCCGCGCTCGAGAGCTTCCGCAAGAGCCAGATGAACAAGCACCTGGTCTCGCTCTCGAAGTCGACGCTCAAGGGCCAGGGTGCGGCCACGCACGAGGAGATCAACCTGATCGGCACGCCGGCCGAGGTGATCGAGAAAGCGCTGGCCTTCAAGGAGGCCGGCGTCACCCACCTGCTCGGCCTCTACTTCGCCGCCAACTCCGTCCAGGAGCTGCTCGACCAGATGCAGCTCTTCGCCGAGGAGGTCATCCCGAAGGTGAAGTGAATCCCTCTCGCCACCCCCAGGGCTATTGCACAAAAGCAAAATCCCGTCGTCCCGACCGGAGCCGAGCGCAGCGAGGCGTAGCGGAGGGACCTCTTCATGCGGCGCCCGCCTAGATGAGGAGGTCCCTCGACTACGCTACGCTTCGCTCGGGACGACAGGAAATGGGAATAGGCGATAGCCCTCCAAGGAGAGAAGGTCTCTCCACTCCGCTTCGCTCCGGTCGAGACGACGGGGAGGTGAACCGGCTAAAATAGCGCCTTGGCGATCGCCTCGATCTCCTCGACCGCCTGTCGCAGGGACATCCCCGGCGGGCGCGGGGTGAAGATCAGGTGGTCCATGGTGAGGCGTTGCTGCCACCCGGTGAGCTTGGCGGCGATCTCCTCCGGCGTGCCGAGCAGCCAGCGGTCCTGCATGAACTCTTCGGACATGAAGTGGGGGTGGTCCGAGGTAAGCGGCTTGCGCTCCTTCGTTTCCTTGTCGATGTAGGTCAGGCCGATGCGCTCGGGCTTGTACTGGACGCGGTATACCTCGTCGATGAAGGGCTGGTGCCGCTTGATGGCATCGGCGGGCGACTCGCCGACCAGGATCTCGCGCATGACCGCGCGCGGCAGCCGGCCCGCCTCCTGCCGCGCGGCCTCCTCGTCGAACGACTTGAACTGGTATTCGACCAGCCCCCATTCCGCGAGCGGCGCGACGAGGAAGCCGGCGCGGCGGCGGACGGCGCGGGCGCGCGCCTTGGGATGGGCCGCGCCGATCCAGAGCGGCGGCCGGCCGGGCTTTACCGGCGGCGGGCGCAGCAGGCCGCCCTTCACGCTGTAGATCTTTCCGGCATGGTCGAACGCTTCGCCCGTCCAGGCCTTGCCGAGGATGTCGAGCGACTCCTCGAAGGCGCGCGTGCGCGTGGCGTAGTTCCAGCCGAACTGGTCGAACTCCGCCGGACGGTAGCCCTGCCCCAGCCCGATCTCGACCCGGCCGCCGGAGAGGTTGTCGATCACCGACAGGTCCTCGGCCATGCGCATCGGATGGCCGTGCAACGGCGCCAGCGCAACGGCCTGGCCGACCCGGCAATTTGGTGCGGCGACCGCGAGCGCGGCGCAGGCCACGACCGGCGAGGGGCAATAGCCGTCAGCCTCGCCGTGATGCTCGCTCGCCCAGACCGAATGGTAGCCCAGCCGGCTGGCCTCGGCCGCCAGCTCCAGCGCCTCGCGATAGGCCTTGTCGTACGGCTCGCCCAGCCCGCGATGGGCCTGGAAGCTGAAGGAGATGCCGAGCTTGGGAAGAGTTGCCATGGTCGTCTCGTCGCTGGGACCGCGCCACTCCGTGGCGCTCATCTCATGATCATGAGCGCCACGGAATGCCGCGGTCCCAGCCTCACATGAATGCCTTGCGGATCTTGCCCCAATCCTCGATCGCCTGCTCGTGGCCGGGCACGAGCTGGATGGTGAACTGGCTGTAGCCGGCATCGCGCAACGCCGCGATGCGCGACTTGATCTCGGCCTCGGTCGCGGTGAACGAGGTCTCGGCGATCATCTTCGCGGTGACGAACTTCCTCTCCTGCTCCTTCACGAACATCAGGTGCCCGCGATGGTTTTCGAGATAAGGCGCGTCCTTCGGCTCGAAGCTCCGCGCGAGCGCGACATAGCCGTCGATCTCGGGCGTCGAGAGCATGGCCACACCGGGCTTCAGCCCGGCCAGCGCCTCGTCGGCGGCGCGGTGCAGCATCACCGCCGCGCGCGGCCCGGCCTGCGCCATGGCGCGCGCCGAATCGGCCGGCTCGCCGTCCTGCAGTACGCAGCCCAGCGCGAAGGCCGTCGTATAGAGATCGGACATCGCATGGCCCGCGTCGCGCCAGGCGCCCTGCATGGCCTGCACTTCCTTCACGCCGTTCTCGACCTTGCCGACGAAGTCGATCCAGCCCGCCTTGAGCTTGGCGGTCAGCGCCCGCGTGCGCGGTCCGAAGGCCGAGAAGTGCAGCGCGATCGGGTCGGTCGTGTTGAACACAGGCAGCTCGGGATTGAGGAAGCGGATCTTCTTCGTCTGCCCCTCCATCTCGAAATCGACCGTCTCGCGCCGCAGCAGGCCATAGACCTGCTGCACGTAGGTCTCCATGTCCTTGACCTTCATCGCGCCGAAGCCCATCGCGCGCCGCGCCGTGAATCCGGTGCCGACGCCGAAATCGATGCGGCCGGGCGCGAGCTGGTTGAGGCTCGCCAGCGCATTGGCCGCCACCGGCGCGATGCGGTTGGACGGCACCAGCACGCCGGTGCCGAGGCGGATCTTCTTCGTGTGCACCGCCGCCGCGCCCATCGCGACGAAGCAGTCGGCGCTCAGCATCTGCGTGTCGTAGAACCAGGCGTGGCTGAAGCCGAGCTCTTCCGCCCGCCGCACGACCTTCCAGCAGTCCGACCAGGTCGGGATGGCGATACCGAAGTCCATCGTCATGCTCCTCAGACGTCCGCGAGGGTTTCGATGATCCGGTCGCGCGCGGCGATGTTGCCGTCGTCGTGGACCGGCTGCAGGCAGACGTGGGTCGCGCCGGCGTCGAAGTGGGCGCGCAGGCCCTTGCGCACCGTATCGGCGTCGCCCCACAGGCACATCGCGTCGATGAACCGGTCGCTGCCGCCGTCGGCGAGATCGGCCTCGCTGAAGCCTTCGCGCAGCCAGTTGTTGCGGTAGTTCGGCAGCACCATGTAGCGCGCCAGCTCCTTACGTCCGAGCGCGCGGGCCTTGGCCGGGTCGGTCTCGATCGTCACCTTCTGCTCGACGGCGAGGATCTTGCCCGGCCCGAGGATCTTGGCCGCCTTCGCGGTGTGCTTCGGCGTGACGTTGTAGGGCACCGCGCCCATCGACTTCTCGGCGCTCAGCTCCAGCATCTTCGGACCGAGGGCCGCGACCACCACCGGCGCCTCGCTGCCCGCCGGCAAGTCATGATGCAGCGCCTCGAGATAGGCGCGCATGGTCGCGACCGGCTTGTCGTAGCGATGGCCGCGCAGCCCCTCGACCATCGGAATATGGCTGACGCCCAGCCCGAGGATGAAGCGGCCGCTGTGGAAATCGTTCAGCGTCACCATCGCCCGCCGCGCGGTGAAGGCGTCGCGGGCATAGATGTTGGCGATCGAGCTGCCGACCATCAGCCTGTCGCTCTTCGACAAGAGCTGCGAGGCGAGCGCGATCGATTCGTAGCCGCGCGATTCGGGATACCACAGCGCCGAATAGCCGTTCTTCTCGACCACCGCGGTGAGATCGGCCAGTTGCCCGCCGTTCAACTTGTCCGTGGGGTACCAGACCCCCAGCCGTCCCAGCTTCATGATGCGTCCTCCGTCGGATTGTGTGTAGCATAGGGCCATGCAAATCGGAGTCATCGGCCTCGGCCGCATGGGCGGAAACATCGTGCGGCGGCTCGCCAAGGCGGGCCATTCCAGCGTCGTCTACGACGCCAACCCGGCGCCCGGTGCGGCGCTGGCGAAGGAAGGCGCGACGGCGGTCACGTCCCTTCAATCGCTGATCGAAACGCTGCAAGCACCGCGCACCGTGTGGGTGATGCTGCCCGCGGGCAAGATCACGGAGGAAACCGTCGCGACGCTCGCCGGCCTGATGAAGCCCGGCGACACGATCATCGACGGCGGCAACAGCAACTTCAAGGACGACGTCCGTCGCGCCCGCGAGCTGAAGCCCAAGGGCATCCACTATCTCGATGTCGGCACCTCGGGCGGCGTGTGGGGCCTACAGCGCGGCTACTGCCTGATGATCGGCGGCGATACCGAGACGGTGCAGCGCCTCGATCCGATCTTCTCGACCCTGGCGCCGGGGCTTGGCGACATCGAGCGCACCGGTAACCGCGAGGCGCTCGATCCGCGCGCCGAGCGCGGCTACATCCATGCCGGTCCGGCGGGCGCCGGCCATTTCGTGAAGATGATCCATAACGGCATCGAGTACGGCATGATGCAGGCCTTCGCCGAAGGCTTCGACATCATGAAGCACCGCGCTTCCGACAAGCTGCCGGCCGACGAGCGCTTCGACCTCAACCTCGCCGACATCGCCGAGGTCTGGCGGCGCGGCAGCGTGGTGACGTCCTGGCTGCTCGACCTCACGGCGGCGGCTCTCGCCAAGGATGGCCAGCTCGAAGCCTTCTCCGGCAATGTCGAGGATTCGGGCGAGGGCCGCTGGACGATCGAAGCCGCCATCGAGGAAGCCGTGCCGGCCGACGTGCTGGCGGCCTCCCTGTTCGTCCGCTTCCGCTCGCGCCAGCAGCACACTTTCGCGGAGAAGGTCCTGTCGGCCATGCGGCTCGGCTTCGGCGGCCATGTCGAGCCACCCAAGAAGTAATCGGAGGACAAGGCGATGAAGGTTGGCGTTTTCTATTTCCCGACGGATTACGGCATCGACATCGCCGAGCTGGCGAGGGCGCTGGAGGAGCGCGGCTTCGATTCGCTGTTCGTGCCCGAGCACACCCACATCCCGACCAGCCGCAAGTCGCCCTTCCCCGGCGGCGGCGAGCTGCCCAAGCGCTACTCGCACACGCACGATCCGTTCGTCGCGCTGTCCTTCGCCGCGGCGGCGACGAAGAAGCTGAAGGTCGGGACCGGCATCCTGCTGGTGCCGCAGCACGAGCCGATCGGCTGCGCCAAGGCGATCGCCAGCCTCGACCAGCTTTCGGGCGGGAGGTTCGTGTTCGGCATCGGCGCCGGGTGGAACGAGGACGAAATGAACAATCACGGCGTCCAGTTCGCCGATCGCTTCAACCAGATGGGCGACTACGTGAAGGCGATGAAGGCGATCTGGACGAACGAGGAAGCCGCCTATCACGGCAAGTTCGCGAAGTTCGATCCGATCTGGTCGTACCCGAAGCCCGCGCAGAAGCCGCATCCGCCGATCCTGCTGGGCGGCGAGAGCGACCACACGCTGCGCCGCGTGGTCGACTATTGCGACGGCTGGTTCCCGCGCACCCGCAAGGGGTTCGACGCCAAGGAGTCGATCGCTCGCCTGCACAAGGTGGCCGAGCAGAAGGGGCGCGATCCGAAGAGCCTCTCCGTCACCGTGTTCGGCGCGCCGCCCAAGGAAGAGGCGCTGGCGGAATACGCCAGGGCGGGCATCGACGGCGCGCTGATCGGCATCAACGACGACAGCCGCGACGACATCCTGCGCTATCTCGACAAGATCGCGCCGCTGGCCAAGGCGCACGCCAAGGAAGCTGCATGAGCGTCGCCATCGGCGTCGGGCTGCTCGACTTCCCGTTCGCGGGAGCGGCCGACTACTGGCGCTGGGTCGACCTGTGCGAGGCCGGTGGCGTCGATTCGATCTGGCAGACCGACCGGCTGGTGAGCCGCACGCCGATCCTCGAATGCATGGCGACCATGGCCGCGCTGGCCGGCCGCACGCGCCGCCTGCGCTTCGGCATGAACGTGGTGTCGCTGGCGCTGCGCGAGCCGGTGCTGCTGGCCAAGCAGTGCGCCACCATCGACGTGCTGTCGGAAGGCCGCCTGCTGCCTGCCTTCGGCATCGGCAGCCCGCTCGGCCCGGAATGGGCCACGTTGAACATCGACACGAAGACGCGCGGCCGGCGCACCGACGAGAGCCTCGAGATCATCGCCCGCCTGTGGCGCGAGGAGAGCGTCGACTTCGCCGGCAAATACTATCGGCTTGAGGGCGCCTCGATTGCCCCCAAGCCGGTGCAGCCCGACCTGCCGATGTGGATCGGCGGCTCGTCCGACGCCGCGGTGAAGCGCACGGCAAGGTACGGCACGGGCTGGCAGGGCGGTGGCGAGACGCTGGAGGATGCGATCCGCACCGTCGCCGCGATCAAGCAGGCGCTGCCCGCCGCCGGCCGCACCATCGACGAGGACCATTACGGCGCGAGCTTCCCCTTCTACTTCGGCTCGGCGAGTGACCCGGCGGTCGGCAAGGCGATGGAAGCCTACGCCAAGCGCACCGGCCGCGACCCGAGCCGCCAGTTCGCCGTCGGCGATGCCG
>CAMFJT010000200.1 GCA_945957125.1 uncultured Rhodospirillales bacterium | reverse complement strand
CGTGGCCGCGCTCGGCACCGACACCGGTGGCTCCGTCCGCATCCCGGCGGCGGTCTGCGGCATCGTCGGCTTCAAGCCGACGGCGCGGCGCGTGCCGATCGACGGCGTCGTGCCGCTCTCGACCTCGCTCGATTCGATCGGTCCGCTCGCCAACTCGGTCGAATGCTGCGCCATCGTCGATGCCGTGTTCGCCGCCGAGCCGATCGTCGTGCCCGAGCCGGTGCCGCTGGCCGGCCTGCGCCTGGGCGTGCCGAAGCAGTTCGTGATGGACGAGCTCGACCCGGTGGTCGAGACGGCCTTCGAGCGCGCCTGCCGTGCGCTGGTCGCCGCCGGCGCCTCGGTCGAGTATGTCGACCTGCCGCAACTGAACGAGCTGCCGGCGATCAACGCCAAGGGCGGGTTCGCCGCCTCCGAGGCCTTCGCCTGGCATCGCAACCTGATCGCTCGGCGCGGCAAGGACTACGACCAGCTCGTCCATCCGCGCATCATGCGCGGCAAGGAGATGAGCGCGGCCGACTATATCGACCTGCTGGCCGCGCGCGCCGACCTGATCAAGCGCGTCTCGGCCATCACGTCGAACTACGATGCGATCGTCATGCCGACTTGCGCCATCACCGCGCCGACGCTCGACGAGGTCTCGACGCCCGAAGGCTTCACGAAGAAGAACATGCTGCTGCTGCGCAATACCACGGTCGGCAACTTCCTCGACCGCTGCGCCATCAGCCTGCCCTGCCATGCCACCGGCGAGCTGCCGGTCGGCTTCATGCTGATGGGCGAGGCGATGGCCGACAAGCGCGTTCTGGGCATGGCCCGCAGCGCGGCCGCCGTCGTCGGCTGCTGACCGGCGCCTTCGCGGGTCGCAAACAACACCGGGTGTGCAGAATTGCAGTCGGTCTGCTATTCTGCAGGGCATGAAGGTCAAGCAGCAAGTTCGGGAACTCTTTCCTACGCCGCTGTGGGTGCTCGACATTCCTCCGTCGGATGCCGAACCCTTCAATGCGAAGCTCAGGGAGGCGATCGAGAAGATCGTCGCGCCGCGGCCCAACGTGCCGAGCGGCAGCAACTGGCAGACCCCGCATGACCTGCATACCCGACCAGAGTTCGCCGACTTCACCCAGCTGATCGAGATCTCGGCGCGCAGCGTCGCCCAGTTCCTGCAGGTCGATCGCTATCCGATGATGATCACCGGCTGCTGGGCGAACATCAATCCGCCCAGCGCCTATCATCCCACCCACAATCATCCGAACAACTACCTGAGCGGCGTCTACTACGTCTCCGTCCCGGCAGCCGGCCCCGACCTCATCTTCCAGGATCCCCGCCCGGTATCGATCATGCCGTGGACGGGAAAGTTGACCCCGCACACCGCCAATGCGGCCGCCGAGCAGGCAGTGCCGGGCCGTATGGTCCTCTTCCCGTCGTGGCTTCGACACCATGTTCCCTCGAACGAGGGCACGAGCGAGCGGATCAGCATCTCGTTCAATCTGATGTTCAGGAACTTTGCGGAAACAGCCGCCAGCCCGCGCTGGAAGGCGACCGCCGGCGAGGCGTAGGGCCCAATCCTCAGCCGCCGCCATACTGCAGCAGGGTCTCGCCGTTCTTCTTGAGCCAGGCTTGCGGCGGCTCCATCGGACCGTCGCACAGGGCGCGGGCCTGCGCCCAGAAACGCGCGCTATGGTTCATATGGACGAGATGTGCGACCTCGTGTGCAACGAGATAGTCGAGCACCTCGGGCGGCGCGAACACCAGCCGCCACGAGAACGACAGGCTG
The DNA here is from genome assembly GCA_945957125.1 of uncultured Rhodospirillales bacterium. Taxonomy (GTDB): domain Bacteria; phylum Pseudomonadota; class Alphaproteobacteria; order Reyranellales; family Reyranellaceae; genus Reyranella. The sequence goes on along the minus strand of CAMFJT010000200.1, from coordinate 9,927 downwards.
CCGCCGGGCGCGCAGCTTCCCCAACGCGAGCGGCCGTCGCGCAGGCCGATCTTGTTGACCGGACGCTGCACGCGTCCGGCCTTGGCGTGGACGAGCGGCACGAGGCGGTGCCGCAGCTCCGCCGTCAGCCAGTCGCGAAGGCGGCGCGGCAGGTGCTCGGACCGCCCGGCGACATGGATTTCCTGCCCGTCGCGCCAGACCGTGCCGCGTGCATCGGGCCGGTGGCGAATGCGGTGGGGCACGCCGAAAACCGGCACCTCCGCGCCGTCGAGGAACGGCCTGTGGGCCGGCAGGCGCTTCAGGCGCGCGGCGATCCAGCCAGCCTGTGCTTCGGCGAAGCCCACTGCAATGGCGCGCGACATTCGCAGCGGCGCAGTCAGCACGATCCGCCGCCGCGCCGGATCGACGCGCAGAGAGACGCGCCGCGCCCGCACGCTGCGCAGGAAAGTCACCGGCAGCGCGGCGCCGGCATGGACGATGGAAAGCTGCTCGGGTTCAGGGAGGACGGACAGCACGCCGAACCATATGGCATTCGTCTGTCGACGCTACCAACGATATATTCAACAGGCGTCGCCCGGGCGCCTACCATGGTCGTCATGACCGCCATCGATTTCCATGCCGAGAGCAATCGCGGCACCTACGCGCGGCGCGCCGCCGATATCGGCTGGGCCGATGCGATGACCGCCATCGTCGATCCCGCCGGCAAGCGTGTCGCGGATATCGGCTGCGGCGGCGGGATTTATTCGCAGGCCTGGCAAACGCTCGGCGCCGCCGACGTGGTCGGTGTCGATTTCTCCGCCCGCATGGTGGCCGATGCACGAGAGCGCAGCGTCGGCATTTCCGGCCTGGCGTTCCGGCAGGGCGACGCGGCCGCCACCGGCCTCGCCCCGGCGAGCCGCGACATCGTCTTCGAGCGCGCGCTGATCCATCATCTGCCGGGCTGCGAGCCGGCCTTCGCGGAAGCGCATCGCGTGCTCGTGCCGGGCGGACGATTGATCGTGCAGGACCGCACGCCGGCCGATGTCGAGCTGCCCGGAGCGCCGGAGCACCTGCGCGGCTGGTTCTTCGAGCGTTTCCCTCGGCTGCTGAGCATCGAGACGGGTCGGCGGCCTTCGTCGGAGACGGTCGAGAAGGCTCTGCTCATGGCCGGCTTCCACGCGATCGAGAGCCGGACCCTGTGGGAGGTCCGCCGGACCTACACCACCGTGGAAGAACTCGAGCGCGACCTCTCCGCGCGTACCGGACGGTCGATCCTGCATGCGCTCGACGACGCGGAGCTGCACGATCTCATCGCCTACATCCGCGCACGGATCGGCGCACCGCCGATCGTCGAGAAGGATCGCTGGACCATCTGGAGCGCCACGGCCTGACAGCGCGAGTCTTTCGCCGGGGGCGCGCCACTCCAGTGGCGCGTCTTCTTCACCGTCGCAACATCCCATGACGCGCCACTGGAGTGGCGCCCCCCAGCGGAACTCATCCGATCAAGAACCAGAGACGTCGCGCGCTTTCCTTTGGCACGCGAATCGCACACGATGGCGCGGATCAAAAAGGGGGAGTTGAATGATCGGTCGTCGGACGTGCGCGGGGGTCGTGGCCGCGCTGGGGTTGCTCCTGGCCGGAGCGGCCGAGGCGCAGTCGGTGCTGCGCGTGGCGCCCGAGACGCTCTCGCGCATCCTCGATCCGCATTTCACCACCTCCTTCACGACGCGCGACTTCGGCTATCTGGTGTTCGACACGCTGTTCGCGGTCGACGACCGTTTCGAGCCCAAGCCGCAGATGGTCGAGCGCTACACGCTGAGCGACGACAAGCTCACCTACACCTTCGTGCTGCGGCCCGGCCTGAAATGGCACGACGGCCAGCCGGTGACGGCGGCCGATTGCGTCGCCTCGATCCGCCGCTGGGCCTCGCGCGATCCGATGGGCCAGACGCTCACCAGGTTCACCGCCTCGCTCGAGGCACCCGATCCCGGCACCATCAAGCTTGTGCTGAAGGAGCCCTACGGACTGGTGCTCGACAGCCTCGCCAAGATCGGTGCGCCGGTGCCGTTCATGATGCCGGAACGCATCGCGAAGACTCCGGGCAGCGAGCAGGTCAAGGAGATCGTCGGCTCCGGGCCCTACAAGTTCCGCGCCGACCTGCATGAGCCCGGCGTGAAGATCGTTCTCGACAAGTTCGCCGACTACAAGCCGCGGCCCGAGCCGCCGGTCTGGGCCTCGGGCGGCAAGATCGCCAAGATCGACCGCATCGAGATGCTGGGCATGCCCGATTCGCAGACCCAGGTCAGCGCCCTGATCAAGGGCGAGGTCGACTATCTCGAGCGCGTGCCGGCCGACATCCTCGAGCTGATCGACGCCAAGTCGGGCGCCAAGGCGGAAGTGGTGAGCGATTTCGGCTTCCAGGCGATCATGCGCATGAACCACCTGCAGCCGCCGTTCGACAATGTGAAGGTGCGCCAGGCCATCACACACGCGATCGACCGCTCGCTCTACGCCGCGGTGGTCGCGGGCGATCCAAAATTCGCGACGGCCTGCCCCGCGGTGTTCGGCTGCGGCATGCCGTACGAGAGCAAGGAAGGCGTGCCGGCCTACGACATTGCCCTCGCGAAGACGATGCTGAAGGAAGCCAATGTCGACTTCTCCAAGCCGATCGTGATGCTGCACGTCGCCAACGCGCCGGGTATCGCGGCGCTGGGCAACGTGACGCGGCAAGTGCTGGTCGATCTCGGCTTCAAGGTCGACATGCAGGCGATGGATTTCCAGACCTTCGCCACCCGCCGGCTCAACATGAAGTCGACCGCCGAGGGCGGCTGGAACATCGCCCATACCACCAACACCGTGCCCGACCAGGGCAACCCGCTCAGCAATCCGTTCCTCGTCGCCGTCGGGCCTCCCGCATCGGCCTGGGGCTGGCCGACCGACCCGAAGACCGAGGAGCTGCGGCTCAAGTTCGCCACCGCCGGCAGCTTGGACGCGCGCAAGGCGATCGCCGCCGAGATCCAGTCGCGCACCTACGAGCAGGTGCTGTACGTGCCGCTCGGCCAGTTCACCACGCCGTCGGCCTGGCGCAACAACCTGCAGGGCGTGCTGAAATCGCCCGTCATGCTGCTCTACAACATCGAGAAGAAGTAATGGCCCGCGCAGTCTCCGACGACTACCTGCGGCGCATCCCGAAGGCCGAGCTGCACTGCCATCTCGCCGGCACCCTGCGCGCGACGACGGTCGCCGAGCTCGCCAAGCGCGCCGGCCTGCCGCTGCCGCGCCCGGCGGACCAGCTCTATCAATGGCCGGACTTCAACGGTTTCCTCGAGATCCTGCGGCTCACCGGGTCGGTGCTGCGGACGCCCGAGGATTTCAGCCGGGCGGTCTACGAATATTGCGAGGATGCCAAACGCGACGGCAACCTCCGCCACGTCGAGTTCTTCTTCAATCCCGACTACTTCTATCCCAACGGCATCGACTATCCGTCGATGGTGGCGGGGATGGCCGACGGCGTCGAGCGCGTCGCGAAGGCATTCGGCATCTCCGCCCGGTTGATCTGCTGCATCGACCGGTCGATCAACGCGCCGGCCCAGGCCGTCGAGATCGTCGAGACCGCGATCGCGCACCGCCATCCGCTGGTGGTGGGGATCGGGCTGGACGGCAACGAAGGGGTCGGCCCTCCCGCGATCTTCGCCGAGGCCTACGCGCTGGCCCGCAAGGCGGGGCTGCGCTGCACGGCGCATTGCTGCGAGGATTACCTCACGCCGCTCGAGGCGCCGCCGACCAACTACCTGATCTGCCGCGACGTGCTGCGCTGCGACCGGATCGACCACGGCTACAACATGCTGGCCTCGGACTTCGTGATGAAGGAGGCGCGCCAGGATGGCCTGTATTTCACGCCCTGCGCCTGGACCAGCCTGCTGCACAACCGGCCGCATCGGCCGCAACGCATCCGGCGCATGGTCGAAGCCGGGCTGAACGTCACGATCAATACCGACGACCCGGCGATGTTCGGCACCAACCTCGGCCACGGCTTCTCGACGCTGTTCGATACGATCGGCTGGGGCCCCGACATGGCCCGCAAGTTCAGCCTGAACTCGGTCGAAGGCTCATGGCTCGACGAGAGCGAGAAGAGCGTGCTGCGCAGGGCCTTCCGCAAGGAGATCGCCGCGCTCGACAAAGAGTTCGGCTACACGGCGGCCGCACCGCCGGTGTGAGCGTCCTGTCTGCTCCCTTTCTTCCTCCTCTCCCCCGGTAGGGGGAGAGGGCGGGTGAGGGGGTTGCGCACGCTCTCTGTAACCCCCTCACCTAGCCTCTCCCCCTAGTGGGGGAGAGGAACATGAAGGAGAGAGGGATAGGAGAGGGTGGAGAACGAAAGCTATCTACTCCGCCGCCACGCCCAAGCCGATCGGGCAGCTCACGCCGGTGCCGCCGAGGCCGCAATAGCCACCGGGATTCTTGGCGAGATACTGCTGGTGGTAGTCCTCGGCATAGAAGAACGGCGGCGCGTCGAGGATCTCGGTCGTGATCGCGGCCATGCCATGCCGGGCGAGTTCCTTCTGAAACACCGCCTTCGACGCCTCGGCCGCCTTCGCCTGCGCAGGCGAGAAGGTGTAGATGCCCGACCGATACTGCGTGCCGACATCGTTGCCCTGGCGCATGCCCTGTGTCGGATCGTGGCCTTCCCAGAACACCTTCAGCAGCGCCTCGTACGACGTCTTCTTCGGGTCGAACCACACCATGACCACCTCGTTGTGGCCGGTGTAGCCGGAGCAGACTTCCTCGTAGGTCGGGTTCGGCGTCATGCCGGCGGCATAGCCGACCGCCGTCGAATAGACGCCCGGGACCTTCCAGAACATGCGCTCGGCGCCCCAGAAGCAGCCCAGCCCGAACATCGCCTGCTCCAGCCCGGCCGGGAACGGCCCCTGGATACGGTTGCCGTTGACGAAATGCTCCGCCGGCACGGCGAAGGCGGGCTTGGCGCGGCCCGGCAGGGCACGGTCGGCGGTCGGCATCTCGGCCTTCTTGCGAAGCATCTGCCACATGGCGCGACTCCTGATCTTTGGTGTCCCGCCAATATGGCCCTACAGTGCCGGCGAATCGAGGGGGAGGGCGTGCCATGCCGGTCTTTTTCATCTGCGCCGGGCTGATCGGCGTGCTCGCGGTCCTGCTGACCGCCAATGTCGGCCGCCTGCGCACGCGCAAGAAGATCTTCCTGGGCGACGGCGGCGACCCCGAGATGCTGTCGGCGATCCGCGCTCACGCCAACCTGATCGAGTTCGCGCCGCTCTGCCTGCTGATCATCTGGCTGCTGCACGGGCCCTACGGCCATCGCACCATCGCCGTCATGGGCATCATCCTGCTGGTCGCCCGCCTGCTGCATGCCGGCGGCATGCTCGGCCTGGTGCCGATGGGCCGCATGGTGGGCGCCATGGGCACGACGATCCTGCTCGCGGTCGCCTCGGTCATGCTCGCGCTGGCGGGGCTGCGGGCGCTCTGAGCCGGGGCCGGCCATGGGCGAGCCGGTCTCCGTTCCGCTCTGGCTGTTCCTCGCCATCGCGGCCTTCGCGCTGTGGTCGCTGCTCGACCGGCTGCTGCTGCCGAGCGTGCGCTGGTTCCTGCGCCGCCGGCTCAACCGCCTGATCGACCGCGTCAACCGCCGGCTCGATGTCGAGATCAAGCCGTTCCAGCTCACCAAGCGGCAGGTGCTGATCGACCGCCTGGTCTACGACCCGCAGGTCGTGGCCGCCGCCAACGAGCACGCCCGCGCCGCCAACCTGCCGCGCGAGGTCGCGATGGCGGAGGTCCAGCGCTACGCGCGCGAGATCGTGCCGACCTTCAACGCCTACATCTACTTCCGCATCGGCTATTCGCTGGCCCGCGCCGTCGCCCGCCTTCTCTACCGCGTGCGGCTGGGCTTCGCCGACGAGCGGACGCTGGCCGGCGTGGCGCCCGGCACGACGGTGGTGTTCGTCATGAACCACCGCAGCAACATGGATTACGTGCTGGTCGCCTTCCTGGCGGCGGAGCGCACGGCGCTGTCCTATGCCGTCGGCGAATGGGCGCGCGTCTGGCCCTTGCAGCAGCTCATCCGGTCGATGGGCGCCTATTTCGTGCGGCGCGATTCGAACAATCCGATCTATCGCCGGGTGCTGGAACGTTACGTCCACATGGCGACGGAGGCGGGCGTGGCGCAGGCGATGTATCCCGAGGGCGGGCTGTCGCGCTACGGCCGGCTGCGCGCGCCGCGCCTCGGCCTGTACGACTACATGCTGAAGTCGTTCGATCCGCGGGGCGCGCACGACATCGTCTTCGTGCCGGTAGCGTTGAACTACGACCGCGTGCTCGAGGATCGCACCCTGCTGCGCGCGCTCGATCCCGCGCTGCCGCGCCGCAGCGCCTGGTTCGCCACGCACACGACCGCGCGGTTCGCGCTGCGCCAGCTCGGGCTGATGCTGCGCGGCCGCTGGTATCGCCTCGGCTATGCCTGCGTGAATTTCGGCCGGCCGGTCTCGGCGCACGCCTGGCTGGCCGACCATGGCGGCGACCTGCGACCGCTCGACCGGGAGCGCCGCTTCGAGATCGTCGGCCGGCTCGCCGCCGACCTGATGGACGAGGTCGCGCGCCTGGTGCCGGTCCTGCCGGTGTCGCTGATCGCCACCGTGCTGCTTGAGGCCGAGACGCCGGTCGACGAGCTCGAGCTCAAGGTCCGCGCCGGCCGGCTGATGACGGAATTCGAGGCGAGCGGCGCCCGGCTCTACGTGCCGCGTGGCGACCGCGACTACGCCATCCATGCCGGCCTGCGGATGCTCGCGCTGCGCCATCTGGTCGACGAGCGCGACGGATCGTTCTCGGCGGTCGGGAGCGAGCGGCCTTTGCTCGCCTACTATGCCAATTCAGTGGCACACTTGCGCCGGCAATGCTGAACAAGCTCTGGCAGATCTTCCTGACATCGTTCTACGGCTTCTTCACCCACCGGCTCTCGACGTCGGCGGCGGCGATGGCCTTCTACACGATGTTCGCCCTCGGCCCGATCATGATCTTCAGCATCGCCATCGCCGAGCCGTTCGTCGGCAAGCTGATGGCGCAGCAGGCGATTTTCGATGCGCTGAGCACGATCGTGGCGCCCGAGCACCTGATCGGCATCCAGCGCTTCGCGTCGGAGGATCTGTTCCGGGGCGGCGGCCTGGCGGCGATCGCCGGCGCGCTGGTGCTGGTCTACACCGGCAGCCGCGTCTTCGTGGAGCTCGACGACGCCTTCGACGTGATCTGGCGCGATGCCAGCCCGCATCGGCTTCATCCGGTGCTGGCCAGCCTGCAGTCGCGCCTGCTCGCGCTGCTGATGATGATCCTGCTCGGCGTGCTGCTGATCGCCGTCATCCTGACCAGCGTCGCGCTGTCGGCCTATGCCGGTGCGCTGCAGGCCTTCCCCGTGCTCGGCCAGTGGATCGGCCCGGCGATCTCGAGCTTCACCCACTACGGCATCCTGACCTGCTTCTTCACGCTGATCTACAAATGGCTGCCGACCGGCGGCGTGCCGTGGCGCTTCGCGCTGGTCAGCGGCGCGGTCAACTCGCTGCTGTTCGCGGTCGGCAACCGAGCGCTGGTCTATTACTTCGAGGTGACGCAGATCACCTCGGCGTTCGGCGCGACCGCGGGCTTCGCGGCGATCATGGTCTGGATGTACTGGACCGCGCTCACCATCCTGATCGGCGCCCAGGTCGGCCGCGCCACGCGCGACGTGATCATGAACCCGCCGGAAGAGCGCATCGAGGTGCCGGAGGACAAGATCTGAAAGCGTCTTGACGGGGGATGCAACACCGTCATCTTTTCTGCACGGTGTGGGCTCTCGCGCATATGAATGCGCTGCCGCCCACCAGCGCATGTGAATGCGCTTAAAACATCGTCGCGAGCACCCGGTCGGGCGGCTTGTGGCCGTCGGCGAAGGTCTTGATGTTGATCAGCACCTTCTCGCCCATCTCGATGCGGCCCTCGAGCGTGGCCGAACCCATGTGCGGCAGCAGCACGACGCTCTCCAGCTCGAGCAGCTTCGGATTGACCTGCGGCTCGTGCTCGTAGACGTCCAGGCCGGCACCCGCGAGCTCGCCTGCCTTTAGCATGCGCACCATGGCGTTCTCGTCGATCACCTCGCCGCGCGCGGTGTTGACCACGATCGCGGTCGGCTTCATCAGCTTCAGCCGCCGCGCCGACAGCAGATGGAACGTCGCGGGCGTGTGCGGGCAGTTGACCGAGACGATATCCATGCGCGCCAGCATCTGATCGAGGCTTTCCCAGTAGGTCGCCTCGAGCTCGCCTTCGATGTCCGGATGCAGCCGCTTGCGGTTGTGATAGTGGATGGACAGGCCGAAGCCCTTGGCGCGCCGCGCCAGCGCCTGGCCGATGCGGCCCATGCCGACGATGCCCATCCGCTTGCCGAGCAGCCGTGCGCCCAGCATGGCCGTCGGGCTCCAGCCGGTCCATTTGCCGCTGCGCATCAGGCGCTCGCCCGCGCCCATGCGTCGCGCCGTGGCCAGCACCAGCGCCATCGTCATGTCGGCGGTGTCCTCGGTCAGCACGCCTGGCGTATTGGTCACGGTGATGCCGCGCTGGCGCGCGGTGTCGAGGTCGATATGGTCGACGCCGGTGCCGAACGAGGCGATCAGCTTGAGGCGCGGACCGGCCTGGGACAGCACGCGGCTGTCGATCCGGTCGGTGACCGTCGGCACCAGCACGTCGGCGGTCTTGACCGCCTCGACCAGCTCCGGCGCGGTCATCGGCTTGTCGTCGGCATTCAGCCGCGTATCGAACAGCTCCATGAGCCGCGTCTCGATCGCGCTGGGCAGGGTGCGGGTGACGATCACCAGCGGTTTCTTCTTCGGACTGGACGGCATCCCTGCCCGGATAGCAATTCCGCTCGCCGCTTGTCCAGCCGGGCGCCACAACTATCCGAATGCCCGAAAAACGGGCGTTTCCAACTGCTTGTCGTCGGACGCGGAGAAATGCGGTATAAAAGGGGCAATGCGAATTCGACCGTCCCACCCTCTTTGGGCGGCCTGTATTGTGTTGGCCCTGCTGGGCGGCCCCGCGCAGGGCGCCGATCCCGCGAGTTCCGCCCAACGCAAGGGATCGGGCCTGCCCATTCCCCGCTTCGCCTCCCTGCGTTCCGACGAGGTCAATGTCCGCACCGGGCCGGGACCGCGCTATCCCATCGATTGGAAGTTCACGCGCAAGGCCATGCCGGTCGAAATCGTCGCCGAGTACGAGAACTGGCGCAAGATCAGGGACTGGCAGGGGGCCAGCGGGTGGGTGCACCAGAGCCTGCTGACCGGCAAGCGCAGCTTCATCATCCCGTCGAAGGCCGCCAGCCTGCACAAGACGCCGGCTGCAGCCGCGGAGGTGATCGCCAAGCTCGAGCCGGAGGTGGTGGGCGAAATCCGCTCCTGCTCCGGCGACTGGTGCCGCGTGCGGGTCTCGAGCGTCAGCGGCTGGCTCGAACGGACCGACATGTGGGGCGTCTATAAGTCCGAGCCGATCAACTAGCGGCCAGCCGGTCCGCCGCCTAGAACGGGGTCATCGTGGCCCACGCCGTCAGCGCCTCCTACGCCCGCTCCGACCACATGCCGCTCGCCGCCGTTCTGCTGGCGGCCGCGCTGCATGTCGCCGTCGCGCTCGCCGTGTGGGGCCTGCCGCTGCCTCGCCACGACATCGAGGACAATGCCATCGAGGTCACGATGGAGGAGCCCGAGCCGACGCAGGACAAACCGCCGCCGGTGCCGGAGGAGGAGGCTCCCAAGACCCCGCCGCCGCCGGCCGCCGAGCCGAGCCCCGCCCCCGTCCCGACGCCGCCGGCCGAGAAGGCCGCTGAGGCGCCTCCCGCTCCGCCACCGCCGGCCGCGGCGGCGCCTTCCCAGCCTCAACCGAAACCGCAACCCCAAGTCCAGCCCCAAG
>CAMFJT010000199.1 GCA_945957125.1 uncultured Rhodospirillales bacterium | reverse complement strand
CGCTACGCTCGGCTCCGGTCGGGACGACGGGCTTTCGAGTAAAAGCTGGCGCCTATGAGAGGCGCGCTCCAATTCAGGATGCCTTCACGGCATGCGCGATCACCTTGCGCATGACCGTCGGCACGGCTCGTTCGGTCAGCCGGTCGACCATCACCCAGTCGGTGCCGGGAGCAAGCCGGGCGAGGCCCGCCGTCGCCGCGATCGCACGGGCGACCGTCAGCTCGAGATGGAAATGGGTGAAGGTGTGGCGCACGCCGCCGTCCAGCACCTTCCAGTTGGCCGGTACCGGCGCGTCCCGCAACGAATCCTCGATGGACAGCGCGCCCTCGCGCCACGGGCTCGACGGCACTTCGTCCATGCCGCCCAGCAGGCCCTTGGCCGGTCGCTTGCGCAGCAGAACCGCGCCGTCCCGGCGCAGCAGCACGAAGGCCAGGCCGCGGCGGGTCGGCTTGTCGGCCTTGGGCTTGCGCCGGGGCAGCTCCTCGGCGATCCCCTGCATGCGCCCACGGCAATCCTTCAGCAGCGGGCAGATCACGCAGCTCGGATTGCGCGGCGTGCAGACCGTGGCGCCGAGATCCATCATCGCCTGCGCGTAGTCGCCGGCGCGGGACTGGGGCACCAGATCGGCAGCGCGTGCGGCGATCTCGATCTTGGCGTCCGGCAGCGGCGTCTCGATGGCATGGAGCCGGGCGATCACGCGCTCGACATTGCCGTCCACGGCCGAGGCCGGCCGGTCGAAGGCGATGGCACTGATCGCCGCCGCGGTGTAGCGACCGATGCCCGGCAGGGCGAGCAGGCTCGCCTCGTCCTCGGGGAAGCGGCCGCCATGGCCGTCGACCACAGTCTTCGCGCAGGCATGCAGATTGCGGGCGCGAGCGTAGTATCCCAGGCCGGCCCATGCCGAGAGCACCTCGTCGAGCGGCGCGGCCGCCAGCGCCTCGATCGTCGGCCACCGGGTCACGAAACGGTGAAAATAGTCGCCGACGGTGGCCACCGTCGTCTGCTGGAGCATGATCTCCGACAGCCAGACGCGGTAGGGCGGCGTCCGCTCGCCGGGCAGCGCGCGCCACGGCAGGGTGCGACGATGACGATCGTACCAGGTGAGCAGACGGGTGGCGTGAGACGTGGCCATGCGAAGCACCGTGCCCTACCATAAGGAGCAGGGTTTGAAAGGGTCCATGCGCGAAAATGGTTTCCGCGCCGTCGGCGGTCTCGCCCAGCGTCTCACGTCGGGCCTCGCCGGGAAGCGCGCCAAAGGACGAGGCGCCCCGATCGCGCGCCTGCGCGCCGAATGGAGCGTCATCGTCGGCGCCGAGCTCGCCCGCCTGACCGAGCCCGATGCTCTGCTCGCCGGCCGCGGTGGCCGGTCGGGCAAGGCGTTGCGGCTGAAGGTGGCCGGCGCCGCGGCACTCGAGATCCAGCATCGCGGCGCACAGATCGTCGAGCGGGTGAATGCCTATTTCGGCCACGGCTTCATCGACGACATCCGCATCGTGCAGGGCGGGCTCGTGCCGCCGCCGGCCCGCCCGGCCTTGCGCGAGCCCGATCCCGAGGCGATGCGGCGGATCGCCGGCACCGCCGCCGACGTGCAGGACCCCGAGCTACGGGCGGCACTGGTGCGGCTGGGCGCCCGTATCGCGACCCGTGGCGCAACCGGCCGGCGCGGCCTGGTGCTGGGCGCGCTGGGCCTGTTGCTGGCGCCGCGCGAGCCGCGAGCCCAGGATGTCGACAAGCTGCTCGGCGTGCTGGAGACCGATCACGTGCTGGGCAAGGCCGACGCCCCCAACATCATCATCGACTACTTCTCGCTGACCTGCCCGCATTGCGCCAATTTCCATGCCGCGGTGCTGCCGGCCATCCGCAGCGACTGGATCGACACCGGCCGGGTGCGCTTCGTCTATCGCCATTTCCCGTCCGATGCGGTGGCCACGCGCGGCAGCCTGTTGGCGGAATGCGGCGGCGCGAAATTCTTCGAGACGATCGATGTGCTGTTCAAGTCGCAGGTCGAGTGGATGACGGCGCCCGCCCCGGAAGACGAGATCGTCAAGGTGATGGAGCGGGCCGGCCTGCCCGTCCAGGCCTGCCTGGCCAACGACCGGCTTTTCGACAAGGTCATCGCCGACATCCAGTCGGGCCATGCCCTGCAGGTCCGATTCACGCCCACCCTGTTCATCAACGAACAGAACTACGGCAACCCAGAAGGCGGGGCCAAGGGCATCGATTCTATTTTGCGCCAGGTGGGGCGGTAGTCGTTGACTCCCCACAGGCTGAATTCCCAAGATGTAGTGGAGAGGAAGGCGTTATGCGGAATATCTTGATCGCTGCCGGCGGCGTCGTGGCCGTGGCCGCGATTGCGGCTGGGGTGTATTTCGGAACCCGCCCGTCTTCCACCGGGCCGGCGCCGACGCCTGTCGCCCAGACGGCCGACAAGGCCACGCTGCTCGGCGTGCAGGCCGGCGATCACGTGCTGGGCGACCCCAAGGCGCCGATCACGATGATCGAATACGCGTCCTTCACCTGCCCGCACTGTGCACATTTCTCGACGGCGGTCCTGCCCGAGATCAAGAAGAAGTGGGTCGATACCGGCAAGGTCAAGCTGGTCTATCGCGACTTCCCGCTCGACCAGACGGCGGTGAAGGCCGCCCAGCTCGCCGAATGTGCGGGCAACGACAAGTATTTCGGCGTCGTCGACGTGATCTTCTCCACCCAGGCGAAGTGGGCCACCGCCGCCGACCCGATCGCCGAGCTCGCCAAGCTGCTGCGTATCGCCGGCATGGGCGACGCCGAGGTCAAGGCGTGCCTGGCCAACGACGCGGTGCAGAACGGCGTGATCGCCGACTATCGCGGCGGCGAGGCGGTGGGCGTCAATTCCACCCCGACGCTGTTCATCAACGGCGAGCAGTTCAAGGGCGGGCGCTCGATCGAAGAGCTCGACGCGGTCTTCGGCAAGCTCGCGAAATAGTCAGGCAAGAGGCGCAGCGTAGATGGTCCAGTTCGACAAGCTTCGGCTCTCCGGTTTCAAGTCCTTCGTGGATCCGACGGAGCTTGCGATCGAATCCGGCATGACCGGCATCGTGGGCCCCAACGGCTGCGGCAAGTCGAACCTGGTCGAGGCGCTCAAGTGGGTGATGGGCGAGACCTCGGCCAAGCAGATGCGCGGCGCGGAGATGGAGGACGTGATCTTCGCCGGCGCCGGCACCCGCCCCGCGCGCAACATCGCCGAAGTGACGCTGACGCTGGACAACCGCACGCGCACCGCGCCGGCGGCCGTCAACGACGCCGACCAGCTCGACGTGGCACGCCGCATCGAGCGTGGCCACGGCTCGGCCTATTCGGTCAACGGCCGCGAGATCCGCGCACGCGACGTGCAGACGTTGTTCGCCGACGCCGCGACCGGCTCGCGCTCGACCGCGCTGGTCAGCCAGGGCCGCATCGGCACGCTGATCAATGCCAAGCCGATCGACCGTCGTGGCGTGATCGACGAGGCGGCCGGCATCACCGGCCTTTATGCGCGCCGCCACGAGGCCGAGCTGCGGCTGCGCGCCGCCGAGCAGAACCTCGCGCGCGTGCAGGACGTGCTGGTCGCCCTCGAGGAGCAGCACAAGGGGCTCAAGCGCCAGGCGCGCCAGGCCAGCCGCTACCGCAACCTGTCTGACCATATCCGCCGTGCCGAGGCGTCGGTGCTGGCGCTCAAGCTCGCCCGCGCCGACAGCGAACGGGCCGATGCCGAAGAGCGGCTGAAGGAAGCCGAGGCACAGGTCGCCGACCTGACGCGGCTGGTTGGGCTTGCCACCACGGCGCAGGCCGATGCCGCGACCGCGATGCCGCCGCTGCGCAGCGAGGAGGCCGCCGCGGCGGCGACCCTGCAGCGCCTGCGCGTGATGCACGAAGCGCTGACCGCCGAGGCCGAGCGGGTCGCGACGGCGCAGCGCGAGGCGGCGACCCGCCTGCGGCAGACCGAAGCCGATCTCGCCCGCGAGCGCGGCCGCAAGAACGACGCCGAGGCCGCGCTCGCCGATCTCGAGGCCCAGCGCCTCGTGCTCGAGGAGGAACGGGTCGGCGAGGACGAGCGTGCCGAGGCGGCACGCCAGGTGCGCGACGCGGCGCAGGAGGCCACGCAGGTCGCCGAAGGCGAGCTCGATCGCCTGACGCGCGAGATCGCCGCCGACGAGGCACTGCGCTCCAGCGTCGCCCGCGAGATCGCCGAGGTGCAGGAACGGCTGCGCCGCCTCGAGAGCCGCCGCGCCGAGATCGCCGCCCAGCAGCGCCAGATCGAGGACGAGCTGGCGACCCTGCCGGCGCTGGAAGAGGTCGAGGCCGCCCTCGAAGCGGCGCGCGAGGCCTGGGAAGAAGCACGTCGCGCCGGCGCGGAAGCGATCGAGCAGGCACGCGAGGCCGAACGCTACGAATCGGATGCCGCGCGCCAGGCCGTCGCCCGCGCCGAGGTCGAGCGGATCGAGCTGGAGCAGGCCCGTGCCGCCGAGCGCGGCGCCGCCGAGGCAAGCCATGCCGCCGCCAACGATCTGCTGCAGAAGGTCAATGCACGGCTCACCAAGCTGCGCGCCGAGGAGGCGGGTGTCGCCGCCGCGCTGAAGTCGGCCGCCGGCTCGCTGTGGCCGCCGCTGCTCGACGCGCTGTCGGTGACGCCGGGTTACGAGAAGGCGCTGGGCGCGGCGTTCGGCGAGGATCTCGAAGCCTCCTCGGACCGTGGCGCGCCGACCCACTGGATGCCGCTCGGCCCGCTGGCCGAGGTGCCGGCACTGCCGGAAGGAGCCGCACCGCTCGCCGCGCAGGTCAAGGCGCTGCCCGAGCTCGAGCGGCGCATCGGCTTCATCGGCATCGTCGCCGACGATGCGACGGGCGCGGCACTGCAGCCCAGCCTCAAGGCCGGCCAGCAGCTCGTCACGGTCGAGGGCGCGGTGTGGCGCTGGGACGGCTACACCATGCGCGCCGGCGCACCGTCGACCGCGGCGGTACGGCTCAGCCAGCGCAACCGGCTGGCCGACATCCGCCACCAGATCGACGGCGTCGTGGCCGAGCAGGCGCGGGCGCAGGCCAAGGTCGACGACAAGAAGCGTTGGCTGACCGCCACACGCGAGGCCGAGACGCTGTGCGTCGACCATGCGCGGCGCCACGAGCGGCAGGTCGCCGAGGCGGCACGGCGCAAGGCGCAGGAAGCCGGCGACGCGACCCGCGCGGCGGAGCGCGGCGCGCAGAGCGCCATTGCCGCGGCCGAGCGCGCCGCCGGCCAGGCGCGCGACCGGCATGCCGAGGTGGCGCGCCGCACCGACCAGTTGCGCACCCGTCAGGCCGCCGCGGAGCGGACGATGGCGGAGGTCGTCGGCGACGTGGCCGAGGCCGAGATGCACCGCACCTTCCGCCAGGCCCGGCTGTCGGCGATCGCCGACACCCAGGCCGACCGCGCGACGGCGGGTCTGCTGCGCGCGCGCATCGCCGAGCTGCGCACTGCGCTGGTCGAGGCGGAGGCGAGCTGCAATCGCCTGGCGCGCGAAGCGGAGATGCGGGTCGAGCGGCTCGGCCGCATCGCGCAGGACCACATGAGCTGGAGCAACCGGCTGAGCGATGCCGACGGCCAGGCCGTCGAGCTCGAGGCGCGCTACGAGCAGATCGCCGAGACCCTGGCCGAGCTGGAAGCCCGGCCAGCCGAGATCGAGGCCCGCCAGAGCGCGCTGGGCGAGGAGATCGACGCGGCCGACGCGCGCCGCCAGGAGGCGGCCGACCAGCTCGCCGTCGGCGAGACCCGGCTGGCGCAGGCCGACAAGGCGATGCGCACGGTCGAGGCCGAGCTGGCCGGGGCGCGCGAGAGCCGCGTGCGGCGCGAGGGCCTGATGGAGCAGGCGATCAAGGATCGCGAGGCGGTGGTCGACCGCATCCAGGAGCGTCTGCGCGTCGAGATCGGCGAGGTGCTGGCGCTGGCCGAGGTGCAGTCGATCGAGGAGCTGCCGGACCTGGAGAAGGCCGAGCACAAGCTCGAGCGGCTGGTGCACGAGCGCGAGACGATGGGCGCGGTCAACCTGCGCGCCGAGGAAGAGGCCGCCGAGCTCGAGCAGCAGATCACCGGCATGACGACCGAGCGCGACGACCTCGTCGCCGCCATCGGCCGCCTGCGCCAGGGCATCCAGAGCCTGAACCGCGAGGGTCGCGAGCGCTTCCTCGCCGCCTTCGAGCAGGTCAGCGGCCACTTCCAGCAGCTCTTCACCAAGCTGTTCGGCGGCGGCAAGGCCGAGCTTCGGCTCACCGAGTCGGAGGACCCGCTCGAGGCCGGGCTGGAGATCCATGCCAGCCCGCCGGGCAAGAAGCTGCAGGTGATGTCGCTGCTGTCGGGCGGCGAGCAGGCGCTCACGGCGCTGTCGCTGCTGTTCGCGGTGTTCATGACCAATCCGGCGCCGATCTGCGTGCTCGACGAGGTCGACGCGCCGCTCGACGACCTCAACGTCGAGCGCTTCTGCGCGCTGGTGCAGGAGATCGCCGGGCGGACCGACACCCGCTTCCTGATCATCACCCACCATCGCGTGACCATGGCGCGCATGGACCGGCTGTACGGCGTCACCATGGCCGAGCGCGGCGTCTCGCAGCTCGTCTCGGTCAACCTGCAGGAGGCCGATCGCATGGTGGCCTGAGGCCCGTTGTTTCGTAATAAAAAGACTATCTTCCTCTCCTCTCTACTGAGCGTCGGCCTGGGAACGCGGGCCGGCGCTCTTCTCTTTGTGGGGCTGCGGTTGTAGTGTCCGGCCATGCCCGACGCCCTGGCTCCTTCCGTCTCCGACGTGGTTGAATTGACGCGCGCACTCGTGCGTTGCGAGAGCGTGACCCCGGTCGAAGGCGGTGCGCTGCAGCTCCTTGAACGCACGCTCGGCGCCCTGGGCTTCCGCTGCGAGCGGATGGACTTCACCCAGGCCGGCACCGACGACGTGGCCAACCTTTACGCGCGCATCGGTCGGCAACCGGGCGAAGGCGGCAGGCACTTCTGTTTCGCCGGCCATTCCGACGTGGTGCCGGTGGGCGACCTCTCGTCCTGGACGATCGGTCCGTTCTCGGCAGAGCTGTCGGCGGGCTACCTGTTCGGCCGCGGCGCGGCCGACATGAAGGGCGCGATCGCGGCTTTCACCGAGGCGGCCTCCCGGTTTCTTTCCCGACGCGGAAGCGACTTCGGCGGCGCGATCAGCCTGCTGATCACCGGCGACGAGGAAGGGCCCGCGGTCAACGGCACGGTCAAGATGCTGAAGAAGCTCGCCGAGCGCGGCGAGACGATCGATGCCTGCATCGTCGGCGAGCCGACCAGCTCGCGCCGTTTCGGCGACATGATGAAGATCGGCCGGCGCGGCAGCATGACCGTCGACCTGACGGTGAGCGGCATCCAGGGTCATGTCGCCTATCCCGAGCGGCTCGACAACGCGATCCATCGCCTGTCGGCGATCATCGAGGCGCTGGTGCGCGAGCCGATCGACAAGGGCAGCACGCATTTCCAGCCGAGCTCGCTGCAGTTCACCACGGTCGATGTCGGCAACAAGGCGACCAACATCGCCCCCGGCGTCGCGCGGGCGCGGTTCAACACGCGCTTCAACGATCTGTGGACCTCCAGGACGCTGCTGGCCCATCTGCAGGAGCGCATCGAGCGGGCCAACGCGAGTGTCGGCGGCAACGGCACGATCGAATACAAGGTCGAGGTCTCGGGCGAGTCCTTCTACACTCCGCCGGGCCCGCTTTCCGATCTGGTGGCAGGCGCGGTGCGCGACGTGGTCGGCGTGGACTGCGAGCTGTCGACCACGGGCGGCACCTCCGATGCCCGCTTCATCCGCAGCTATTGCCCGGTGCTGGAGTTCGGCCTGGTCGGCGAGACGATGCACAAGGTCGACGAGAAGAGCGCCGTCGCCGACCTCAAGGTGCTGGCGCGCGTCTACGAAACGGTGCTCGACCGTTATTTCGCCGCCTGAGATCCGATGCTGAGCGGCGCGGAAATCGCCCGGGGCAGCACGGGCGCGATCAAGCTCCTGCTGCGCGACCGCTCGGCGCCGGCCTATTTCGACAACACGCTCGAAAGCTGCCTGCGCTCCTTCCAGGTCATGCTGGTGGTGGCGCCGTTCTACGCGCTCTACCTCTTCATCCATTACGCGTCGCTGGTCACCGCGGCGGAGGACTGGGAGATCGCCTTCGTCGAGGCGCTGCGCTACGTCGTCGACTGGCTGCTGTTCCCGGTGATCTTCCACGAGATCGCGCGGCGGCGCGGCTGGCTGGAACGCTATCCGCGCTACATCGCGGCGCTCAACTGGATCAACCTGCCGGCGGTGATCCTGCTGCTGCTCGGCGAGCTGGTCGCCACCGTGGCGCCGATGGGCGTCACGGCGGTGGTGCAGCTCGTGCTGCAGGCGCTGTTCTTCTACTGGTTCATGATCGCGACGCGGATGACGCTCGGAGCGCCGTGGGCGATGGCTGCCGTGCTGATGGTCGTGAACTGGGTGCCGTCCTACTTCCTGTCAGTCCTCGTCAACCGGCTCCTCGGCGTCGCCGTCGGCTTCTGATCGTCCGTCGTAGCGCACCTCCATGAGGCACAACCCGTCGGGCGGCGCGGTCGGTCCGGCGCGCGTGCGGTCGCGCGCGGCCAGCGCCGCGGCGACATCGGCCCTGCTCCACTGGCCGCGGCCGACCATCTGCAGCGTGCCGGCCAGGATGCGCACCTGGTTGTGCAGGAACGAGCGGGCGCCGACATCGAGGTGGATCTCCTCGCCGCAGCGTATCACGGACAGCTCTTCCAGCGTCTTGACCGACGACTTCGCCTGGCAGGAAGTCGACCGGAAGCTGTTGAAATCGTGGGTGCCGACCAGCACGGCCGCCGCCTCGCCCATGGCCTCGACGTCGAGCGGCACCGGCACGTGCCAGACATGGCCGCGCTCCAGCGCCGGCGGCGAGCGCCGGCTCAGGATGCGGTAGCGATAGCGCCGGTAGGTGGCGGAGAAGCGGGCATGGAAACCCTTCGGCGCCAGCTCCGCGGCGATCACGACGATCGGGTTCGGCTTGAGGTGGAAGGTGATCGCCCCGCGCACCTCCTCGATGCGCTTCTCCGCCGCGATGTCGAAATGCGCGACCTGGCCGCGCGCATGGACGCCGGCATCGGTGCGGCCGGCGCACTGGACATGGACGCGCTCGCCGCTCAGGGCAAACACGGCGTCCTCGAGCGCCGCCTGGATCGACGGCCCGGTGTCCTGCCGCTGCCAGCCGACGAACGGCCCGCCGTCGTACTCCACCGTGATCCTGTAGCGCGGCACGGCTCAGCGCGGCTGGCTCTGGGGCAGCGCGGCGATCGCGGGCGAGGGCAGCACCGTGCCCGCCGGCAGGGCGAAGCCGCGCAGGAAGGCGTCGGCCGCCTGCGCCGCCTTGCCCGGCCGCTGCAGCTTCAGGAGCCGCAAGCCGCCGACGCCGCACGTCACCACGGGAAAGCCGTCGCGCGCGAGGCTCACCGTGCCCGGCGCACCGCCGGCCAGCGCGAGCGCGGCGCCCAGCACCTTGATCGGCTCGCCGTTAAAGGTGAACGACGTGCCGGGCCAGGGATGGAAGGCGCGGACCTTGCGTTCGAGCTCGGCGGCCGGCCGCCGCCAGTCGAGCACGCCCTCTTCCCTGCCGAGCTTGTGGGCATAGGTGACGCCCTGCTCGGGCTGCGGCGTGGGATCGATCGTGCCGCGCACCAACCCATCGAGCGTCGAGACGATCAGGGTCGCGCCGAGCGCCGCCAGCCGGTCGTGCACGCTTTCCGCGGTGTCGGCGGCGGAGATCGGCGTGCGCTCCGCCAGCAGCATCGGCCCGGTGTCCAGGCCCTCGTCCATGCGCATGGTGGTGACGCCGGTCTCCGCGTCGCCGGCGAGGATCGCGCGATGGATCGGCGCCGCGCCGCGCCAGCGCGGCAGCAGCGAGCCGTGAATGTTGACGCAGCCCAGCACCGGCGCCTCGAGGAACGGCCGGGTCAGGATATGGCCGTAGGACACGACCACCGCCGCGTCGAGGTCGAGCGCCTTGAAGGCGGCCGCTTCCTCCTCCGTCTTGAGCGTCTTCGGCGTCCGCACCGGCAGGCCGAGCGTGTCGGCCAGACGATGGACCGGCGTCTTGCGCTCCTGGTTGCCGCGGCCGGCCGGCTTGGGCGTGCGCGTATAGACGGCGATCACGTCGTGGCCGGCATCGACCAGCGCCTGCAGCGCGGGGACGGCGAATTCCGACGTGCCGAGAAAGGCGATCTTCATCGCCGCATCTTATAGGCAGGCGCATCGCCCTGAGCTAGGTATGCGCCGAATGGACTCCGATACCCCCTCGACCGGCAAGGGACCGGCCGCCAACCTCGCCGCGCGCCGCGTCGCGGGGCAGGTGCAGGCCGATCCCGTGCAGGAAAGGATCGTGGCGCGACTGCAGGCGGTGCATGACCAGCTCGCGGCGATGGCGCCCGCGCCGGCCAGGCAGGGCTTCTGGGCGCGGCTCGGCTTCGGCTCAAGCGAGAAGCCGGCCACCGGGCCGCACGGTCTCTATATCTGGGGGCCGGTCGGGCGCGGCAAGTCGATGCTGATGGACCTGTTCTTCGACGACGCGCCGGTCGCGAAGAAGCGGCGCGTGCACTTCCACGAGTTCATGCTCGAGGTGCACGAGCGCCTCCATCGCCGGCGCGAGGAGCTTTCGGCGAAAGGCGCGCCGCCCGAGGCCGACACGATCGTGCCGATCGCCAGGGCGATCGCGCAGGAGACGCGGCTGCTCTGCTTCGACGAGTTCCAGGTCACCAACATCGCCGACGCGATGATCCTCGGCCGCCTGTTCGAGACGCTGTTCGAGGAGGGGCTCACGGTCATCGCCACGTCGAACCGCGCGCCCGACGATCTCTACAAGAACGGCCTGCAGCGCGAACGCTTCCTGCCGTTCATCGCGCTGCTCAAGCAGCGGCTGGAGATCCTCGAGCTGGGCGGCGGCCGCGACTATCGCATGGACCGCATCCGCGAGCTCAACGTCTATCTCACGCCGCT
The DNA here is from genome assembly GCA_945957125.1 of uncultured Rhodospirillales bacterium. Classification (GTDB taxonomy): domain Bacteria; phylum Pseudomonadota; class Alphaproteobacteria; order Reyranellales; family Reyranellaceae; genus Reyranella. Next base: position 781 of record CAMFJT010000199.1, on the reverse strand, counting down.
CGGCGCCTGGGCGGCGGCCAAGCTCGACGAGGCGTTCCGCACGCTGTCGGGCGGCGCCGACGGCGAGCCGCGCGTGCTGCGCACCCAGGGCCGCGACGTGCCGGTGCCGCGCGCCGTGCCGGGCGTCGCCATGGCGCACTACACGGATTGGTGCTCGCGCCCGATGGGTGCCGCCGACTTCCTGTGCATCGCCGACCACTTCCATACGGTGATCCTGGCGGAAATCCCGAAGATGGGGCCGGACAGCCGCGACAAGGCGGCCCGCTTCGTCACCATGATCGACAGCTTCTACGAGCGAAAGGTCAAGTTCATCTGCTCGGCGGCCGCGTCGCCGGACAAGCTCTACACCGAAGGCGAAGGCGCCTTCGAATTCGAGCGGACGGTGTCGCGCCTGATGGAGATGCAGAGCCCCGAATATCTCGCGCTGCCGCATATCGAGGTCGCCTGATTGTGATTGTGGCGGCTCGCGCGGCCAGCCTAGGCTTCGCGCCGCATTCAATCTGAGCTCGGAGGAAGGCATGGACGGCGACAGCATTTCGTTCGACGACAACGTCTCGCGCCGCAAGGCGCTGTTCGGCGCGGCTTTCGGGACGACCTTCGCGCTGGCGGCGCAGCCGATCCAGGCGCAGACCATGATCACCACGCCGGCCGACGGCCTTACCGCCGGCACGGTTTCGGTGAAGACCTCGGACGGCAAGGACATGATGGCCTATCGCGCCATGCCGGCGTCCGGCAGCGGCTTCGGCACCATCCTGGTGGTGCAGGAGATCTTCGGCGTGCA
>CAMFJT010000198.1 GCA_945957125.1 uncultured Rhodospirillales bacterium | reverse complement strand
CCCGTAATGTCGTTGGAAAGCGACCTCTATGCGCCGGTCAAGGCGCTGCTCGAAGGCCAGGGCTACAGCGTGAAGGGCGAGGTGCGCGGCTGCGACGTGGTCGCGGTGCGCGGCAGCGAGCCACCGGTCATCGTCGAGCTGAAGCGCGCGTTCGGGATGGCGCTGGTGCTGCAGGGGGTCAACCGCCTGGCGCTGAGCGATACCGTCTACCTCGCCGTCGGCGCCTGGCCGAAGAACCTGCGCGACGTGAAGAAGCTCTGCCGGCGGCTCGGTGTCGGGCTGATGGTGGTGATCGAGGGAAGGGCCGACGTCCTGCTCGATCCCGCGCCCTACCGCCCGCGCAAGAACGCGCGCCGCGTCGGCCGGCTGCTGGGCGAGCATGCCCGCCGGGTCGGCGATCCCAACCGCGGCGGCTCCTCGACCCGCGTACCGCTGATGACCGCCTATCGCCAGGAGGCGTTGCGCTGCGCTGGCCTGCTGGCGAAGAACGGGCCGATGAAGGTGGCGGCGCTGCGGCTGGCGGCGGAGGCGCCCAAGGCGGCGGCGATCCTGAGCGCCGACCATTACGGCTGGTTCGAAAGGGTCGAGCGCGGCATCTACGGGCTGACGCCCAAGGGAAGGGCGGGGTTGGAGCGGCACGGCTGGACGCCCGGCTGATGCTGATCGCCCAGCTCTCCGATCCGCATGTCAGGCCGCACGGCGTGCTCTACCAGGGCGTGGCCGATTCCAATGCCCATTTCGCCGCTGCGATCGCGCAGCTCGCCTCATTCGATCCGCGGCCCGACCTCGTGCTGCTGAGCGGCGACCTGGTCGATCACGGAACGGCGCCGGAATACGCCGCGATGCGCTCGCTTCTGCGCCGCCTTGCCATCCCGCTGCTGGTCATCCCGGGCAATCACGACGACCGCGAGGCGTTCCGCGACGCTTTTCGCGATCACGCCTACCTGCCGCCGACCGGACCGATGCACTATGCCGTCGGCACGCACGGGCCGGTACGCATCGTGGCGCTCGACGTGACGCTGCCCGGCCTGCATCACGGCGCGGTCGACCCAGACGCAGCACGCTGGCTGGACGAGACCCTCGCCGCCGAGCCCACGCGGCCGACCGTCGTGATGATGCACCAGCCGCCGTTCGCGACCGGCGTGCCGTATCTCGACCTCTATGCCTGTCGCGACGAGGGCCGGCTCGCCGCCGTGCTGTCGCGCCACCGGCAGGTCGAGCGTCTCGTCTGCGGCCACGTCCATCGCTTCATGCTGCTGCGCTTCGGCGACACGCTGCTCTGCACCGCCCCCAGCACCACGACGGCGATCGCCCTGCAACTGCGGCCGGACGCCCGGCCTGCCTCGCATCTCGAGCCGCCGGCCTTCCTGCTGCATCACTGGCGAGCGGAAGTCGGGCTGGTCACCCATTTCGTGCCGGTCGGCGCGTTCCCGGGGCCTTACCCGTTCGCGTGAGCGGCCGAGCCGATCGGCAAGACCCTTTGACATCGCGATCCGATGACGCTGGAGTGCGACGCGAAAAGCGCGACGTGGGGGATCTCTTTCTGTCTCTACTTTTGAACTGGCTGATGCGCGGCCTGGCGGTGATCGGCGGCCTCATCGCCATCGTCCAGGCCGGCCCGGTCGCGCGCGCGGCCTGGCAGGCGCAGTATGCCGACGGCGTCGTCTACAGGCTGCGCAGCGGGCTGAAGATCGAGAAATCGGAAGCGGTGGCCGGTATCGACGCGCTCGGCCGCGCGATCGCCATCGATCCCGTGCCGACGCGCCATATCGCCCGGTCCGAGCTGCTGACCGGCGCGGCAATGACGCCGTCCGTCGGCGCCGACGCAGCGACACGGACCGACTGGCAGAGGCTTTCCCGTGCCGACCTCGTCACCGGGCTGGGCGGCGCGCCGGCGCACGGCGTGGCCTGGCTCAGGCTGGCGATCGTGCAGTTCCAGCTCGAGGGACCGTCGCGCCTGGTCATCGCCATGCTGTTCGCCTCGATCGAGATGGCCGGCCGGTCGCCGCAGACCTGGCCGTCGCGGCTGAGGCTCATCCTCGATTGCTGGGAGCTGTTGAGCGAGGGGCAGAAGACGCGGCTGCGGTCGCATGTCGTGACGGTCTGGCGGCAATCGAGCGGCGACCGTCGCCTGTTCGGCTATGTCACGCGCTCGGCCGCCGATCACGCGATCCTGACCTGGTTCCTGCGCGACGTGCCGGGCGCGCCGCAGGAGCTCGCGGCCATCATCGAGAAGGTGCGCAAGGAATGAGCGCCCGATCGAGACGGCGGCGCTCGCGCGCGGAGGACGAGGCGGACGGCCAGCCGGGCAGGAGCCCGTTCGCGCTGCTCGCCTGGTGCGCGGGCTGGCTGGTGCTGGCCGTCTTCCTATTGCTGCTCTTCGCCTCGCCCCTGCCGTACGGCTCGAACCGCGAATGGGCCTGGGCGCCGATGCTGATGGTGCTGGGCGGCCTCGCTATCCTGTGCGCGCTCGGACTGGGCGATGCGGCGGGCTTCCGGGTCGAGGAGGACGAACGCTGGCCGCTGCTCGCGCTCGTCGTCTGCTTCGTGCTCTTCACCTTCGTGGGCCTGTTGCAGATGTCGACCTACGCTCCTGCCACGGGCAGCGCACCTTTCTATGCGCGCGCGGCGGCGCTGCTCGGCCAGGCCCATGCCGCCGTGCCCACCCTGTCGATCGATGCGACGCGCAACACGCTGCTGCGCTGCCTTGCCTGCGTGCTGGTCTTCGTGGTCGCGCGCGCACTGTTCCGCGAGCCGGACCGTGCGCGCCTGCTGGTCTTCACCCTCCTGCTGAGCGCGATCGCAGTAATGGCCTACGCACTGCTGCAGCAGTCCGCCACGGGCGGTTGCTTCGTCGGCAGCCTGCTGAAGAAGCAGGGCGAGTACACCAACGACCACTGCCTGATGTCCGGCACGTTCGCCAACAGCAACACTTTCGGCTGCTTCGCCGGCATGGCCCTGGCCGCCGCCCTGGCCTGGATGCTCAAGCAGAACCGCCGCCGCCGCGTCGTCGTGGACGAGCACGGCTATGCCGACGACGCAAACGACGGCGACCGCTTCTTCGCGCGGCTGAACGGCACGACCCTCATCCTGGGGGCGATGGCGCTGCTGTTCGTCGGCACCCAGCTCTTCTCCTCCTCGCGCGCGGCCTTCGCGGTGACGGTCGTGCTGTCGGTCGCCATCCTCTATCTCTCGATGCGCGGCCGCTGGCGCTCGCGCCGGCAGATCGGCTGGGTGCTCGCGCTGGGCGCGGCGATCGGCCTGCTCGTCCTGGCGATCGCCGGCGGGGCGATGCTGCGCAAGGTCTCGTTGCTGTCGGAATCGAGCAACTTCAACCGGACGTACATATGGGAGGCCTCGCTCCGAGCGGCCCGGGCATCGCCGTGGCTCGGCTGGGGGCTGGGCACGTTTCCCGAGATCTACGCCGCCTATCAACCGGACGAGATCGTCCAGGCCAACGACAAGGCCCATTCCACGCCGATCGAGCTCTATGTTGAGACCGGTATCCTCGGCACCGTGCCCGGACTGCTCATGGTCCTGATCCCGTGGGGCGTCTGCCTGTGGGGCGCGCTCCGGCGCCATCGCCAACGCCATCTGCTGGTCGCGGCTTTCGCCGTGCCGGGGATCGCGATGTTGCATTCGGCGGTCGATTTCAGCCTGCAGATTCCCGCGATCGCCTTCATCTCGGCGGCATTCCTCGGCATGGGCTGGGCCCAGGCGTTCCGTCGCTCGCCGATGCGGCGGTACAGGGAATCCTTTACGGAAGAGGAGAACTAAACTATCCTCATCGTGGGTGTAGTTAGTATGCCGTGGGCATGCGGATCGGGGATGAATTGGGGCATTATTGCGTACCGCCAACGGTGCTGGCACCGTTTCGGGCGGCAGGGTGCGGCTTGCCGTGCCCGGACCCCGACGAGAGGAGTTGAGCCTTGCGGAGAGCGTTTCCGGTGAGGGCCGCGGGGCCTTCCTCGGCCGGAGAGCCACCGTCCCGCGACAAGCCGGCGATCCGGTCGGCGCCCGAGCGGTTCTTCGAGACGTGGCTCGACGCCCTCGGCGGGTTCGTGTTCTGCGTGCTCCTGCCCATTCCGATCTATGCGACGGAGCAGCCTTTCGTCGACAGCATCGGCGCGACCGAGCAGACCATCATCGCAACCGCCGTGGCCTACGTGATCGTTTGGTATTGCGGCCGTCGGCTCGATGCCTTTCCGCGCGCGACCCTGCAGGGCAACATCGGCTACCTCGCGCCGGTGGCGGCGATCGCCTATGCCGCGATCGCGGTGCTGCTGGTGCTGTTGCGCTCCGACTACTCTCGCACCCAGCTCTTCGGTTCCGGCCTGCTGACCGTGCTGTGGATGGCCTTCGTCGCCCAGCTCCGCGGCCGCTATCTCATCCGCAACTACGCGGTGGTGCCCTCGAGCCTGATCTCCGAGATGCCCGAGCGGGCGTTCTGCCGCTGGCTGACCTACGAGGATGTCGAAGCGGTGGGGATGCGGGTCGATGCGATGGTCGCCGATCTCGGACCGGATCTCACCGAAAGCCAGGTCGCCGCCCTGGCGGGCGCGGCGATTGCCGGTGTTCCGGTGCTCGACCGGCGCTACATGGTCGAGACGATGACCGGCCGAACACCGCTCGGCGGCCTGATGCCCAACGAGTTCGGCGCCCTGCTGCCGTCGCGCCAATACCTCGTGGTGCGCCGCGGCTGCGAGCTGCTGCTGACGCTGCTCGTGTTGCCGGTGCTCCTGCCGATCCTTGCCGTCGTCGCGCTGGTCGTGCGTCTGGACAGCCCCGGACCGATCTTCTTCCAGCATGAACGCGTCGGGCGACGCGGCCGCATTTTTCGCATGATCAAGTTCCGCACCATGTATCATGGCGCGGGCGGCCCGAGCTTCACCCAGGAAGGCGATTCGCGCATCACCCGCGTCGGCCATACGCTGCGCCGCTTCCGCCTCGACGAGCTGCCACAGCTCATCAATGTGCTGCGCGGCGACATGAGCTGGGTCGGGCCGCGACCGGAGGCGCTGTCGCTCGAGCGGCAGTACATGCAGGATATTCCCCACTTCGCCTTGAGGGGCATCGTGCGGCCCGGCGTCACCGGTTGGGCGCAGATCAACCAGGGCTATGCGCACGAAGCCGACGAAATGCGCTCGAAGCTGGAGTACGATCTCTACTACCTGAAGCATTGCTCGCTCTGGCTCGACGTGATGATCGTGCTGCGAACCTTTTCCGTGATCTTCGGCGGCACCGGTGCACGCTAGCGTGCGAGCCTTGGGGACTCTCGTGGGACCGCGTGCATCCCGCGCGCTCATGAGCGTGCAGGATGCGCGCGGCCCCATGAATCCTGACACGCGACATTCGAACCAGACCGCGCCATGTGCGGCATAGCGGGCATCTTCGCCTATCTCGACGTGGCGCCCGCGGTGGATCGCGGCGAGCTGGCGCGCATGAACGTGCGCATGGCGCCGCGCGGGCCGGACGGCAGCGGCGACTGGTTCTCGGCCGACGGGCGGGTCGGCTTCACGCACCGGCGGCTGGCCATCATCGACCTGTCGGAGCGCGGCGCGCAGCCGATGCACAGTGCCGACGGCACGCTGACCATCACCTTCAACGGCGAGATCTACAATTATCGCGCGCTGAAGGCGGAGCTCGAGGGCAAGGGATATCGCTTCCGCTCCGACTCCGACACCGAGGTGCTGCTGCAGCTCTATGCCGACCGCGGCCCGGCGATGGTCGAGGCGCTGCGCGGCATGTTCGCCTTCGCGATCTGGGATGCGCGGGCGCGGACGCTGCTGCTGGCGCGCGATCCTCTCGGCATCAAGCCGCTCTACTATGCCGACGACGGCTGGACGCTGCGCTTCGCCTCGCAGGCCAAGGCGCTGCTGGCCGGCGGCGCGGTGCCGCGCGATCCCGACCCCGCCGGTGTTGCGGGCTTCCACCTGCTCGGTAGCGTGCCCGAGCCCTTCACCGTCTGGCGCGCCATCCGCGCCGTGCCGGCCGGCAGCACGATCGTGGTCGATGCGGCCGGCCCCGAAGCGCCGCGCGTCTATTACGACATCTCCCAGTCGCTCGGCCGTCGCGCCGCTACGGCCGCGGGTGACGCAGCGGCCGCCCGCCGCCAGCTCGCCGCCGCGGTGCACGATTCGGTGCGCCATCATTTGGTGGCCGACGTGCCGGTCGCGGTGTTCCTGTCGGCGGGCCTCGATTCGGGCGCGCTGCTCGGCACCATGGCCGAGCTCGGCGCGCGCGATACGCTGGCCGTCACCCTGTCCTTCGCCGAGTTCAAGGGCGACCGGCACGACGAGGCGCCGCTGGCAGCCGAGGTCGCCGCCCGCTACGGCGCGCGCCATGTCGTGCGCACCGTCGATCGTGCCGAGTTCGAGCGCGACCTGCCGGCGATCCTCGACGCGATGGACCTGCCGACCATCGACGGCGTCAACACCTGGTTCGTGGCCAAGGCGGCGCACGAGGCGGGGGTCAAGGTGGCGCTGAGCGGGCTGGGTGCCGACGAATGCTTCGGCGGCTATCCGTCCTTCGTCGATGTGCCGCGAAGCGTGCACCTGCTGCGGCCGTTCCGCTTCATTCCGGGCCTCGGCGCATTGGCCCGCCGGGGGCTGTCCGCCGCCATTGCCGCCGGTGCGAAGCTGCATCCCAAGTCGGCCGGCGTGCTGCAGTATGGCGGCGACTGGGCCGGAGCCTACCTGCTGCGGCGCGGCGTGTTCATGCCGTGGGAACTCGACGGGCTGCTCGACCCGGCATTGGCGGAAGAGGGGCTGCGCCGGCTGGCACCGCTCAGCCACATCGCGGCAGCCTACCAGTTCGGCCGGCCGCTCGGCGACTTCGACCGCGTGGCGGCGATGGAGACCGCGCTCTACATGCGCAACCAGCTGCTGCGCGATGCCGACTGGGCCGGCATGGCGCATTCGATCGAGATTCGCGTGCCTTTCGTCGATCCGTTCTTCCTCGCCGCGCTGCCGCCCGGAAACGTGCTGGCGACGATCGGGGCGAAGGAGGCGGTGGCCGACGTGCCGCGGCCGCCGCTGCCGCAAGCGAGCCGCAACCGCTCCAAGACCGGCTTCGTCACGCCGGTCGGGCGATGGCTGCGCGACGCCGGCAGCACGTCCGGCGAGGTCACGTTCTCCAATGCCTCGCGGGCCTGGGCACGGCGCGTCTGGCAGGCCGGCTGGACCGGCTCGGCCGCGGCCTGAGCCGGACATGGCCGTCCGCATGCTCGCCCTGGTTTCCGATTGCTACGGCATGGGCGGCGGTATCGCGCGCTACAACCAGGATCTCGTCGAGGGCCTGGCGGAAGGCGGCGCGCAGATCCTGGTGCTGCCGCGCAACGGCGCCGCCGACGGGATCGCCCTGCCGGCGGGAATCCGGCAGGAGCCGCCGGTATTCGGCCGCCTGCGCTACTCCCTGAAGTCGCTGTGGATCGGCTGGCGGCAGGGACCGTTCGACGTCGTGTTCTGCGGCCATGTCTACATGGCGCCGATCGCCTGGGCGGTCGCCCGGCTGATCGGTGCGCGCTACTGGCTGCAGACCCATGGCACGGACGTCTGGGAATCGCGGCCTGCGCTGCGGCGGCGCGCGATCGAGGCGGCCGACCTGGTGACGGCGGTGAGCCGCGGCACGCGCCATATCCTGCTCGGCTGGGTCGAGCTGCCGCCCGACCGCATGCGCGTGATCCCCGACACGGTACAGGACAGGTTCGTGCCGGGCCCGCCGCCCGAGGCGCTGCGCGAGAAGCTGGCGCTCGGACCGGGCCCGATCCTGCTGGCCGTCGGGCGGCTGTCGTCCAGCGAACGCTACAAGGGCCACGAGGAGGTCTTCGGCGCGCTGCCGGCGCTGCGGGCGAAATATCCGACCCTGGTCTATGCGGTCGCCGGCGGCGGTGACGACCGGGCCTTTCTCGAGCAGCGGGCGCGGGAGCTGGCGGGCGACGACGGCGCGGTGCGCTTCCTCGGCTTCGTGCCCGAGGAAGACCTGCTCGGCCTCTACCATCTGGCCGATCTTTACGTGATGCCGAGCACCCAGGAGGGCTTCGGCATCGTCTATCTCGAGGCGGCCGCCTGCGGCCTGCGGGTAGTGGGCGGCGTGGGCGGCGGCAGCGCCGACGCGGTGCCCGACGAGCGGGTCGGCGTACTGGTCGATCCCTCCGACCGCGACGCGCTGGTCGCCGCCATCGACGGCCAGCTCGGGCGCGGCCGCGCCGATCCGGCGGCCGTCGAACCCTACCGGCGGACGCATTTCGCCGCGGCCGCGCGTAGACTGCTGGCTCGCCTTGTGGACCGCGGGCGTCGTAAGAGGGACGCCACATGACGACAGCCGAACCGTCTTCCTCCGACCCGATGATTCTCGAGGCCGGCCGCGCCGACCGCCAGTACTGGCGCGACGTGTGGCGCTACCGCGAGCTTTTCTTCATCCTTGCCTGGCGCGATGTCTCGGTCCGTTACAAGCAGACCATGCTGGGCGTCGCCTGGGCGTTCATGCGGCCGTTCCTGACCATGGTGGTGTTCACGGTGGTGTTCGGCCAGCTCGCAAGGCTGCCGCCCGGCGGCGACGTTCCTTACGCCGTGATGGTGTTCGCCGGGCTGCTGCCCTGGACGCTGTTCTCGTCGATCCTGAGCGATGCCTCGGCCAGCGTGGTGAACAACTCCAACCTCATCAGCAAGGTCTTCTTCCCGCGCCTGCTGGTGCCGATGGCGACCGTGATGGTGGCGCTGATCGATTTCGCCATCAGCCTGACGATCCTCGCCGGGCTGATGATCTGGTACGCCTTCGTTCCCGGCTGGCAGATCCTGCTGATGCCGGTCTTCGTGGCGCTCACCCTGGCGGCGGCGATCGGCCCGGCCCTGTGGGCCTCCGCGCTGGTCGTGAAGTACCGCGACTTCCGGTTCGTGGTGCCCTTCGTGGTCCAGATCGGCCTCTACGCCTCGCCGGTCGGCTTCTCCAGCGCCATCGTGCCGGACCAGTGGCGGCTGCTCTACAGCCTCAACCCGATGGTCGGCATCATCGACGGCTTCCGCTGGTCTATCATCGGCGGCGAGAGCCCGATCTTCTGGCCGGGCTTCCTGATCAGCCTGGTCGCCGTCCTCGGCGTGATGTGGGTCGGCATCGCGGGCTTCCGGCGCATCGAGCGCGACTTCGCGGACCTCGTCTGATGAGCGACACCGTCATCCGCGCCGAGAATCTCGGCAAGAAGTTCATCATCGGCCACCAGGAAGCGCGCGACACGATGTTCCGCGAGGCCATGATGCGTCGCGCCCGCAATTTCCTCCGCCGGGGCAGGGACATCCTGAGCGGCCAGCTCGCCGTCGACGGCGACACGTCGGAGGAGGTCTGGGCGCTGCGCGACGTGAACTTCGAGATCAAGCGCGGCGAGCTGGTCAGCATCATCGGCCACAACGGCGCGGGCAAGACGACGCTGCTCAAGATCCTCTCGCGCATCACCGAGCCGACGAAAGGCCGGGTCGAGATCCGCGGCCGGGTGACCAGCCTGCTCGAGGTCGGCACCGGCTTCCATCCCGAGCTGACCGGCCGCGAGAACGTGTTCCTCAACGGCGCGATCCTCGGCATGACGCGGACCGAGGTGCGCGACCGGTTCGAGGAGATCGTCGACTTCTCGGGCGTGCGCAAGTTCATCGACACGCCGGTCAAGCGCTACTCGGTCGGCATGTATGCCCGTCTCGCCTTCGCCGTCGCCGCGCACCTGGAAGCCGAGATCCTGGTGATCGACGAGGTCCTGGCGGTGGGCGACGCGGAGTTCCAGGCGCGCTGCCTCGACCGCATGTCGGAGGTCGCGACCAGCGGGCGGACGGTGCTGTTCGTCAGCCACAACCTCGCCGCCGTCACCGCGCTCACCAAGCGCGCCATCGTCTTCCGTTCGGGCCAGCTCACCTTCGACGGACCGGTCGAATCGGCCCTCGCGCATTACTCCTCATCGTTCAGCCGCGCCGAGCGCCGCGACTGGGGGCGCGGCCGGCAGGCGACGCTGATCAGTGCCGAGCTGCTCGACGAGCAGGGCCTGCCGACCGAGCATTTCATGCCCGGGACGCCGCTGCGCCTGCACGTCGTGCTGGAGACCGTCGGCCTGCGCGGCATGTCGCTCGAGGTCGTGCTGCGCAACGAGTACAACCTGCCGGTCGCCTTCTATTCGTCGAACATCTTCAACCAGGTGCCGCTGCCGGGCACGGCGGGCCGCTACGAATGCGTGCTGACGCTCGATTCCTACTATCTCGCTTCGGGCGAGTATTTCTTCGACCTGCAGACCACGATGACCAACGTCAGCATCGATCACCGGGTCGACAGCGCGGTCCATTTCTACGTCGATACCTGCAGTCCCGACGGCATTCCGTACAACTTCAAGCAGGGCCAGGGGTTCGGCAGCCAGGCCATGCGGCTCGCCGCGCCGATCGAGTTCAAGCCCGTGCCGGACGGCGAGGGACGGTAGGCGCGATGCGCCGAAGGGTCTGCATCGTGAGCCCGGGCAACCTCTCGGCCAATCCGCGGCTGGTCAAGGAAGCCGACGCGCTGCACGGCGCGGGCTACGACGTGACCGCGGTGGTATCGGACTATTCGACCAGCCTGCGCGGCTTCGACGGCGGCGTCGAGGCCGAGGCGCCGTGGCGCGTGGTGCACGCGCGTCGCTCGCCGCGCGAACGCTATGGCCGGGTGGCGGCGGACACGGCGGCGAGGCTGCTCGATGGCGTCGGCGCGCCCGTCCCCGTGGCGCTGGCGGCGCGCGCCTATGGCGGGCCGGTGGCGGGCCTGCGGGCCGCCGCCTGCGCGGTGCCGGCGGATCTCTATATCGCCCACTATGTCGCTGCCCTGCCGGCCGCCGGCGCCGCCGCGCGACGGCACGGCGCGCTGCTCGGCTTCGACGCCGAGGACTTCCATTCCGGCGAGGGGGCGGACGGACCGGCCGAGGCGCGGCGCATGGCGATGGTGCGCATCGTCGAGGGCGCGTGGCTGCCTCGTTGCACGCATCTGACGGCTGCCGCGCCGCTGATCGGCAAGGCCTATTCCGCGCTCTACGCCGTGCCGGCGCCCGTCACCGTGCTCAACGTCTTTCCGCTCGACATGGCGCCGGCCGAGCCGCCGCCGCCTCGGCCTGCGGGCGCGCCGCTGCGCACCTACTGGTTCTCGCAGACCGTCGGCCTCGACCGCGGCCTCCAGCCCTTCCTGCACGCGATGGCGCTGACGACCGCGCACGTCGAGCTCGATATCCGGGGCGGAGATCCGTGGGGCCATGGCGAGACGCTGATGCGCCTGGCGCGCGAGCTCGGCATCGGCGAGCGTGTGCGCGTGCTGCCGGTGGCGCCGCCGCAGGAGATGGTGCGGCTGGCGGCGGCTTACGACCTCGGCCTGTCGCTGGAGACCGACGTGAGCGAAAACCGCCGGCTTTGCCTCACGAACAAGATATTCACCTACCTGCTGGCCGGCGTGCCGGCGCTGCTGAGCGACACCCCTGCGCAGCGCGCCCTGGCACCCGACCTGGGTGACGCGGCGGCGGTGGTGCCGCTGACCGATCCGGCGGCCATCGCCGCGGCGCTCGACCGCCTCGCCGCGCGGCTCGACCGCGCGCGAACCGAAGCGTGGCGACTCGGCCGCGACCGCTACAACTGGGACGTCGAGAAAGGCGCGCTGCTCGACTCCGTCGAGGCCGCCTTCGCCCGCGGCAAGCAGGAGGCTCCATGCCGGCAGTGACATTCTCAGGCCCCTCCCCCGTCCTCGGGGGAGGTGGCGCGGCAATCCGCGACGATGGGGGGCAAGGTTCGCGGCGTTGCATGATTGTGACCCCCTCCGTCCGCGTAAGACGCGGCCACCTCCCCCGAAGACGGGGGAGGGAAAGCTCACGGGAGAAGAGCATCACTCCGAACCAG
>CAMFJT010000197.1 GCA_945957125.1 uncultured Rhodospirillales bacterium | reverse complement strand
CTTTCTTCGGTTTTGCGCCATCCCATGAGCGGCTCTGGAGAGCCGCGCTCCCAGCAATCGAAATAATCACAAGCTCTCAGGGTGAGGTGAGTGTGCGGCGACAGGTCCACGCGCCCTGAAGTCGAAGGCTGACGCCGATGATGACCGCAATTCGCCGCTCGGCATGTCCGTCACATCTCCGCGCCGGTCTTCCGCCCGGCGCGGGCCATTTCGGCGGCGGTGTAGAAGGCGTCGGCGTGTATGTCGTTGCGGCGCATGCCGCGCTGCTCGAACAGCCGCGTCGCCGCTTCGACCAGGGGCGGAGGGCCGGCCAGATAGGCCTTGCAGCCGTCGAGCGAGGGGAAGTCGGCGGCGACCGCCTCGGGGACGAGACCGGACCTGTGGCCGCCGCTCGGGCCGTCGCTCACCACGGGCGTGAAATGGAAGTTGGCATGCCGATCCGCGAGGCGGGCGAAGTCGTCGTCGAGATAGAGGTCGGCGGTGGTGCGCACGCCGACATAGAGATGGATGGGCTGGGGCAGTCCCAGGGCGAGCGCGCGCTCGACGATCGACTTGATGGGGGCGAGGCCCGAGCCGCCGGCGACCGCGACGATCGGCCCGCGATGGCTCTCGCGCAGATGCGCGGTGCCGAACGGCCCCTCGACCCGTACCGCGTCGCCGAGCTTCAGCCGGTCGCGGACATAGGCGCTTGTCGCGCCGCCCGAGCCGTGGCGGACATGAAATTCCATCGTTGGATCGCCAGGCGTGTTGGCCATCGAGTAGTCGCGCGGCGGGCAGCCGTCGAAGGTCACCGAGGCGAACTGGCCGGCGGAAAAATCGAACGGGCCGCCCGACACGATACCGAGCCGGATTCGCTTGATGTCGTGCGTGACGTCGTCGAACCCGATCACCCGGCACGACAGCACGCGGCGTGGATGATGGAGCAGGTCGTCCTCCTCAATCCACGCGACCTCGACATCCGTCCGCGGCACCGCACGACAGGCCAGGATCAGGCCGCGCGCTTTCTCCTCAGCGCCCAGCGCGAACTCCGAATAGCCCGCCATCGCGACCTCGCCGGCGATGAGCCGCGACTTGCACGCCCCGCAATTGCCCGACTGGCAGCCGAACGGATAGTCGATCCCCGCGTCGAGCGCGGCGTCGAGGACGGTGGTGCCGGCCGGCGCCTCGATGGTGCGGCCGGCCTGGGAAACGCGAACACTGGGAATTCGTTTGCTCCCCAAACAATCTCCGTCTACCACACTCCTACCATGGCCCGCCCTCCGGACAAGACGCTCGATCGCGGCATGCTGCCGTCGCTGCTGGGCTACGCGCTGCGGCGGACGCAATCGGCGGTGTTCGCCGATTTCGCCGCGACCTTCGCGAAGGCAGGCGAAGCGCTGACGCCGGGCGAGTTCGGGCTGCTGGTGCTGGTCGAGCGCAATGCCGGGCTGAGCCAGATGGCGCTGGCCCGCGCGCTCGGCATCGACCGCTCGACCCTGGTGCCGATCCTCAACCGTCTGCAGGCGCGCGGATTGCTGGTGCGGCGCGGCTCGCCGACCGACGGCCGCGCCCATGCGCTCGGGCTGACGCCGCACGGCGAGACGGCACTGGCGACCTTCTCGAAGCTGGTGAAGGCGCACGAGAAGCGGGTCGCATCGAGTCTTTCGGCCGCCGAAACCCAGACCCTGATCGCGCTGCTGGAAAAGGTGCGCGCGGCGGCGCGGTCGGTATAGTCCGCGTCCCCGAGGTTAGAGGTCCATGAGTTCAGCCCATCCCGATTTCGCCCATGTCGACGCCGACCGGCTCACCGATGCCGATCTGCTCAAGATCCTCAAGGCTACCGCGCCCGAGGCGTCGAAGACGCTGAACGGCGAGTTGCTCGACATCGATTCGGACCGCGGCATCGCGCGCTTCCGTTTCGAGATCGTGCCGGCCTTCTGCCATTCGAACGGCAAGATCTGCCAGGGCGGCTTCCTTACCGGCATGGTCGACACCGCCATGGCGAACGCCGCCATAGCGAAGGGCAGGCTCGCCGTCGCCGTGCCCACGCTCGAGCTCAAGATCAGCTTCTTCGAGGCGATGGGGCCGGGCGTCGTCTTCGCCGAGGGCCGCGTGATGCGCTGGGGCGGCACCGTCGGCTTCCTCGACGGCGAGCTGAAGGACGAGAAGGGCCGCCTGATCGTGCACGCGACGTCGACGATCAAGATCGTGCGGCCGAAGAAGGCGTAATTCATCGCTGGGACCGCGCCACTCCGTGGCGCTCATGATCATGAGATGAGCGCCACGGAGCGGCGCGGTCCCAGCGACGACTCGAGCCTACGGCGCTATGCCGTCGCCATCCAATGCTCCGCGATCTGCCGGCGGGTGGCGAACCACGCGCCGCCCTTTCGCTTCATGTGGCCGACGATGCGGTCGAGGGCGGCGATGCGGCCGGGGCGGCCGATCATGCGCAGGTGGAGGCCGATCGACATCATCTTGGGATGCCGCTCGCCCTCGTTCCACAGCGTGTCGAAGGCATCGGTCGTGTAGTCGGCGAAGTCGCGCGCCGTGACGAAGCGGTGGAAGCCCTGATGATAGTGCATGTCGTTGGTGTCGAAGCTGTAGGGGATCACCAGGTGCTTCTTGCCTGACACTTCCGCGTAGAAGGGCAGGTCGTCGGAATAGTCGTCGCTGTCGTAGAGAAAGCCGCCTTCCTCGACCAGCAGGCGGCGCGTGTTGGGCGAGGGCGTCGAGCGCGTGTGCCAGCCGACCGGGCGCTGGCCTGCGATCTCGGCGAGCACGCGCACCGTCCGCGCGATCGCTTCGCGCTCCTGCGCCTCCTCCATATGGGCGTGCTTCTCCCAGCGCCAGCCGTGGCAGGCGATCTCGTGGCCGCGCTTGACCGCGTCCTCGATCAGCCAGGGCGAGAGCTCGGCCGCCTTGCCGCAGGTGCTGACGGTCGCCGGGACGCCGAGGCGCTCCAGCGTGTCGGCGATGCGCCACCACGCGGCCTTGGTGCCGTACTCGAAGTGCGATTCCATGCACCGGTCGGGAACGCCCACGACCTCGTCGGTGACCTCGTAGACCTTCTCGTTGTGGGCGTCGCCCGCCGACAACGACATCTCCGCGCCTTCCTCGAAGTTGATCACGAAGGAGACGGCGACCCGCGCGCCGCCCGGCCAGTGAGGATTGGGCGGCGTGCGGCCGTAGCCTTTGAGGTCACGCATCCCTGTGTCCGATCACGTCGGCGAGCGCCTGGCTCAAGCCGCTCGAATCCTTCGGGCCGGGCCGGCGATAGGTTCCCACCGTCGCCTTGCGCGGGTTGAGGCGGACCAACCCCTCGGCCATCGTCACGGCAGCCTGGATGCCGTCGACCAGCGGCACCGGCACACGGTCACGCAGCTTGGTGGCGAGGCCAGCCAGCGGCGCGCCGGCCAGGATCACCACGTCGGCGCCGTCGTCGTTGACGGTCCTGTTGGCGAGGTCGACGAGAAGGGTCTCCATCTCGTCGGCCACGGCGTTGATGTCGGTGAACCTGTTATCGAGCATGCGGATCGCCGCGCAGCGTCCCGACAGGCCGTGCCAGGCGACGATCTCGGCGAACCACGGCTCCAGCGCCTTGGCGAAGCTCACGATGGAGAATGAGCGGCCGAGCGTGCAGGCGACCAGCATCGCGGCCTCCGCCATGCCGACGATCGGGAAATCGAACAGCTCGCGGGCGCCGCCGAGGCCCGGATCGCCGAACGCCGCGCAGACCGCCGCGTCGAACGTGCCGCGCTTCTCGGCCAGCATCTCGAGCATGACCGCGCTGCCGATCGCCGCCTCCGCGCGGGTGGCGATGTACGGCACGCCGCGCGGCGCGGTCATCGGGATCAGCTTGGTGCCGGCACTGGCGACCAGCCGGCCGGACGCCACCAGCCGGTCGGTGACGCCGGTCGAGGTGTTGGGGTTGGCGATCAGGATCTTCATGGGGAGCACTGTGCCTCGCTCGGCTGTCCGTTCCTAGCACCCGGGGGATCATTGGATGCGCGCGGTCCAATGAGGTCATCCGATCGGCTGCCGCCCCGCGCGTTGCCAGAGCGCGGTCGCGGCCTTCTGCGCGTTGGCGACGATGGCGTCGCCGTCGGCCAAGGTGAGCCGGCCGCCGGACAGCACCACCTTGCCGTCGACGATCACGGTATCGACATCGTGGCCCGAGGCGCTGTGCACCAGCACGCCGTAGCCGTCGACCAGCGGCGCGAGGCTCGGCGAGCGGTTGTCGAGCATCACGATGTCGGCCTTCTTGCCGACCTCCAGCGAGCCGACCTTGTCGCCCCAGCCGATCGCCTCGGCGCCCTCGCGCGTGCCCCAGTCGAGCACGGTGCGGGCGTCGAGCACGTTGCCCTGCCGGTTGATGCGCTGCATGGAGATCGCCCAGCGCATCGCCTCGATCAGGTCGCCGGAGAAGGTGTCGGTGCAGAGCGCGATGCGCGCGCCGGCCTCCTTCAGCTCCATGATCGGCGCGATCCGGCCGCCCTTGGCGTTGCCGATCGGCGCATGCGCGACGGTCATCCTCGATTTGCCGCACAGCTCGATGTCGTGCCGATCCATGTGGATGCAGTGCGCGGCGATCATCTTCTCGTCGAGCAGGCCGAGCTTGTCCATGAGCTGCGGCGGGGTGAGACCGGTGCGCTCCTTCACCGCCTCGATCTCGGCGGGAAGCTGCGACAGGTGCGTGTGGATGTTGCCGCCATGCGCGTCGGCGAGCTTCTTGACCTCGCGCAGCAGATCGTCGGAGCAGGTGTCCGGCGCGTGCGGCGCCCAATCGCAGCGGATGCGGCCGTCGTCGTGGCCGTTCCAGCGCTCGATCAGCGCGGCGTTTTCCGCCAGGCTCGCCGTGCCGATGGCCGGGCTGTACTCGTGCCGGCCGGTCGCGAGCGAGGCGGGATCGGCATCGTGGACGCGGCCCGCGATCACCGCGCGCAGGCCGAGCTCGGCGGCGGCGCGGGCGCAAGACGACGGGTAGCGATAGAAGTCCACGACGGTGGTGCAGCCCGCGCGCAGCAGCTCGTACATGCCGAGGCTCGACAGCGCGTAGGCGTCGTCCTCGGTCAGCCAATGGCCCTGCGGGATGCCGGGCGTGTACATCGGCGCGAAGCCGACATCCTCGATCATGCCGCGCGTGATCATCAGCGGCGTGTGGTTGTGCACGTTGACCAGCCCCGGCATGACGATGCGTCCCGTGCCGTCGATCTCCCGGGCCGGCGCCCACTTCGCGCGCAACGCCTCGGCGGGACCGATATCGACGATGGTCTTGCCCGCGACCGCGATCGCGCCGCTCCTGAGGGTGCTGCTCGCCGCGTCGAGCGTCAGGATCAGGTCGCCCGTGACCAGCAGGTCGCAGGGTTTCGGCTCTTCAGTCATCTGCAGCTCCGCTCGGAATCTCGTGACCGTCGCTACACTCCCACCTCACCCTGAGGAACGAAGCGAAGCGGAGTGTCTCGAAGGGTGGCAACACGCACACTGGCGCTGCGCTCATGATCGCCGTGGCAGCGTCCTTCGCGTTGCCATCCTTCGAGACGCTTCGCTTCGCTCCGCTCCTCAGGATGAGGGGGACGTCAGCTGCGCGCAGGGTGACAGGGATGAGCGTAGGCAACACTTCTCTAGAAATCCGCGAGCTTGCGCAGGCCGACCAGGCGGTCGCCGACGACGAGGGCGAGGATGGCGAGGAGGACGAGGCCGGTGGAAATGGCGGCGATCGTCGGGTCCGGATTCTCCTCGACATATTGCAGCATCTGGATCGGCAGGGTCTTGGTCCAGGCATCGGTGAAGAAGATCGAGATCGGGTAGTTGTCCATCGAGGCGAGGAACGCGAACATGCCCGAGGTCAGGAAGGCCGGCCCGAGCGCCGGCACCAGCACGCGCAGGATCGCCGTCGGATAGGAGCAGCCCAGCGTGCGCGCGGCATCGATCAGCGAGAAGTCGAACAGCGAGAGCGCGGCGAGCACGGTGCGTACGATGTAGGGCAGCGTGATGACGACATGCGCGACCAGCAGGCTGGAATAGGCCTCGCGCAGGCCGGCGGCCTTGAAGCCCTGCAGCATGGCGATGCCGACCACGAGGCCGGGCAGCATCAGCGGCGAGATCAGGAAGGTGGCGATCGCTTCGCGCCCGGGAAAGCGGCCACGCACCAGGGCAATGGCGCAGAGCGTGCCAAGCACCATCGCGACGGCGGTCGAGAAGGCCGCAACCTGCAGCGAGGTCAGGAGCGCCGGCCACAGGCCGCGCGTGTTTGCCAGCCGCTCGTACCAGCGCAGCGACCAGTCGGGCGGCGGCAGGGTGAAGACGCTCGACGAGCCGAACGACACCGCCACCGTCACGACCAGCGGCGTCATGAGGAACACCACCGTGAACAGGGCGGCGGCCCACATGAGCGCGCGCGCGGCGCGTTCTATCGGGGTCATGGGGGCGGCGTCATGCGCTGCTGCCCAGCCGCCGGGCGAGCCAGCTCGAACCGACGACGACGCCGATGGCGAGCGCCAGAAGGATCACCGCCGTGGTCGAGCCGAGCTGCTCGTTGCGCATGAACAGGAACGACCGGCCGGTCAGGGTCGAGAGCGTCTGGAAGCGGTCGCCGATCAGAAGCGAGGGGATGACGTACATCGACACGCTCATCGAGAACACGAAGGCGATGCCCGAGACGACGCCCGGCAGGGTGAGTGGCAGCATGATCTTCACGAAGCGGTAGAGCGGCGCGGCGCCCAGCGTCGCGCCGGCCTCGAGCAGGCGCGGGTCGATCAGCTTCACGACGGAATAGATCGGCAGGATCATGAACGGCAGGAAGATGTTGGCCGCGCCCAGCACCAGGCCGGTCTCGGTGAACAGCAGGCGTTGCGGCTCGTCCCACAAGCCGATGCCGACCAGGAATTGCGAGATCACGCCGTCGCGGCGCAGCACGATCTGCCAGGCGAACGACTTGACCACCACGCCGACCGACAGCGGCAGGATGATCGCGACCAGCATGGCGATCTGCAGCGCCGCCCCTGCGCGGGCGAGCGCGAACGCGGCGGGATAGCCGATCACGAGGCAGACCAGCGTCACCCACAGCGCGATGCCGAGCGTGTTCCACACCACGCGCCAGTTGAACGGATCGGCGAAGAAATCGACGTAGGGCCGCAGCGTCAGGCCGTCCGCGCCGACGAAGCTCTTGGCCAGCAGCCAGAGCAGCGGCAGCGCATAGAGCAGCACGAGATAGAGCAGCGCCGGAACCGCCAGCAGGACGACCGGGTCGCGCCACGGCGAGGGGGCGGCGGCCGGCTTCACGGCGCGGGATAGAGAAGCGTGTCGGCGACCGCCCAGCCGAGCTTCATCTCGGTACCGGGCGTTGGCACGCCCTGCGGGAGGTCGGCCGTCTCGACCATGAGCTGGTCGCCGGCACGGGTGTCGAAATGGAGCTGGACCTTCGAGCCCTGGAACACCGCGTCGCGCAGGCGCGCGGTAAGGGCGAAATCGCCCGGCGCGTCGACCTTGATCCGCTCGGGCCGCACCGCCAGCAGGACCGGCGCGCCCTTGACGAAGTTGCCCGGCGCCACGAGGCGGCCGAACGCGGTATCGACATGGACCAGGCCGTTCTCGGTGCCGAGCGCGGTACCGGCCAGCCGCGAGGAGAGGCCGACGAACTCCAGCGCGAAGGCGGTCGCGGGACGGCGGTAGATCGCTTCCGGCGTGTCGAGCTGCTCGATGGCGCCGCGGTTCATGACGGCGATGCGATCGGACATCGTCAGCGCCTCTTCCTGGTCGTGGGTCACGAACACCGAGGTGGTGCCCAACTCGCGCAGCAGGCGGCGCAGGTCGATCTGCATGGCCTCGCGCAGCTTGCGGTCGAGGGCGGAGAACGGCTCGTCGAGCAGCAGCAGCTTGGGCCGCACCGCCAGCGCGCGGGCGACGGCGACGCGCTGCTGCTGGCCGCCGGACAGCGCGCGCACCGAACGGTCGGCGAAGTCGGCGAGATGGACGAGATCGAGGAAGCGCTTCACCGCCTCGCGGATCTCCGCGGCGCCGCGCCGATGGGCCTTGAGCCCGAAGGCCACGTTCTCCGCGACGGTCAGATGCGGGAAGAGCGCGTAGTTCTGGAACACCACGCCGACGTCGCGCCGGTGTGGCGGAAGCGCGGTGATATCCTTGCCGTCGAGCCGGACGGTCCCGCGATCGACGCCGAGCAGCCCGGCGACGATGCGGAGCAGGGTGGTCTTGCCGCAGCCCGACGGCCCGAGCAGCGAGACGAACTCGCCCTGCGCGACGCCGAGATCGACGCCGCCCAGCACGGTGGCCGCGCCGAACGCCTTCTCCGCGCCGGCGACATCGAGGAAGGCGGGAACGCTCACCGTGTCAGCCGGAGTAGGAATCGTCATGGCTGGGACCGCGCCACTCCGTGGCGCTCATGATCATGAAATGAGCGCCACGGAGTGGCGCGGTCCCAGCGAAGTCGCGCCGTTTGCGATGATGCCGCATTCTCACATCGCCATGTCGCGGTCCCAGCGCTTGACCCATTCGCCGCGTTCCTTAGCCACGAACGCCCAGTCGAGGTTGTGGACCTTGACGTCGGCGGCCAAGCCGACCGGCGGCTTGGCGGCGGTGTTGGAGGGGAAGGCGAAGGTCTCGGGCTGCAGCTTGTCCTGCAGCTCCGCGCTCAGCAGCATGTCGATCAGCGCCAGCGCCAGCTCCTTGTTCGGGCCGCCCTTGACCAGGCAGACGCCGGCCGGACCGACGAAGATGCCTTCCTTCGGCGCGCTCATCTTGATCGGCGCCTCCTTCTCGCGCGGGATCACGACCGAGGAGAACAGGCTGGGGATCGCCCACGCCTCGCCCTGCTCGAGCAGGTTCATCGCCTGCGGGATCTGCGTGCAGATGGTGAGGATGTTCGGCTTCAGCGTCTTGATCTTCTTGAAGCCCGCGTCGATCTCGAACTGCGCCTGCTCGATCGGCTTGCCGGTCTCGATCGCGGCGGCCATCACGAGATTGGCCAGGCCCTCGGTGTTCTGCAGCGAGGGGATGACCAGCCGGCCCTTGAACTTCGGATCGTACATGTCGGCCCACGCCGGAAAGCCGCCGGCCAGCGCCTTGGTGTTGTAGGCGATGCCCTGCCAGGGCTGCAGGTAGTTCGCCCACATGCCGTCCATGTGCACCGTGCCCGGCCGCAGCTTGGCGAGGTTGGAAACCGTCGCGGGCGTCAGCGGCTCGATCAGCCCTTCCTTCACGGCGAGGATCATCACCGGATCGTCCATCATCACGACGGAGAGATAGGGCTTGTCCTTGTTTTTCTGCATCTTCTCGAGGTTCACCAGCGAGCGCGATCCCTCGTAGACGATCTTGGCCTTGTGCTTGGCCTCGAAGGCCTGGGCGACGGTGCCGTTCATCCACGGCGCGAAGTTCGCCGCGCCGCCGACCACGATCTCCCTGGCCTGCGCGCGCACGATCGCGGGGAAGCCGCCGAACGCCGCGGCAGCGGCAGCCGTGCCCGCCAGCAGGCGACGGCGCGAGAAAGTCGTGAGATCATTCGGCATGGCGGCAAGCTCTCCTGGCGGCATTTCCCTCCGATCCCGCGTGCAATCGGTGTGCCAATGATCCCCGTTCTCGACCTCGCGGCGGACGATCGCGTTCTCGCCGCGCAGCTTGGTGCTGCGTTTCGCGACATCGGCTTCGTGTCGATCGTCAATCACGGTGTGCCGGCGCCGACCGTTCGCGCCCTCTATGAAGCGGCGAATGCCTTCTTCGACTTGCCGGGCAACGTGAAGCGCCGCGTGGCGCGGCCGCGCCCCGACCAAAACCGGGGTTACATCGCCTATGGCGAGGAGACGCTGGCGCGGCTCGGCGGGCAGCAGACGCCGCCCGACTACAAGGAGATCTTCTCGATCGGCCCGTTCGACCTGCCCGACGACGCCTATTACACGTCGCCGGCTGCCTATCCGTCGTTCGCGCCGAACCTCTGGCCGGCCGAGCCGCCGGAGCTGCAGCCGGCCATGCGCGCCTACTGGCAGGCGATCACCGTCCTCGCGCGGCGAGTCCTCGGCCTCTGCGCCCTGGCGCTCGACCTTCCGGCCGACCATTTCGCCGCGATGACCGACCGGCAGATCAGCATGCTGCGGCTGATCTGCTATCCGCCCTACGAGCGGGCGCCCGAAGCCGGCCAGCTCCGCGCCGGCGTGCATACCGACCTCAACATGCTCACCTTCGTGCACGCCAACTCGGACACCGGCGGCCTCGAGGTCCGCGCGCGCGACGGATCGTGGGTCGCCCCGGCGGCGGCGGGTGATGCATTCGTGGTCAATGTCGGCGACATCCTGATGCGCTGGACCAACGACCACTGGGTCTCGACCCCGCATCGCGTCGCCAACCCGCCGACCGGCTGGGGCGAGCGTCGCATTTCCATCCCGTTCTTCTTCCAGGCCAACTACGACACGGTCGTGCAATGCCTGCGGCCCGACGAAACGCCGAAATACCCGCCGGTCAGCGTCGGGGCCTACCGCGCCGAACGCTTCGCCCGCACGGCCTCATGATGAGACAGGAGAAAACATGGACAGCCCCGTCACCCCGTTTCGCATTGCCATCGGCGACGACGTTCTCTCCGACCTGACGGCGAGATTGCGCAACACCCGCTGGCCGGAGGCGGAGCCGGTCGGCGACTGGAGCCAGGGCGTACCGCGCAAGTGGATCGAGGAGGTCTGCCGCTATTGGGCGGAAACGTACGACTGGCGGCGGCGCGAGGCGCTGCTCAACCGCTTCGCGCAGTTCACGACGGAGATCGACGGGGTCGACATCCATTTCCTGCACGTGCGTTCGCCCCATGCCGAGGCGATGCCGCTGATCGTCACCCATGGCTGGCCAGGCTCGGTGGTCGAGTTCCACAAGGTGATCGAGCCGCTGACGAACCCGACGGCCTATGGCGGCAAGGCTGCCGATGCGTTCCACGTCGTCTGCCCCTCGCTGCCCGGCTTCGGCTTCTCGGGCAAGCCTGCGACCACCGGCTGGGGTGTCGATCGCATCGCGGCGGCCTGGGCGGTGCTCATGGCCCGCCTCGGCTACGCGCGCTACGGCGCGCAGGGTGGCGACTGGGGCTCGGCGGTGACGACGTCGCTCGGCGCCCACGATCCCGCACATTGCGCCGGCATCCACGTCACGCTCGCCATGGGCGTGCGGCCGGCGGTCAGCGGCGAGCCGACGCCGGAGGAAGCGCGCGCGCTCAAGGGCATCAAGTACTACGCCGATTGGGACTCGGGCTATTCCAAGCAGCAATCGACCCGGCCGCAGACGCTGGGATACGGGCTCACCGATTCGCCGGCCGGGCAGGCGGCCTGGATCCTCGAGAAGTTCTGGGCGTGGACCGACTGCGATGGCCATCCGGAGAACATCCTCACGCGCGACGAGCTGCTCGACAACGTGATGCTCTACTGGACGACGGCGACCGCGGCCTCCTCGGCGCGCCTTTACTGGGAGAGCTTTGGGCCGGAGCGGCGTAAGCAGCATACCGTCGCAATCCCGACCGGCGTCGCCGTCTTTCCAAAGGAGATCGTGGCGCCCGTGCGCCGCTGGATGGAAGGCAGCTACACCGATATCCGCCATTGGACCGAGATGCCCAAGGGCGGCCACTTCGCCGCCTTCGAGCAGCCCGAGGCGTTCGTTGCCGACGTGCGGGCCTTCTTCCGCTCCCTGCGCGGGACCTGACGCCGTGAGGAGGCCGGTCATCGGCGTTGCCCTGCTGCTGGCCTTCATCGTCGGCGGCTGCGCAAACCTCCCCGGCGCCGACGGCCGCTACGCCACACGCGATCGTGGCGCCGCCAATCGCGGTGGCGCCTCGCAGGGCCTGCCCGTGACGCCGTACAATCCTTGACGTCTTTTGCTGGGACCGCGCCACTGCGTGGCGCTCATGATCATGACATGAGCGCCACGGAGAGCTCGTGAATTTGTCGGCCGATGGCAAAAAGAGCGATCTGGCTACACTCCCACCTCATCCTGAGCCACCAGCGCCACAGGCGCTGC
>CAMFJT010000196.1 GCA_945957125.1 uncultured Rhodospirillales bacterium | reverse complement strand
CGCGGTGCGGCTCGGGACGAATTGCAGGCCCCGCCGGGCTATGGCACCGTCCGCGGCCATGCAGAGACCCAGAAATCCCTATTCCAGCGCGGAGATCGACCGCGCCTCCCACGAACGCGAGAACGAGGAGCGGATGATCGAGCTCGCCTCGTCGGGTGCCGCCCGGTTCGTGCCGATCGACACCGAACGCAATCTCGTCAGCAAGGGCGGCGGCAACCCCGAGCCGGTCTTCCTGCAGGGCATGATGGCGCGCGCCGTGGTCGGCGCTGCCGATCATCAAATCTTCCTCGGCTATGTCGACGGCACGCCGTACTTCGCCGTCGATGTCAGCGGCAAGGACACGCCGCTCGCCGAGATGGGCGAGTTCGTCGATCTGCGTCAGGTCGGCGCCCTGCTGTTCGCCAAGGAAGGCTCGATCCTGGCCTATGCCCGCGGCATGACCTACTGGCACAAGCGGCATCGCTATTGCGGCGTCTGCGGGGCCTCCACGAAGGTGACGCGCGGCGGGCACGTCCGCGTCTGCACCAACGAGAATTGCAAGACGGAGCATTTCCCGCGCACCGACCCGGCGGTGATCATGCTGGTCCATCACGGCGACAAGTGCCTTCTGGGCCGCGGCAAGCAGTTCCCCAAGGGCATGCATTCGACGCTGGCGGGGTTCGTCGAGCCGGGCGAGAGCTTCGAGGACGCCGTGGCGCGCGAGGTCTATGAGGAGGTCAAGGTCAAGGTGACGAATGTCGTCTACCGTTCCTCGCAGCCCTGGCCGTTCCCCGCCTCGGTGATGATCGGCTTCCATGCCGAGGCCGAGAGCCTCGATTTCGAGGTCAATCTCGAAGAGCTCGCCTCCGCCCGCTGGATGAGCCGCGAGGAGCTGCGCCCGGAGAACCTGCCCAGGGACGGCTCGTTCTTCATGCCGCGCCGCGATTCGATCGCCCGCCGCCTGATCGAGGAATGGCTCGGCCACGAAGCCGGCCCGTCGATCAGCGGGTGAGGGCGGCGTCGCTCCCAGCGACATGATCTCGAGGAAAGACTTCCCATGAGCGTGCTGTTCACGTCCGTCGAGCTCGGCGGCGTCACCCTGCCCAACCGTATCGTCGTGTCGCCGATGTGCCAGTACGCGGCGATCGACGGCAGCGCCCAGCCCTGGCACCAGGTGCATTACGGCATGCTGGCGATGTCGGGGGCGGGACTGCTCTGCCTCGAGGCGACGCATGTCGAGCGCGAGGGCCGCATCACCCAGGGCTGCCTCGGCCTCTACAGCGACGAGAACGAGGCGGCGCTGAAGCCGGTCGTCGAATGGGTGCGCGGCTGGATGCCCAATGTGAAGCTCGGCATCCAGCTCGCGCATGCCGGGCGCAAGGCCTCGGCGCAGCGGCCGTGGAAGGGCGGCGGGCCGCTCACCGGAGCCGATGCCCCGGATCTGCCGTGGACGGCCTTCGCGCCTTCGGCGATACCCTACGACACGAAGTGGCACACGCCGGTCGCGCTCGATGCGGTCGGGCTGAAGCGGGTGAAGCAGGCCTTCGTCGATGCTACCCTGCGCAGCCTGAGGCTCGGCTTCGACGTGATCGAGGTGCATGGCGCGCACGGCTACTGCCTGCACCAGTTCCTGTCGCCGCTCTCCAACCGGCGCGAGGACGCGTATGGCGGCAGCATGGAGAAGCGCCGCCGGTTCCCGCTCGAGGTGTTCGAGGCCTGCCGTGCCGTGGTGCCTGCCGGCAAGGCGCTCGGCATGCGGCTCAGCGCAACCGACTGGGTCGAAGGCGGCCTGACGGTAGAGGACGCGGTCGAGACCGCCCGCCAGCTCAAGGCGCTGGGCTGCGATTTCATCGATGCCAGCTCGGGCGGCAACTCGCCGGCGCAGAAGATCGCCGTGGCGCCGGGCTATCACGTGCCGTTCGCCGCCCGCATCCGCCGCGAGGCGGACATCAGGACCTGGGCGGTCGGCGTGATCACCGAGCCCGAGCAGGCCGAGCGGATCGTTGCCGACGGAGAGGCCGATTGCACGGCCCATGCTCGTGCCTTTCTGCTCGACCCGCGCTGGGGATGGAACGCCGCGCGGGCGCTCGGTGTCGAGACGCCGCCCTTGCCACTCCCGGCGGCGCGCGCGACAACCATCCTGCCGTTCAAGCCTCAACCTTCCATGGCCCGGGCGGCCGAATAGGTGGAGCTGTATGTCGAGCGTGCTCTTGGCCGAGGATGAATTCCTGATCCGCGCCGTCCTGGTCGACGCGCTCGGCGACGCGGGCGTGACATGCATCGAGGCCGCGACCGGGCAGGCGGCGCTCGACGTGCTGGCGGGTGACGCTCCGCTCGCTGCCGTCATCGTCGATCTCGGGTTGCCCGACATGTCGGGCGAGCGCGTGATCGAGGCGGCGGTGCGCGACCGTCCGGGGCTGCCGATCATCCAGTGCTCCGGTTCCCACGTCCGCCCGCCGGATGCGGCCGGGCAGAAGATCCACGTCTTCCCCAAGCCGTACAACGCCGAAGCGCTGTCCAGGTTCGTCGCCGCACTGGTCCGCGGCACGGGCTGACCGGAGGGATGCGCCGACTTCTGAAAGGGCGCACCTGGCGCATCCGCGGCAACAATGCCGCCGAGGCCTCCATGGTGGTGGCGGTCGCTGCGCTGGCGATCCCCGTCCTGATGTTCGTCGTGGCCGGCGTGATCACCTATCGCGAGATCGAGGCTCAGGCGGAGGAGCGGATCGCCCGCACGCTCGACCTGCTCTATACCAACGTCCGCACCACGTTCGAGAACCAGTACCTCATTGCCGCGAACGTTGCGGGGCTCCTGGACGACTTCGGCAGCGACGCCGATATCCGCGCCAACGAGGAAAAGCTGCACGAGAGGCTGGAGAACCTGGTCGGGCGACTGCCGCAGGTCGAGGACGTCTGGGTGCTCGACGCGGAGGGCCGCCCGCTGGTTTCAGCCAAGATCTATCCGCTGCCCGCCGGTTTCGGCTACGCCGACCGGGCCTACTTCGCCGCCCTTCGGGACGGCCAGGCGCGCGTAATCAGCGAACGGCTGCGCGGGCGCGTGAAGGACGTCGATTTCTTCCAGTACACCGAACGCCGGGAGAAGGCGGACGGCAGCTTCAACGGCGCGATCGCCATCTCCATCCATCCGTCCTACTTCAGCGAGCAATTCGGCCGTGCCTCCGACGCTGCGAACTTCACGGCGGCGCTGATCCGTGCCGACGGCGAGATCCTGGCGCGCTACCCGGCCATCGGCCCCGGTACGCGGCTCGGCCCTCAGACCGGTTTCATCCGCACCACGGCGACGCATCCGGAGGAAGGCGGCTACACGAGCGGCAGCGGAGTGGTCGATGGCGTCGAGCGGATCGTCCGCTATCGCAGGATTCCGGACCTGCCGCTCTATGTCGTGCATGGCTACGCCGTCGGGACGATCCGGCAGGCCTGGATCGAGCGCATGGCTTCGCAACTCATCTTCGGCCTGCCCGCGACGCTTGCGCTGTTCGTCCTCGCCGTCGTCGCCTCGCGGCGAGCCGTGCAGGAGCACGACGCCCTGGCCCGGCTGCGCGAGGAGCAGATCCGTCGCGCAAGCGCAGAGGACAGCCTGCGCCAGGCGCAGAAGATGAACGCCGTCGGCCAGCTGACCGCCGGTATCGCGCACGATTTCAACAACTTGCTGACCGGCATCGGCGGCGCACTGGAGATGATCCGGCGCCGGACCGTCCAGCCTTCGCCGGACGTCGAGCGCTTCGTCGAGCTCGGCCGCAACGGCGTCGCGCGGGCGGCGACCCTGACCCAGCGGCTGCTTGCCTTCTCCCGCCAGCAGCCGCTGCAGATCGAGGCGGTCGATGCCAACCGGCTGGTGACCGGCATGTCCGAGCTGCTGCGCCGGACCCTGGGGGAGAAGGTTCGCATCGAGACCGTGCTGGGTGGCGGGCTGTGGCGCGCGAAGGCCGATGCCGCTCAGCTCGAGAGTGCGGTCCTCAACCTTGCCATCAACGGGCGCGACGCGATGCCGGACGGCGGCGTGTTGACCATCGAGACGGCCAACACCCATCTCGACGATGCCTATGCCGCGGCCAACGTCGAGGTGACGCCGGGACAATACGTGCTGCTCGCGGTATCGGACACCGGCACCGGCATGGCGCCCGAGATCATCGCGCGCGCCTTCGAACCGTTCTTCACCACCAAGCAGCGCGGCCAGGGGACCGGGCTGGGGCTCAGCATGACGTTCGGCTACGTCAAGCAGATCGGCGGCCATCTCAAGATCTACAGCGAGATCGGCCACGGCACGACGGTGAAGATCTACCTTCCACGCGCGATGGGCGAGGCTGAATCGTCGGCCGAGAAGACCGTGCCCCCGGTCGCGCGGATGAAGGCCGGTCCGGTGGTGCTGGTCGTCGAGGACGATCCGGTGGTGCGCGAGTTCGCCGTTTCGGCGTGCCGCGAGCTCGGCTGCGCGGTGCACCAGGCCGGCAGCGGCGCCGAGGCGCTGGCCGTGCTCGATGCAAACGCCGACATCGCGCTGCTGTTCACCGACATCGGCCTGCCGGGCAGCATGAACGGCCGCCAGCTCGCCGACGCAGCCACGGCGCGACGGCCGGTGCTGAAGGTGCTGTTCACGACCGGCTACACCGCCAATGCCATCGTCCATCACGGCATGCTCGATCCGGGCGTGAACTTCATCGGCAAGCCGTTCTCGATCAACGCCCTGTCGGCGAAGATCAAGAGCATGGGCTTCTAGGCCGGCCTGTCCCGCGATACGGTCCGGCATGGCCGACGAGACGCCTTCCGCCCCGCCGCACTGGCATCGGGTTGCCTTCATCCTCGGCGCGATCGCGGGGCTGTTCGTCGCCTGGCAGATCCTCACCAGCTTCGTCGCCTATACCGATGACGCCTATGTGCGATCCGACCTGATCGCCGTCGCGCCGGAAGTGACCGGCCGCATCGTCGCCGTCAGCATCGTCGACAACCAGGAGGTCAAGGCTGGCGACAAGCTGCTGGGCATCGATCCCGAGCCCTTCGCCCTGGCGGTCAACCAGGCACGGGCCGATCTCGCCGAGGCCAAGGCCAAGGTGGTGGTGGCGGAGGACGATCTCGTTACCGCCAGGGCCGTCCTCGAGCAATCGACCTCGGCTCAAACCTACGCCGCCCAGACCCAGGGCCGGCTTCAGGACCTCGTCCGCACGAACAACGCGCCGCGCGCGGAGCTCGACAAGGCCAACGACGAGCTGCGTCGCGCCGAGGCGGAGACGATCATCGCCCGCAGCATCATCGCCAAGTCGCAGTCCACGGTCGTCGCTCAGCGCGCCGCGCTCGACCGGGCGGCGGCGGAGCTGGCGACCGCCGAATGGCGGCTCAGTCGCACCACGATCGTGGCGCCGGCCGCGGGCTCGATCGTCAACCTCACGGTGCGCGTGGGCGACACGGCGACGGCGCAGGTGCCTCTGGTCGGCATCGTCGATGCCGCGTCGTGGCGCATCGTCGCCAACTACAAGCAGGACTACATCCGCTCGTTCGACGTCGGCGGTACGGCCTGGGTCTGGCTCGACAGCCAGCCGTGGCATTTCCATCGCGCGCGGATCGGCGGCATCGCGCGGGGCATCAGCCGCGAGGCGGGCCAGGAGAAGCTGCTGCCCTACGTGGCGCCGACCACCGACTGGATCCGGCTGCAGCGACGCATCCCCGTGACGCTGTTCCTGGATGAGCCGCCGCCCGGCAACCGCCTCTACATGGGTGCCGATGCGCGCGTCGTGATCTTCCCATGAGGGGGCGCTTCTTGCCGGGCATGGCCGGCGACATGATGGAAGGCGGCCGGTTCGTCGCGCGCATCCTGCGGGCCTCGGCCCTCGAAGTCCGCGAGCTGGCGTTCGACACCACGCGCTGGCGGCAAAGCCTGATGGCGGCTCTGGTGGTGCCGCTGGCCATCACGATGGCGCTCGCCCTTCGGCTGGATTCGGTATGGTGGGCCGGCATCAGCGGTTTCATGACGGTCCTGGCGACCGGCTCGGCGTCGCTCCAGCGCGGCATGATCCGCGTCGGCGCCACGGCTGCCGGCGTGGCCGTCTCCTTCGTCGCCGCGCGATGGCTGCCGTACAATCACGTGGCGCTGGCTCTGTTCCTGGCACTCACCACGTTCCTCGGCACAGTCGGCATGGTCGTCAGCCCGCACGGCACGGCCTGGCTGCTCGGCTCGGTGACCGTCAACATGGTGCTGCTCGGCGGGCTCGACGATCCGTCCGCGGTGCCGATGATCGCTTTCAATCGGCTGGCGGAGATCACGGTCGGTGTCGTCGCGTCGGCACTGGTGACGAACCTGCTCGCGCCGCGCGGAACGATGCCGGCTCCGCCGACGGCGCCGGGGTGGCGGCACCTGCTCGACCACGACTGGCCGGTCGTGGTGCAGGGGATCCGCGCGGCCATCGCGGTCGTGATCCTCCTGCTGGCGTGGATCTGGCTAGAGCTGCCGAGCTTCCAGCAGATGGCGGTCACCGTGGCGCTGGTGATGGCGGCACCGGGCGCCGGCGGCGTCGGCCTGGATGCCCGCCACGCGGTGACCGAGCGGGCGTTGCACCGTCTGCTTGGCTGCCTGATCGGCGGTCTCGCAGGGCTGGCCTGCCTGGCGCTGTCGGTCACGAGCTTCGTCTCGTGGCTGGTGCTGATCGCGGTCGCCATGTGGATCTGCATGCACATCCAGACCAGCCGTCGCGGCGTAGGCTATGTCGGCACACAGGCGGCCATGGTGTTCATCGTCACGATGGCGCAGGGACCGCGCCCGCCGACGAGCCTGTTGCCGGGGATCGACCGCTTCATCGGCATCACCGGCGCCCTCGCGGTGCTGATGGTGCTGTCGGTGGCGCTCTGGCCCAGCGTCGATGAGCGACATGGACATGTTTAGGGGGCCGGGTAGCGTGCCGGCATGACCGTGAACACGCCGCCGCCTGCGAGCGCACCGACCGACCGCATCCTGCGCGCGATCCTGTCCACCGTCGTGGCGATGCTGTGCTTCTCGATTCTCAACGCGATGTCCAAGACGCTGTCGACCAGCGGCTATCCGGTCATTCAGGTCATCTGGGCGCGCTACGTCTTCGCCTTCGCCTTCATGCTGGCCATGTTCCTGCCGCGCAGCGGTCTCAAGCTCTTCTCGATCCGCCGGCTCGATACGCAGGTGGTGCGCGGGCTGCTGCTGTTCTTCTCGTCCTACCTGTTCTTCCACGGCGTCGTGTACCTGCCGTTGGCGACCGCGGCGGCCATCTCGCTGTCGAGCCCGATCATCGTGACCGCGCTCTCGTCCCGTCTGCTGGGCGAAGCCGTGGGGCCGCGCCGCTGGGCTGCTGTGATGGTCGGCTTCGTCGGCGCGATGATCGTGGTGCGACCCGGCCACGCCGATTTCGACTGGCACGTGCTGCTGATCGTGGCGAGCACGGTATGCAGCGCATTCTACCAGCTCTTCTCGCGCCGCTACGGCCAGACCGAGCGGCCCGATGCCTCGGCCACGCTGGCGACCATCGTCGGCACCGTGGCGGCGAGCCCGTTCGTGCCGTTCGAATGGATGATGCCGACCTCGGCCTGGCACATGGTGCTGTTCGTCGGCATGGGCATCATGGCCGGCACCGGCCACTACTTCCTGACCATCGCCTACAGCCAGGCGCCGGCCGCCGTGGTCTCGCCGTTCAACTACACCCAGCTCATCGGCTCGGCGGTGATGGGCTTCATCGTCTTCCACGAAATGCCCGACGTGTGGACCTGGCTCGGCGCCGCCGTGATCATCGCCTCAGGGCTGTATATCGGTTACCGCGAGCGGGTGCGCTATCGGCAGGGTGCGAAGCGGCCGGGCTGAAGGGCGATCGTCACGCGCGACACGCGCGAGCTCGAACGCGCGCACGTCCCTGTCCACGACCCTTGGAATCGATCCGCTACCCCACGCTCTTGATCACCGCTTCGGGTAGCCACATGGCGATTCCGGGGAGGAAGCAGAGGACCACGACGGCCAGCGCCATCAGGACGACGAAAGGCATGACGCCCCAGATCACGTCGGCGAGCGGGATGTCGGGCGCGATGTTCTTGATGACGAAGATGTTGAGGCCGACCGGTGGATGGATCAGGCCCATCTCCATCACGATCGTCATGATCACGCCGAACCAGATCAGGTCGAAGCCGGCGGCCTTGAGCGGCGGCAGGATGATCGGCGCGGTCATCAGGATGATCGAGACCGGCGGCAGGAAGAAGCCCAGCACCACGACCATCAGCAGGATGGCCGCCAGCAGCACCCAGCGCGAGAGCTGCTGCGCCACGATCCAGCTCGCGACCGACTGGCTGATGTGCAGGTAGCTCATGACGTAGGAGTAGAACAGCGACATGCCGATGATCAGCATCAGCATGGTCGATTCTCGGATCGTGTTGACCATGATCGGCTCGAGCTGCTTCGGCCGCCAGGTGTTGTAGATGAACGCGATCAGCACGAGGGCCAGGATGGCGCCGAGGCCGGCGGTCTCCGACGGCGTGGCGAAGCCGCCGTACAGCGCCACCATCACGCCGGTCAGCAACAGCACGAACGGCAGCACGCGGGGCAGGGCGGCGAACTTCTGGCCGAGCGTGAAATGCTCGTCGGCCAGCAGCGCCGACCCGGCTTCCGCATGGCGCGCCTCGTAGGCATAGCGCCAGGCAGCGTAGGCGGCGAAGAACAGGACCAGCAGGAGCGCCGGGCCGATGCCGGCGAGGAACAGCTTGCCGAGCGACTGCTCCGACGCGACGGCATAGAGGATCATGGTGATCGAGGGCGGCAGCAGGATACCGAGCGTGCCGCCGGCGGCGATCAGCCCCGCCGCGAAGCCACCGGGATAGCCGCGCTTCCTCATCTCCGGGATGCCGGCCGAGCCGATCGCCGAGCAGGTCGCGGGGCTCGAGCCTGCCATGGCGGCGAACAGCGCGCAGGCGAAGACGTTGGCGATTCCCAGCCCGCCCGGCACGCGGCTCATCCAGACATGCAGCGCGGAATAGAGGTCGCGTCCCGCCGGCGAGCGGCCGATCGCGGCGCCCTTCAGGATGAACAGCGGGATCGACAGCAGCGTGATCGACGACATCTCCTCGTAGACGTTCTGCGTCACCGTATCGAGGGCGGCCGGCGGCATGAAGAAGACCATGAATACGGTCGCGACCAGCCCCAGCGAGAAGGCGATCGGCATGCCCGAGAACATGACCAGAAGGGTGAAGCCGCCATAGAGCGCTCCGATCTCGAATGCGCTCATGGTTCGTGCGTTCCGCGGGGGACAGAATTGGAGACGAAGGCCTGGACGACGATCTGCAGCGTCAGCAGCGTCATGCCCGCGGCCATGGCGAGGTAGGGGATCCAGAGCGGCGGCGCCCAGGCCGTAGCGCTCACGTAGCCCTCGACCCAGGCCTCGTGCAGCAGGGTCCATGATTTCCAGGCGAAGAAGGCGCAGAAAGCGGCGCTCAGCATGTCGACGATGAAGAACCTGATGCGGTTGGCGCGGGGCGAGAGCAGGCCGGCAACCGCCTCGATGCCGATATGGCCGCGCTGCGAATGGACCCAGGCGGCCGACAGGAAGGTCACGCCGATCAGCAGGAAGACCGAGAACTCGTCCTGCCAATCGGTCGGCTCGGGCGTGAAGTAGCGCAGCACGACCGAGTAGGTCAGCACGCAGGAGGCGAGAACGAGGGCGACCGCCGACAGGAAGACGATCGCCCTGTTGAGGGGAGCGAGGAACCTCACGCCGCCGGCACCGCCTGGGACAGCTTCAGGAACTCGGCGTTGCTGGCCGACTTGTCGGCATATTCCTTCCAGCAGGTATCGCGCGCCACGGCCTTCCACTTGTCCGCCTGCGCCTGGTCGATGTCGTAGGCCTTGATGCCGCGCTTGTCGTAGACCTTCACGACTTCCGCATCGTCGGCCTTGGCCTTCTCCTCGCCGAACTTCTCCATCTCGGCACCGATGTCCATGATCGCCGCCTGCTGGTCCTTCGGCAGCGAGTCGAAAACCTGCTTGGACATCAACAGCGGCTCGAAGATGAAGAAGAAGCCCTTGTTGCGGCCGCTGGTCAGGCTCTTGGCGATCTCCTCCAGCCGGAACGAGATCAGGCTGGTCGACGAGGTCATGGCTACGTCCATCGTGCCGGTCTGCATCGCCGCATAGAGCTCGTTGGACGGCATCGACACGACCGAGGCGCCGGCACCCTTGAGCATCAGGTCCATCTCGCGGCTGCCGCCGCGCACCTTCTTGCCCTTCACATCCTCGGGCACCAGGACGGGCTTGGCATCCCGGCTCGCTGCACCGCCGGCCTGCCACAGCCAGGTGACGCAAACGGCGCCCTTCTCCGCCATCAGGGCGGTCAGGCGCTTGCCGATCTCCGCCGTCTTCCAGGCGTAGCCCTGGGCGTAGGAGCTGACCACGCCCGGCATGAAGCCGATATTGTACTCGCTGACCTCGCCGCCGGCGTAGTTCAGCGGATAGAGCGTCATGTCGAGCGCGCCGCGACGGATCGCCGAATACTGCGCCACCGTCTTGACCAGCGAGGAGTTGGGGTAGACCTCGGCAGTCAGCGCGCCGTTGGTGCGCTTGGCCAGCGCGGCGGCGAAGCGGCGGCAGAGCTGGTCGCGGAAATCGCCCGAATCGATCGTGCCGCCGGGGAACTGGTGCGAGATCTTGAGCTGCTTGCCCTCGGCGCGGGCAGTCCCGGCGATCCAGGGAGCGGCGAGCGGGGCTGCCGCCGTGGCGGCAAGAAGGCGCCGGCGCGAGATCGACATGGCGATTTCCTCCAATTGTTACGGACGCTTAGCTGGCTCGGCGGATTGGGACATCTGACCGTCAAAGTCAACCGACGGGAGGTCGCGCGCCGCATCGTGGTGGGACAAGTTTTGACCAGTTGACCAGTATTTGAGCGAGTGCGGTGCAGCAAAGTCACCCTGGTCCGCTCATCCTGCGCACCGCGCGGCGTGGCACATGGCTTGCATCCCCATCTGCATGAGCGCAGGCCGCGTCAGCGGTTCTCTTCGGTTGGCGTGCCGACGATGGAGTCGTCAGAGCCCTGATACCGACCGCCCGGTCCATTCTTCCGAAAATGTCCGCTGCCCCCGAGGAGGCCATCATGTGTGATCGCATTGGCTGTACGCACTTTCCCAAGCTTACCGACATGGATTTCTCCGGCCGCGCGGTATCTTCGCGCCGCGGCTTCCTGAAGAGGGCCGCCGCGGTCACGACGATCAGCATGGGCGTCGGCGGCGCCATGATGGGCGGCGCGCACGCGGCGGCCGGCATCAAGTCGACGCACGGCTCGGGCTTCTGCAATCTCAACATCTTCCTCGCCCATGCGCGCCAGTATTCGAAGGCGGCGGGCGTCGAGCTCGAGTTCGTCAACACGCCGACCCAGGCGGAGATGGTGACGTTCCTCGGTATGGGGCAGGTCGATGTCGGCCTGATGCCCTATACCTCGTTCATGGCGCTCTACGATGCCGGCGCACCGGTCAAGATCGTCGCCGGCGGCGGCGTCGAGGGCTGCGCCATCGTCGCGCGGCCGGGGCTCGATACCGCCGAGAAGCTCAAGGGCAAGACGCTCGGCACCTTCCAGCTCGATACGCTGGAGGTGATGCCCTACGACTACCTGAAGAAGCACAACGTCTCCTTCAAGGACGTGAAGGTCCGCTACATGGGCAACACGCCTGAGGCGATCGAGGCGTTCAAGGCCGGAGCGCTCGACTGGATCTGCACCATCGAGCCCTACGCCTCGGCGCTGGTGAACGACGTCAAGGGCGCGGTCATGCTGACCGACGGCGTGGACATGTACGGCAAGGGCTACACCGACTGCGTGCTGGCCGCCCGCGCCAGCCTGATCAAGGACAATCCCGCCGGGCTGAAGGCCATCATCAAGTCGATGATGCAGGCGCAGTACGACGCCGAGCAGAAGCCGGACGAGGTCCTGAAGGAGCTGGTCGGCGCCTACTACAAGACCTCGATGGAGAACGCGAAGATCGCCCAGGGCAAGCAGCCCGCGATCGTCGACGCGCGCAGCCAGACGCAATTCATCCTCGACCGCACCGACAGCGTCATGGAGATGGGCTACATCAAGAAGAAGCCCGGCCGCGACGCGATCGACTGGACGCTGCTCGAAGAGG
>CAMFJT010000195.1 GCA_945957125.1 uncultured Rhodospirillales bacterium | reverse complement strand
AGCAGTCGTTCTGTCGTCCTGAGTTCCGCTGGGGGCGCGCCACTCCAGTGGCGCGCCCGCAGCGGAAGACTCACGACGAGGCGAAGCCTGTTCAGGATCTCGGCCCTCCTCCTCGCGCTCTTTCTGCCGCTGACCGCCGCGCTCGCGCAGGCGCCCTCCGTCGAGCCGGGGACCAAGCTGTCCTTTCCGCCGACGCTCGGCGGCGCGACGCTGGTCCAGTCGGCCAGCAAGGGCGGCGGCTCGAGCTACCAGTACAGCGTGCCCAACGGCATGGAGATCATCGTCGACATCTATGGCAGCTCCCGGCGCGCGCCGAACGGCAGCAGCCATCCCGCGATCCTGAATCAGTTCAACGACGAGCTGTCGAGCCTGGCCCAGCAGGCCGCCTCGGCGGGCCTGTCGGCCTTCGAGAAGCCTGCGGTGCCGTCGGCCTGTACCTACGGCCCCTACACGTTCCGCTGCACCACCTTCGGTGCGTCGGGCGGCGCTGCCGGCCGGATCTCCGGCAAGATCCTGCTCATCGGCTATCGCGAGCACTTCCTGAAGATCGTCATCAACTGGATGCAGAAGGGCGGCCAGACCGCCGCCGACGCCGACAAGGCGCTCAATGCCTTCGTGCCGGCCCTGATGTCGGGCCGCTGACGCAGAAGCGAGTTCTTTTCTCCTCCCCCGTCTTCGGGGGAGGAGAAGGATCGGGCTTTACTCCGCTGCCACCTTCGTCCTGAGGCGCGCGGTCTCGGCCTCGTCGAGCACGCCCTCGCCGCTCACCGCCACGCCGTAGTGCTCGCGCGCGGCCTCGACCGAGACCAGGCCGCGGGCCACGTCGTCGGCGACCTTCTCGGCCGGGCGCTTGTGCGGGTCGCCGTAACCGCCGCCGCCGGGCATGGCGACGATCAGCCGGTCGCCGACCGCGATGGTCGATTGCGCCTTGGGCGGCAGGGTACGGCCGCTGCGGGTCTCGACCCGGCCGGTCATGCCGTTGCCGCCGCCGGCGCGGCCGCGCGGCGGATAGACCACGCGGTCGAAGCTGGTCGAGATCGCGAACGGCATATCCTCGGCGGTCTCGATCTCCATCACCTGGCCCAGCCCGCCGCGGAACTCGCCGGCGCCGCCGGAATCCTGGCGGTACTCCTTGCTCCACACCAGCACCGGCGCGTTGGTCTCGGTGATCTCGACCGGCACGTTGCGCACGCCGCTGGGAAAGGCCGTGGCGCTCAGCCCGTCGAGCTTGGGCCGCGCACCCGTGCCGCCCGAATGGAAGCCGGTGACGTTGTAGGAGGTGGCGCCCTTCAGCTTCTCCGGATCGGCATCGACCCTGCCCATGCCGCCCATCAGCCGCACGTTCCACAGGCACGACGTGCCCTCGGCCGGCACGCCCTGCGGCATCGCCTGCTGCAGGCAGCCGAACACCACGTCGGGCAGCATCTGGCCGATGATCGAGCGGCCGGCGACCGGCGCGGGGTGCTTGGCGTTGAGGATGCAGCCTTCCGGCGCGGTCACGCGGATCGTCGCCAGCGAGGCGGCATTGTTCGGCACGTGCGGCGCCACGATGCATTTCACACCGAAGCTCGTATAGGCCTCGGTGTAGCAGAGAGGCACGTTGATGCCGAGCTGCACGATGCCGGCCGACCCCGCGAAATCGACGTCGATGCCGTCCGGCCCGATGGTGAGCTTGGCCTTCAGCTCCATCGGCTTGCCGTTGATGCCGTCGACCATCATCGTGTTGTGGTAGGTGCCGTGCGGCAGCTTGTTGATCGCCTCCAGGCTCGCCTCGCGCGAATGGTCGAGGATGTGCTTGGCCAGATCGTCGAGATGCTCGAGGCCGAACTCGTCCATCATGGCGACCAGCCGCTTGCCGCCGACCTCGTTGCTGGCGATCTCCGAATAGATGTCGCCGATCACCTGGATCGGCTCGCGCACGTTGGCCTTGATGATGTCGATCAGCCATTCGTTCATCTCGCCACGATCGACGATCTTGGTGATCGGCAGGTAGATGCCTTCCTCGTAGACCTGTTTCGCCTCGCCGATGATGCCGCGGCCGCCGATATCGACGACGTGCAAGGTGCAGGCGAAGAGCCCGACCGGCTTGCCGCGCCGGAAGGTCGGCGTGACGATCACGATGTCGTTCAGGTGGCCGGTGCCCTGCCACGGATCGTTGACGATGAAGGCGTCGCCCTCGTTCATCTTCTCGATCGGCACCTTCTCGAGCACGTAGCCGGTGCTCATCGCCATCGAGTTCACATGGCCCGGCGTGCCGGTGACGGCCTGCGCCAGCATGCGGCCCTTGGTGTCGTAGACGCCGGCCGAGAGATCGCCCGCCTCGCGCGTGGCCGTGCCGAAGGCTGTCCGCACCAGCGTCTGCGCCTGCTCCTCGACGACGGAGATCAGGCGGTTCCACATCACCTGGTATTCGATGCGGCTCAGCGGATGGTTCGAACGCGACGTCATTGCGCGGCCTCCTGCAGAACGGCCTTGCGGGCCAAGAGACGGATGGCGCCCGATGGATCGAGCGTGGCGGTGAAGCCCGAGGTGACGATGGTCGTGGTCTCGTCCTCGGCGATGACGGCGGGCCCCTGGATCGACTGGCCGGGCGTCAGCGCGCTGCGAGCATAGACCGGCACGTCGGCGAACTCACGCCGGTGGGGGTCGAACATCTTGCGGTCGGCCTGATCGGAACGAACGGCCTCCCTGTCTCGGGCGCTCGCATCTTCGCTTTGCTCGGGACGGCTGGTGCCGGGCGCCGGCGCTTCGGCCTTCAGGATCCAGCCCACGACCTCGATGTCGAGCGCGGGGATCACGCGGTTGAACAAGGCGCGATAGCCGGCGTCGAAACGCTTCTGCAGCTCGGCGACCGAATCCTTCGTGAACGGCCCGTCGGGCAATTCGACCAGGATCTCGTGGCCCTGGCCGGCATAACGCATGTCGGCGCTGCGGCTGATCGTGATCGGCGCAGACCCGGCGCCGAGCTTGACGACATCCGTCGCCTCCGTCGCCATCTCCTCGAACATCGCGTTGATCGCCGCCGGGTCGAAGGTCGACAGCCGCGCGAAGCGGCTGCGCACCACCTCGAAGGCAATCGGCGCGCGCAGGAAGCCGACCGCCGAGCCGACGCCGGCACTGGCAGGGATCAGCACGTCGGCGATCCCGAGCTTCTCGGCGAGCCGCGCGGCATGGAGCGGCGCGCCGCCGCCGAAGGCGATCAGCGTGCGCCCTTCCAGCTCCGCGCCCCGCTCGACGGCATGAACGCGCGCGGCGTTGGCCATGTTCTCCTCGACCACCTCGGAGACGCCGAAGGCGGCCATCGTCGTGTCGAGCTCGAGCTTGCCGCCGACATGGGCGTCGAGCGCCTGCCGGCTCAGCCCGGCGTCGAGCTGGATCGAGCCGCCGGCGAAGCGGTCGGGATCGATGCGGCCCAGCACGACGTTGGCGTCGGTCACGGCCGGCCGGGTGCCGCCGAGCCGATAGCAGGCCGGGCCGGGATCGGAGCCGGCGCTTTCGGGCCCCACGGTGATGCGCTTCATCGCATCGACGCCGGCCAGCGAGCCGCCGCCCGCGCCGATCTCGACCATTTCGATCACGGGAATGCGCACCGGCAGTCCGCTGCCCTTCATGAAGCGGTAGCGGCGATCGACCTCGAAGCTGCGCGAGGCCATCGGCTTGCCGTCGTCGATGATGCAGATCTTGGCAGTCGTGCCGCCCATGTCGAACGACAGGATGCGGTCGATGCCCATGGTTCCGGCGATCCAGGTCGACAGGATCACGCCGCCGGCCGGCCCCGATTCCACCAGGCGGATGGGAAAGCGGGCCGCCGTCTCCAAGGTGGTGAGGCCGCCGCCCGAGGTCATCAGCAGCAGCGGGCAGCCGAATCCCTCGGCGCGGACGCGGCTCTGCAGGCTCTCGAGATAGCGCGCCATCAGCGGCTGGACATAGGCGTTGGCGCAGGTCGTCGAGAAGCGCTCGTACTCGCGCACCTCGGGACAGACCTCCGACGAGATCGAGAGGCGCACGCCGGGCAGCTTCGCCGCCAGGATCTCAGCCGCGCGCCGCTCGTGCGCGGGATTGGCGTAGCTGTGCAGGAAGCCGATGGCGATTGCCTCGATGCCCTTGGCCTTCAACGTCTCGGCGAGCGCTTCGACGGCCGCCTCGTCGAGCGGCAGCCGCACGCCGCCCTTGGCGTCGATCCGCTCGGGCACGGTGAAGCGCAAGGTGCGCGGCGCCAGCGGCTCGGGCTTCTCGATGAAGATGTCGTACTGCTCGAAGCGATTCTCCTGCGCCATCTCGATCGAATCGCGGAAACCCTGGGTGGTGACCAGCGCGGTCTTCGCCCCCTTGCGTTCGATGATGGCGTTGGTTGCCAGCGTCGTGCCATGCACGATCAGCCCGACCTGGCCCGGCTCGACCTTGCCCAGTGCCAGCGCCTTCAGCATGCCGTCGAGCACGCCCTCTTCCGGCGCCGCCTTGGTCGTCAGCACCTTCGCCGACCAGCGCGCCTGGGGCGTCTCCAGCACCACGTCCGTGAAGGTTCCGCCGATGTCCACCGCGAGGCGGACCTGGTCCGCGGGGCGAACCTTGTCAGGCGAAATGGCAGGCGGCATGATGTCCTTCTCCAATCGGCCGCAGCAGCGGCTCTTCCGTCCGGCAGCGCTCGGTGGCAGCCGGGCAGCGTGAATAAAACCGGCAGCTCGCCGTTACATCCGTGGTCGCAAGCTCACCCTTGATCGGCGGCGCGCTCCGCTTGTGGGTCGGATCGGCCGAGGGCACCGCCGCGAACAAGGCCCTTGTGTACGGGTGGCGAGGGTCGCGGAACAAGGTGCCGTGCGGCGCGCTTTCCACGATGCGGCCGAGATACATCACCAGCACCCGGTCGGCGAAGTAGCGCACCACCGACAGGTCGTGGCTGATGAACAGGTAGCTGAGTCCGAGATCGCGCTTGAGCTCGACCAGCAGGTTCAGGATCTGCGCCTGGATCGACACGTCGAGCGCAGAGACCGGCTCGTCGCACACGATCAGCGCCGGGCGCAGCACCAGCGCGCGGGCGATGCCGATGCGCTGGCGCTGGCCACCGGAGAATTCGTGCGGGTAGCGATCGAGCGCATCGGCCGGCAGGCCGACCCGCGCCACGATCTCGCGCATCTGCCGCTCGCGCTCGGGCCGGTCGCCCAGGCGATGGACCTTCAGCGCGGTGTCGAGCACGGTGCGGATCGTCTGGCGCGGATTGAGCGAGCCGAACGGGTCCTGGAAGATCATCTGCATGCGCCGGCGGTGCGGCGCCAGCGCGGTGTCGCCCAGCCGCGTGATGTCCGCGCCGTCGAGCACGATCGCGCCCTCCGCCGATGGCACGAGGCGCAGGACGGTCTTGCCCAGCGTGGACTTGCCGCAACCCGATTCGCCCACCAGCCCGACCGTCTCGCCGCGCTGGATCTCGAACGACACGCCATCGACCGCGCGCAGCACCTGCCTGCCGACGGCGTAGCGCGTGTGCAGGTCGCGCACGGAGAGGAGCGCGGTCATCGTGCGCTGCCCCCTCTCAAGTTTTCCTCTTTCGAACTCCTCTCCCCCGCTCGAGGGAGAGGCGGGGAGAGG
The DNA here is from genome assembly GCA_945957125.1 of uncultured Rhodospirillales bacterium. Taxonomy (GTDB): domain Bacteria; phylum Pseudomonadota; class Alphaproteobacteria; order Reyranellales; family Reyranellaceae; genus Reyranella. The sequence goes on along the minus strand of CAMFJT010000195.1, from coordinate 6,566 downwards.
GGGCGACGCACGCTCGACGACCGAGCGCAGCCCCCTCTCCTAGCCTCTCCCCCTAGCGGGGGAGAGGAACATGAGGTGAAACGAAGGAGATGACGCAAGCCTACCATCGTCACGCCCCAACCCTCGGGCAAGCGACGGCGCGTTCGCCGTGGGCGACGAGCGGCGGCGGAGCGATGCGGCAGCCCGGCACGGCGATCGGGCAGCGCGGCGCGAACGAGCAGCCCGCCTCGCCCAGCGCCGAGCCGACGCTGCCGGGAATCTCGCTCAGCCGGTTGCGCGAATAGTGCTCGTCGGCCTCGACATCGACTCGCGCGCCGAGCAGCCCGCGCGAATAGGGATGCAGCGGCTCGGCGAAGAACGGCTTGATGCCGGCCTGCTCGACGATGCGGCCGGCATACATCACGGAGATGCGATCGGCCCATTGCGCCACGACGCCGAGATCGTGGGTGATCAGCAGCACCGCCATGCCGAGCCGATGACGCAGGTCGTCGAGCAGATCGAGCACCTGCGCCTGCGTCGTGACGTCGAGCGCCGTGGTCGGCTCGTCGGCGATCAGCAGCTTCGGATGGCAGGCGACCGCCATGGCGATCATCACGCGCTGGCGCATGCCGCCGGAGAGATTGTGCGGATAGTCATCGATCCGGCGGTGCGCGTCGGGGATGCTGACCAGGTCGAGCAGCTCGATTGCCCGCGCCCGGGCCTGCTTGCGAGAAACCTTCTCGTGCCGGCGCAGGACCTCGGCGATCTGCAGGCCGATCGACAGCACGGGGTTGAGCGAGGTCATCGGCTCCTGCTGGATCAACGAGATCTGCTTGCCCCGCACCTCGCGCATCCCTGCCGGCGAGAGCGCGAGCAGGTCGGTTCCCTCGAGCAGGATGCGGCCCGACGCGACCCGGGCGTTGGGCGGCAGCAGGCGCATCACCGAGAAGGCCGTCACCGACTTGCCGCAGCCGGATTCGCCCACCAGCGCCAGCGTTTCGCCCGGCGCGATGGCGAAGCTCGTCTCGCGCACCGCGACCTGGCCGGGAAAGGCGACGGTGAGCTTCTCGACCGACAGCAGGCTCATTTTCTTGTCGTCCCGAGCGGAGCGAAGCGTAGTCGAGGGACCTGCTCATCCCGGCGGCCGCCCCATGAAGAGGTCCCTCCGCTGCGCCTCGCTGCGCTCGGCTCCGGTCGGGACGACGGGGAGTTCGTCCCGCTCATGACTGGTCGGACCGCGGATTGAGGATCTCGTTCAGGCCGTCGCCGACGAGATTGAGGGACAGTACGGCCATCGCGATCGCCGCGCCGGGCAGGGCGGTCAGGAACCAGGCGTTGCGGAGCTGGTCGCGGCCGTCGCCGATCATGCCGCCCCAGCTCAGCACGTTGGGATCGCGCATGTTGAGGAAGCTGAGACCGGCTTCGGTCAGGATCGCGTTGGCGATCATCACCGAGGCCGCCACGATCACCGGCGGCAGGGCGTTGGGCAGGATCTCCTGCACGATGATGCGCAAGCGCGAATAGCCCAGGCTGCGCGCGGCCATCACGAAATCGGCCTCGCGCAGGGAGCGGAACTGCGCCCGCACCAGCCGCGCCACCGTGGGCCACGAAGAGACGCCGATCGCCATGGCGATGGTCGGCAGGCTGGGATCGACGATCACCAGGATGACGATCACCAGCAGGAAGGTCGGCGTGGTCTGGAACAGCTCGACCAGCCGCATCAGCAGCGTGTCGGTCCAGCCGCCGAAGAAGCCCGCCGCCGCGCCGACCGCCATGCCGATGGCCAGCCCGATCGCCGCCGCGAAGAAGCCGACCAGCAGCGAGGCGCGCGTGCCGTGGACGAGCTGGGCCAGCACGTCGCGGCCGAGCGAATCGGTGCCGAGCGGATATTGCGCATCGTCGCCGGGCCACAGCAGCGGCTGGGCCACCATGTCCATCGGGTCACCCGGGAAAAGCATGTCGGCGAACAGGGCGAGCAGCACGAAGAAGCCGAGGATCGCCACGCCCGCAATGAAAGTCGGGTTGCGCAGGAACGCGCGCAGGCGCCGGCCTTTGCGCGGCGCGGCGCGGCTGCCGACATCCGCGACCTTGGGCGTGAGCTCGGCGTCGACTGTCACGTCACGCCTCACCGATGCGGGGATCGAGCCAGGCATGCAGCAGGTCGATCGCCACGTTGGCGACGATCACCAGCAGCGAGGACAGCAGCAGCACGCCGAGCAGCACCGAGAAGTCGCGTGCAAGCACGGCCTCGAGCGCGAGCCGTCCCATGCCGGGCCAGCCGAACAGCGTCTCGACCACAACGGCGCCGCCGAGGAGATTGCCGAGATGCATGCCGGCGACCGTGGTCACCGGGATCAGCGCGTTGCGCAGCGCGTGGCGGAGCTGGATGAGAAACGGATGCAGCCCCTTGGCATGCGCGGTGCGCATGAAATCCTGGCGCTGCACCTCCAGCATCGAGGCGCGCACCAGCCGGGCATAGACCGCGACGAAGAACGAGGCGAGCGCCAGCGCCGGCAGCACGAGATGGGCGGCGCGATCGGCGATCAGCGCCCAGCCGGTGAAATCGGAACCGATGGTCATGTTGCTGTCGTTGGGCAGCCAGCCGAGCTTGACCGAGAACAGCACGACCGCCATCAGCCCGACCCAGAAGCCGGGCATCGAATAGAGCAGCAGAACGACGACGGAGAGCACGCGGTCCGGCCAGCGCCCGGCCCAGGCCGCCATCACCGAGCCCAGGACGATGCCGAGCAGCAGGGCAAAGGACAGCGCGGTCAGCATCAGCAGGACGGTGTTGGGCAGCCGCGCCATGATGATGTCGAGCACCGAGGCGTTGAAGCGCGGCGAGTAGCCGAGATCGAGCTGTGCGAGATGCCCGAGGAAGCTCGCGAGCTGGCTCAGCACCGGCTGGTCGAGCCCGAAACGCTCGCGCATCATCGCCATGGTCTCGGCGGTGGCCGAGCCCGCCTCGATCGCCATCACGTCGGCGGCGTCGCCCGGCATGAGCTGCAGGAACAGGAAGTCGAGCACGATGATGCCGAGCACCGTCGGCCCGGCATGGATCGCCGTCCGCCGCAGCGTCGCCGCGATGCGCCGGCCCATCCTCATCGGGTCTCGCTCGTGCGTAAGCTCTTCTTCTTTTCTTTCTCCTCTCCCCCGCTAGGGGGAGAGGAACATGAGAGAAGAGAGAAATCCGACGGAAAGGCCTTACGCATCGAGCCAGACGCGGGACATGTTGGACTCCACGCCGTCGGCGGTCGGGGAGTCCTCGTGGACTCGCTTGTTCTTGATGGTGAGATAGAGCGGCGTGTAGAGGCTGAGGTCGGGCACGTCCTCGGCGTAGATCTTCTGGAACTCGATGAACATCGCCTTGCGCTTGACCGGATCGTTCTCGACCGCGGCGCCTTCGAGAAGCGCATCGACCTTGGGGTTGTTGTAGTTCGACGCGTTGGAGAACGGCACGCCCTTCTTGAAGTTCTTCGACCAGTAGATGCGCTGCACGCCGACGGTCGGATCGAACAGGTTCGAATGGCCGTTGTAGGTGAAGTCGAACTCGCGGTCGGTATAGATGCGCTTGGAGAACGCCGAGAGATCCTGGGCGCGGATCTCGACCGCGATACCGATGCGGCCGAGCGCGGCGCGTGTGAACTCGCAGACCTTGCGGCTCTCGTCGCCGATCGGGTTGAAATCCATCGGCACCTTGAAGCGGATCTTGTCGGCGCCGCGCTTGAAGCCCGCCTCGTCGAGCAGTTGCTCGGCCTTCTTGAGATCGTAGGCATAGGGGCTGGGCGTCGGATCGTGGAACTCGCTCTTGGGCGAGATCGGCACGGCGCAGACCGTGCCGTAACCGTAGGCGACGGCCTTGAGCATCGCGGCGCGATCGATCGCATGCGCCACGGCCTGCCGCACCTTGAGGTGCTTGAAGTATTGGCTGTCCAGATTGAACTGCATGGTCTGGACATTGTACGAGTAGCTCGTGCCGTCGGTGCTGAACACCAGGTGCGGCACCTTCTTCAGCCGATCGAGATCGGCCAGCGCGACCGGCGTGCGATAGCCGATGTCGCCCGAGCCGTTCTCGAAGGCGACCGAGCGGGCACCGGCATCGCGCACGAACTTGCAGACCATGCGGTCGATGCGCGGCAGGTCGGGATCCCAGTAGTTCGGATTGCGCTCGTAGATGACATGGCTGCCGCGCACCCATTCCTTGAAGAGGTACGGGCCCGTGCCGATCGGCACATTGCCGTTCTGGTTGGTCAGCGGATCGCTGCCTTCGTAGACATGCTTGGGCAGCATCGGCGATTCAGCCGCCGTCAACGCCTTGATGAGGTACGGCGCGGGCTTCGACAGCACGATGATCGCGCTCAGCGGGTCGGGCGTCTGCACCTCGACGACGTTGGCGAAGGTGTTGCGGCCGCGCGGATGCACCGTCTTGAGCAGCTGGATCGAGTAGGCGACGTCGGCCGAGGTGAACGGCTTGCCGTCGTGGAACTTCACGTTCGGCCGGAGCTTGAAGCTGTAGCGCGTGCCGTCGGGGCTGATCGACCATTCGGTCGCCAGGGCCGGGCGCGGCTTGATGTCGTAGTCGTATTCCAGCAATCCTTCCGTGGTCTTCGCGCTGCAGGTCAGCGACGGCGTGGCAACTGTCGTGAGGGACACCAGCGTCGTCGGCTCGGCGTTCTGAACGAAGGTGAGCGTGCCGCCCTTCTTCGCCGCCTGCGCTCGCGCGCCGCCGGCAAGAGCAAGCATCGACAGACCGGCGAGCGTGGCGCGGCGTGTGGTACGGAATTGAGCGGTCATGTCCGGATCCCCAAGTACGATACGCGAGATGAGCCTAACGTCCGGCCACGGCGCCGTGCAGCAAAATATGGGCCACACGATCAGAATCTTGTGGCGCGCGCGACAATTGGACGTTCATTCTTCCATCGCGCCAGATGTTGGAAATCATTTCCGCGCGCACGGCGATCCGCAGGGAATACAAAAAACCCAGACGGCTCGGCCGTGTCAGGATACGGCACCGGTGAAGGGAATCGACATGACGCTACCTGTGGCAACGCTCGATCACGTCGTGATCAACGCACGCGACGACATGGACCATGCCGCCGATGTCTACCGGCGACTCGGCTTCACGCTGACCGAGCGCGGCTATCACTCGCTCGGTTCCATGAACCATCTCGCGATGTTCGGGACCGACTATCTCGAGCTGATCGCGGTGCCGAAGGGGGCGACGTCCGGCCGTCTCGATCTGCTCGACTTTCCCTTCGGCCTGAACGGGCTGGTGTTCGGCTCGGAGGATTCTGCGGTCACCTACGGCGCGCTCTCCAAAGCCGGCGTCCCGGTCGAGCCGCCGGTCGAGTTCACGCGCCCCGTGAAGTACGACGGCGGCCAGGGTGACGCTCGCTTCCGCACCGTGCGCATGAAGAGCGGCGTCGTGCCTTACGGCCGAGTCTATTACTGCCATCACTTCACCCGCGACCTCGTGTGGCGGGACGAATGGCGCCATCACGCCAACGGCACCGTCGCCGTCCAGCGCGCGCTGATCGTCGAACCGGATCCCGCCGCCGGCGCGAAGCTCTACGTGGATATGTTCGGCCCCGGGGCGGTGCGCGACATCAAGGGCGGCAAGACGGTCGTGATCGGCAATTCGCGCTTCGACATCGTGACAGAAAGCGAGCTGAAGGCACAGGTCGGCGACGCCGTGCCCGACGCGGCGGGCCGCAAGGCGTACATGGCAGGCCTGACGTTCCGCACGACATCGCTCGCCAAGGCGGCGCAAGCCTTGCAAGCCGGCAAGATCGCCTTCACGCAGGACGCCGGCCGCATCGTCGTGCCGGCGAAGGAGGCGGTGAACGCGGTGCTGGAGTTCATCGAATAGGAGCATTGCCGGATGACGATCATGTCTTCGCCGGGACCGCGCCATTCCATGGCGCTCAAGATCATGAGCGCCACGGAGTGGCGCGGTCCCAGCCAATGATGGGCAACCTCAAGTACGACAACCAGGGCGATGCGCTGTCGCGCGACGTGCCGGCGCAATCGCTGGCGCTGATCGACGAAGGCGGCAACGGCAGCGAACGGCGCTACAGCTACGCCGACATGCTGCGGCTGAGCGGCGCCGTCGCGCGCGGCCTGCTGAAACGCGGGCTGCAGCGTGGCGACCGGGTCTCGATCCTGTCGGCCAACCGGGCGGAGTTCCTGCTCACCTTTCTCGGCACGATGCAGGCGGGTCTCGTCTCCGTGCCGGTCAACTGGAAGCTGCCGGCCGAGACGGTCGCCTACATCGTGGGCGATTCGGACGCGAAGCTGGTGATCGGCGACGACGCCCGCCTGGCGCTCGCCCCCGACTCGGTGCCGAAAGTCTCCTTCGACCGGGACTGGGAGAGCCTCCTCGACGAGGGTCCGTTCACGCCGCTGGCGATGAAACCCGAGGAACCGGCGATGTTCCTCTACACCTCGGGCTCGACCGGCCGACCCAAGGGCGTGGTGCTGTCGCACTACTCCCATCTCTGGGCGATGAGCCAACGCGTCCGCCGGCCGGTGCCGCAGGGCCAGCGCTCGCTGGTCGCCGCGCCGCTCTATCACATGAACGGGCTGGC